>CAZWJO010000001.1:0-70107 GCA_964634905.1 uncultured Sangeribacter sp.
AGTTTTTATCAAGATAAAATTGGATTTGAATTTCAAACCGTCAGTGACTTAAATAAACATACAAGAAGAATGTATCTTGACATATTTACCTCGCATGAAGGATGGTATGATTAATTAGAAGAAAAAATGGCTTCTAACCGAGTGAATTACGGTTAGGAGCCTTTATCATTAAGTTTATTGGAATCAGTGGGAAAGAGTCAGATTGTCGTGCTTGACGGAACCTCCGGAGGAGGCGTTTTTGCTGAGAGAGTTGGCTTTTCCGGATAATTTTATTTTCGCTCCGCTTGAGGCTGTGGCATCGATGTTGCCTCCCGCGATTCCTGCAAGCTTAATGGAAGCGGCACTTGAGGCTTCGGCTTTGACAATGGAGGTAGTGATGGCATCAATGGTGATGGAAGCAGCGCTTGAGGCCTCCGCCTCTAAATCACCCTTCATACTTGCCACTTCTAATGAAGAGGCACTCGATATTTCGGCATCGAGATCTCCTGTAAGAGAAGCTATGTAGGCAGATGCTGAACTTGAAAAATCGGCATCCAGTTTTGAGCAAGCTATGTTCTTGGCGTTGAAAGATGAAGCGCTGCTCAGATCTATTTCCAATGTCCCATTCAATTTCAAGTCACTTTCTACGGTCACACTTGCAGCTGATGAAAGATCAACTTCATTCAAGGTAGGACTTGAGACTCTAATGATGGATGGTCCCTTTATCTTCACATCCTTATTCCCATCCGGATTAGCATAATATGCTTTGAGAGTCTGGTCTTTTACTTCCACTTTCAGATATTTTTCTGCTGATGGAGTAGTGGATACTTTAGCTATGCCCTCATTAGGTCCTTGAACAAAGATAACCTTGATCGCTTGCGAAGCTTCAATCTCATTGAAATCGCTGATTTTGATGGTTTTATTCACGGAAGCATCCCCATCATTACCCATAATACTGACGTTGGAATTAGCTATTCCATTGATAGAGCAACCCGATAAAAGAATTGCGGCACATATTGCCAATCCTGTAGTTAATGCTGATATGTTCATAATCATTTAGTTTTGTTTCTTTATTATATAGACGATTTTTTTCCAAAAATGTGACAAGGAAAGTCAATTTTTCAATAAAAATTATTTAACATCTCCAAGGAGCAGTAATTTATCAGTTATTATTCATATAATTCACAAAAATCCGTAAATACATATTCAAATAATTTCTGAGGAATCACTTATGCGTGATGAATTATTATTTAGATGATAAATATAGTGCATACATATCCCTGAGTTGGTCTGGTGTTACTTCGAGAACTGCCAGACGAGCGAAAAATAATTTGCTTTCCTCACCAAGAAGAGTATCAAGTCTTATTTTCCTGATGATTTCTACAGCATTCTCAGCTACAAAGAAACCAAGACCGCGCTTATTGAAAATGACTCCTTGTCGCTCAAGGATCTCGAATGCTCGGGCAGCTGTCGCCGGATTGACTTGCTGAGTGACCGCATATTCCCTGACGCTTGGAATGCGTTCAAGCTCCCGATATTCATCGAGAAGGATCCGGTCGCATATCTGGTCTGCAAGCCTGACATATATAGGTCTGTTATCTGTTTGTATCATATTTTATTTTGTCATAAATCTCTGAATTATCTGAGTATTGCGGTAACGCAACCATGCAAATATCCAGCATACTATATTGATAAGAGCGAGAGAGGTAAGTCCAGTCCATTTCAATAAAGTGATGTGATGGTCCCAGAATTGAAAGAAAGTAAACCAAGAGAGATCGGCAGCGGAAATGAAAATCATAAAAATAGCACCAATCCATTCAAGTATCAAAAGCGCAACCCAAGTTTTGACCCATGACAGTTTTGGCCAAAGAGAGCTCCCAAGAGCATAGAGTGAACATCCTAAAAATGCCCAAAGAGCGAATGCTGAAATTATTGTACATGAATGATCTGAATCTATGAATTCTCTAATGTCTTCAACTATTGGACTTCCTCCACCAAATCCAATTTCGCATATCAGTGCACCAATTAGGAAACCCAAAATTAGTGTGATAGTTCCCACTACAATATATTCCAAGAACCTCAGACTGAATTTCTCTACTCTTGATGCTGGGATCATAAATGCCGAAATGCGTTTTCTCTTAGAACTCAGATTATTGAAAGTAAGTGAACCCAATATTGTTAGACCGATATTAAAAATCCATATTGATATCACCAAATATGTCGAACCGAAAGAATCCTGCTTACTTTTAATTATAGAATCGAAACCGGAATGTTTGAAGCTATTAATGTCAATGATTGCGATTATGCTAATTAGAATAGCTAGAGCTATGAAAAATCCGCAAGCTGCTATAATAATTTTTATGTAATTGCTCTTGTTGACCACATAGTCAGCTTTCATAAGAGTGACGAAACGCTCCCATGAGAATATGTTATTTTCATTTAATGGTGTTGTTTCCATTGCTTTATGCCATTTTGGGATTACTATTATAGATATAGTTGAAGAGAGCCTCGAGGTTAACTTCTGTCTCAAGTTGGTCAGGAGTACGCATCTTCATGAAAGCATAACCCCCCATTACCTGTTCGCTCCAGATGACACCATTCTCCGGAAGCACAGGAGCGAGACCAAAAAGGAATTTTTCTTGGAGATTTGCTATAGATTCATCAAGTCGTATGCCGGTATTATCCATTATTGTGACGTGGTCGAGAAGTTGGTCCAGATCCCTAACTTGGTGAGTGGAGATGATGATTGACCTATCTTCGTTCATTGTCTGAATGACTGCTTTTCTGAATTCACTTTTTCCCGGGATGTCAAGACCATTGGTTGGCTCATCCATCAGAAGGACAGGTGTATGGCAGGCAAGGGCAAAAGCAAGGAAAGCTTTCTTTCTCTGACCCATCGAGAGGGCTCCAAGATGGATTTCTGGCGTGAGATTGAAATGGAACAATGCCTCTTTGAGAGATTCTTCAGAGAAGTTGGGATAGAATGGTGAGTAAGCCTTCACGTATGCCTTCAGAGAAATAGAAGGAATGTCGAATTCTTCAGGAACGAGAAAAATCTGACTTAAGAAATCAGGATTCCTATCCCAAGGATTAAACCCATTGACATTTACAGTTCCTGAAGTTGCTTTAAGAAGGCCTGAAATTAGATAGAGCAGAGTGCTCTTGCCGGCGCCGTTGGCTCCAAGCAAACCGACAATCTTTCCGGAAGAGAGTTCCATGCTGAAGTCAGCTATGGAATCTCTCTTGCTTCCAGTATAGCGGTAAGATACGTTTTTTAATGAAATCATCTTTTCTTATCTTTAATTAATAACAACTATCTTTATTAATGTAATGGTGTATTAGTGTAGTAATACACTGCAAAATTATGATAAATTTTTTATTCCTCCAAATTTTTAGACGATTTTTTTTGAAAAAATTCGTTTTTTCTTAAAATGAAGAAAAAAATCGATCTTTTTTAGTATTTTTGCACTCATGAAAAGAATAGGAATATTGAGCGACACACATGGATGTTGGGATGACAGGTATGCTGTGCATTTCAGCGATTGTGATGAAGTATGGCATGCTGGTGACATAGGTGACTATGCAATCATAGAGAAGCTTCAAGATATTGTGCCAGTAGTTAATGCTGTTGCTGGAAACATTGACCATGGGTTGGTGCGTCGAAAATGTCCTGAGCTTGAGATTTTTGAAGTAGAAAGTGTAAAGGTGCTTCTTACTCATATTGGTGGTTATCCTGGAAAGTGGAGTAAAGGAATGAAGCACTTACTTATCGAAAACCATATCGATCTTATGGTTGATGGCCATTCCCATATCTTAAAGATAATTTATGATAAAGAACTACAATTACTTCATATCAATCCGGGAGCAGCGGGAATCTACGGTTGGCATAGTGTACGGACATTGGTAAAATTGACAATTGATGGCCACGATATGAAAGACTGTGAAGTCATCGAACTGTCTCCCTCCAAACCATCCTGAATAAATCTTTCCCCCTTGACAACTGGCCAACCCGACAACCTGACAACTCAAATAACTCAAAATTGGGTATTGATAATGTGGATGTTTTTTTGTAATTTTGCATTTATTTAGAATAAGTCTATATAACGAAAATGAGATTAGTCGACCTTTTACCGGGCGAGACCGGCGTTATAACCAAAATACTCGGACATGGTGCATTCCGAAAAAGGGTAATGGAGATGGGGTTTGTAAGAGGCAGAGAGGTAACTTGTATGCTCAATGCTCCACTTCAGGATCCTATCAAATATGCTTTGATGGATTATGAAGTCTCTTTGAGAAGGCTGGAAGCATCGATGATAGAGATAATGCCTCTTCAGGAATGGCATGAACACGAGACTGATGCGGATAAGGCAGAAAAAAAAGCCACTGCCCAACATGATGAGGATGCTGCTCATGCAGTGCGTCACGATAAGATCATTAATGTAGCACTTCTTGGCAATCCGAATTGTGGCAAAACCTCCCTATTTAATATAGTAAGTGGAGCAAATGAACATGTCGGCAACTATGCTGGTGTGACAGTCGATGCAAAGTCAGGACACCTTAATTATAAAGGATATCGAATCAACATAGTGGACCTTCCCGGGACTTATTCCCTATCAGCATATAGTCCTGAAGAACAATACGTGGTAAGATACCTTAGGGATGAGACGCCTGACGTGATGATCAATGTTATTGTTGCTTCAAATCTCGAGCGAAACCTTTACATGACTACTGAGCTTATCGACATGAACCGTCCGATGGTAATAGCCCTTAACATGTATGACGAGCTTGAGAAATCCGGAGCAACATTGAAGTATAAGGAACTTGGAGCAATGCTCGGAGTACCTATTATTCCTACAGTTGCGTCAACTGGAAGGGGAGTACACGATCTTCTTGACACAGTCATTGAAGTCTATGAAATGAGTCATCCTGACACTCGGCATATCCATGTCAAGATGAGCTCGGAGATTGAGGCAGGTGTGGATGTCCTTCGAGCCGATTTAAAAGCAGAACCGAATGTGCCTCCTCATTTTGCAACCCGTTATCTCGCTATCAAACTCCTCGAGGGAGATCCGGAAGCAGAACTGTTGATTAGGAACACTCCTGATTACAATCAAATCATTAAAGACCGAGATAGGGTAGCTACCGAAATAAAGGAGAAAATTAATGAAGATGTGCAGACTGCCATAGCTGCTAATAAATATGGCTTTATCCAGGGAGCGCTTGCCGAAACTCTCGTGGGTGATTTGGTCCATGAAGAGAAAACTACAAAGATAATAGACGCGGTAGTGACCAATAAGCTTTTCGGTTTCCCTATATTCCTTGCGGCAATGTTCTTCATTTTCTGGTGTACATTCGAACTTGGTTCTTACCCAATGGAGTGGATAGAAGACCTTGTAGGTTGGATTTCCCGACTTTTATCCCAATATATGCCGGATGGTCCGTTGAAAGACCTTATTCTTGATGGAATAATAGGAGGAGTAGGAGGAGTTATAGTATTTCTTCCAAATATCCTTATCCTATACTTCTTTATATCCTTTATGGAAGATTCAGGCTATATGGCCCGGGTCGCGTTCATAATGGATAAGCTTATGCATAAGATGGGACTCCATGGAAAGAGTTTCATTCCATTGGTCACTGGTTTTGGATGTAATGTACCTGCAATTATGTCTACGCGTATCATCGAGAGTAGTTCAAGCAGATTGATAACCATATTGATACTTCCTTTCATGTCTTGCTCCGCAAGGCTCCCGATTTATGTGCTACTCGCAGGTGCATTCTTCCCCCATCATGGGGCGATAGTATTTTTCGGACTCTATTTGTTGGGAATTATTGTGGCTATTCTTACTGCTAAAATGCTAAGGAAGTTCTGGTTTAAGGCTGATGAGACTCCTTTTGTGATGGAACTGCCGCCATATCGTGTCCCGACATATAAAGCGGTAGTGCGTAGCATGTGGTCGAAAGCTAAGCAGTATCTTCAGAAGATGGGTGGTTTGATTCTCGTAGCGTCAATCATCATCTGGGCATTGTCTTATTTCCCAAGATACTCTTTTCAGCAGATTCCTCAATCTTATCTGGAGAATACCTTAGCGGAGATGCCTTCAGATGAACTTAATGAAAAGTCACCAGAAGAAATAAATGAGCTTGTTTTGCACTCCTATCAGCAGGAACATTCGATACTGGGAAGCATAGGTAAGGTCTGTGAACCGGTCGTGCGGCCAATGGAACTTGGCTGGCAATCTTGTGTATCTTTGATTGCAGGTATGGCAGCTAAAGAAGTGGTTGTATCTACCATGGGTGTTCTTTATGTTGGAGATGACGATGCAGATGCTCTTAGCGAGCGACTAAAGACACCATCTCCATTAACAGGAAAAGCACCATTTACCACGGCTTCAGCTATAGCATTCCTTGTTTTCGTGTTGCTTTATTTCCCATGCGTGGCAACGCTCACAGCGACTATAAGAGAGACAGGCAATTGGAAATATGGAGTGTTCTCTCTCGTCTATAATACGGCTCTCGCTTGGATATTGGCAGTGGTTGCTTTTAACATAGCAAATCTTTTCTCATAATCGTTTAAATAATCATACTTAATTTGTGATGTTTTACGTTATAGATTTATGAAACGTAAAACATCACTTTTTTTCATATCTCTCTATTTAGGTTCTGGCCTCGTTATGTCGCAGTCTCTTTCTTTCAGTGGAAATTCATTGAAGGTGCTGGAAGTGACTCCGGAAAAATCCACTGGTCTCGAAAAGATATATGTCCTCTACTCTATAGAGGGCGTCACTGCCTCATATACATCCTCGTCGGGCAATCGGATCAATTGGCTTCAATACGGAAATCTTGGAGGTGGACATGCTGAAGAAGTGGCATCGAATCAGGATGGCAATACAAGTACTCTCACTTCATTGGAAGGAGACAAAGGATACATCGTGGAAGATGGAGACCGAAGATATTGCTTCTGGATCACTGACTATTTACCTCATCGTCTTAAACTGCAATCGGCTGCTCCCGCATCTGATCAAGAATGTGGAGTGACCATCATAAGCGTTACGGGTACAGGAGATCCAATAAGATATTTCACCATCAATGGGATGCAAAAGACTCTTGATCAAGAAATCTCAATTGAATATAACACTCAAGAATGGAAGGATGGCTCAGAACAAGGGAATTTCTATGACAAGGAAGTGGTGAAGAAATATGAAAGTCTCCAATCAGAATACCGTCTTTCTCCTCCAAATTACTGCGCATCAACATTCAAAATAACCGGTGATAAGTTTCTTAAGGCATGGAATTGGGAAGAATCAGTTGAAACAGTGACGGTAAGTCCGACTTCTGTCGATGCCAGGACATTTGCAATTCAACAGAATTCAGGATCTAACGCTGACGATGGATCTGAAACAGTCGCAGGAAGCAACCAAATAGGAGCAGGGGATAACGAAGGTCTTGGAGGTTCCGCACCATGCGATATAAGTTTTCAAGCTTACGTCACCGACGGAGTCATACACAACGAATGGCAATTGACAAGAGACTCGGAATTTGAAAATATCGATTTTCGATTTACTACACAAGACCTTGACTACACTTTCCTTGAAGAAGGATCTCACTATGTTCGCTATATAGGCAGTAATTCAGATGGCAGTTGCGAATACGTCAGTGATATTTATGAAGTGACGATAGGAGAGAGCCAGCTTAAGATTCCAAATGCTTTCTCACCCAATGGAGACGGTGTCAACGACGAATGGAAAGTAGCATATCGTTCGCTTCAGTCTTTCCAATGCTCAATTTTTGACCGTCAAGGTCATCAAGTTTGTCATCTGACATCCCCGGAACAAGGTTGGGACGGGAAAGTTCGAGGCAAGACGGTTGATTCCGGAGTTTTCTTCTATGTAATAGAGGCTACAGGCACTGACGGTAAGAAATATAAGAAAAGCGGAGACATAAATATCGTGAAATTTGTAGGTAGGACTGCCACTTCTACCACTCCTGAGCAATAATGGCACGATATTTGTTATAAGTTAAAGTTGACGCACGAGTCGTGTGTCCCTACAAGTTTCTACTAAATACTATGAATGAAAATCTTAAGGCAGCGGACCGCATCGAAGTCTCCGGTGCGAGAGTCCACAACCTGAAAAATATAGATGTTACAATACCACACAACTCTCTCAGTGTCATCACTGGGTTGAGCGGTTGTGGGAAATCTTCGCTTGCTTTCGACACAATATTTGCCGAAGGCCAGCGTCGTTATATAGAGACCTTTTCTGCTTACGCCCGAAATCTTCTCGGAAGTCTGGAGCGTCCTGACGTAGATAAAATCACTGGTCTAAACCCCGTTATAAGTATAGAACAGAAGACTACAAACAACAATCCGAGGTCTACAATAGGAACGACTACTGAAATTTATGACTTTTTCCGTCTTCTATTTGCACGCCTTGGCGAACCACGAAGCTATATTAGTGGTAAACCAATGGTGAAATATACCAAAGAGAAGATTGTGGATATGGTCAGCAAGACATTTGCTGACCGCAAGATTTATGTGCTTGCCCCTCTTGTTAGAAATCGTAAAGGTCATTATAAGGAGTTGTTTGAAAATCTACGCAAGAAAGGTTATCTTAATGTTCGCGTCGATGGAGAACTCCGTGAACTCGCATTCGGGATGAAGACAGACCGTTACAAAAATCATGATATTGAGCTTGTAATAGATCGCCTAAAAGTAAGAGAAAATGAACAAGACCGGCTGAAAAAGGCTGTGGAAGAAGCTTTGAAACAGGGTGACAAGCAGATGATGGTTATTGATATGGAGTCAGGTCAACTTCATCATTTCTCTTTATTACTGATGGATTCTGAAAATGGTCTCTCTTATCCTGAGCCTGCCCCTCATAATTTCTCTTTCAACTCCCCTCAGGGCGCGTGCCGCCGTTGCAAAGGTTTGGGAGAAGTCAATATTGTTGATGTTGACAAGATTATCCCTGATAGGAATAAATCCATATATGAAGGTGGCATAGTACCTCTTGGAAAATACAAGAGTAGTCTTGTATTTATGCAGATTGAAGCTATTTGCAAGATTTATGGAGCAACTCTGAAAACGCCAATTAAAAATCTTGCGGAGGAAGCCCTTGATGAGATTCTGAATGGAACTGATTCACGTCTTGTCATTGAAAATGCTTCAATACAAACTTATTCTTACACTTCCAATTATGAGGGGCTTGTAAAGTATATTGAGGCCCAACAATCCGACGATTTTGGAAGTGAGGCAAAAAAATGGAGTGAACAGTTTTACACTCGTGCAGTTTGTCCGGAATGTGGTGGGCAACGGCTGAATAAGATATCTCTTCATTATTTCATAGACGATAAGAATATTGCAGACGTGGCAAGCATGGATATCAAGGAACTCTATGAGTGGACACAAGGACTTGAAGATCGTGTAGATAGTCAGCGGCGTCTCGTTGCTGTAGAAATCTTGAAAGAAATCCGTTCTCGATTAAAATTCCTTCTCGATGTAGGTCTTGATTATCTTTCTCTCAATCGTCCAAGTTCTTCACTTTCGGGAGGAGAGAGCCAACGTATACGTCTGGCTACTCAGATTGGCAGTCAGCTTGTCAACGTTCTGTATATTCTTGACGAACCATCAATCGGACTTCATCAGCGTGATAATGAAAGATTGATCAATAGCCTAAAGCAACTTCGCGACAATGGGAATTCAATCATTGTTGTAGAGCATGACAAGGATATAATGAATGAAGCCGACTATATTGTTGATATAGGTCCGGGAGCAGGACGTAAGGGCGGTAATGTTGTGTTTCAGGGCACTCCTTCAGAGATGAAGAAGACTCATACTCTTACTGCATCTTATCTTAATGGAGAGAAATCAATCGAAATTCCATCTGAAAGAAGGAAAGGAAATGGAAAGAATTTGACTATCAAAGGTGCTTCTGGCCATAACCTGAAAGATGTTGATGTAGCCTTCCCTCTTGGAAAGTTCATCTGTGTGACAGGTGTTTCCGGTTCGGGTAAATCAAGTCTTGTCAATGGAACTCTCCAGCCAATATTGAGCCAGAAGTTTTATAGATCGAATACTGCTCCTCTTCCATACAATGATGTTGAAGGAATAGAAAATGTCGATAAGGTGGTGACGGTCGATCAATCACCTCTCGGACGTTCTCCAAGGTCGAATCCTGCAACATATACCGGTGTCTTCACAGATATCCGTAAACTCTTTATGGAGCTGCCGGAATCCAAGATTCGAGGATATAAGCCGGGACGTTTCTCATTCAATGTGAGTGGTGGACGTTGTGAGACTTGCAAAGGAAACGGTTATCGTACGATTGAAATGAACTTCCTTCCAGATGTGCTTGTGCCATGTGAGGAATGTCATGGCAAAAGATACAATCGAGAGACTCTTGAAGTGAGATATAAAGGTAAATCTATTGCTGATGTTTTGGAAATGACAGTCAATCAGGCAGTGGAGTTCTTTGAGAATGTGCCTTCAATATTGAAGAAGATTAAAGTGCTTCAAGAGATAGGTCTTGGTTATATTAAGTTAGGTCAGCCGTCAAGTACGCTTAGTGGTGGCGAAAACCAACGTGTGAAACTTGCTACTGAATTAGCTAAGAAGGATACCGGACGAACTCTTTTTATTCTGGATGAACCGACGACAGGACTTCACTTCCAAGATATTAAGGTGCTTCTCGGAGTCATCAACAAGCTCGTTGACAAAGGTAACACGATGGTTGTGATAGAACACAATCTCGACGTAATAAAATCAGCCGACTGGCTCATTGAAATGGGACCGGAAGGAGGCAAGGAAGGAGGTCAATTGGTAGCCTGTGGCACTCCCGAAGAGATGTCGCTCCTCGACACCCCCACTTCCCGTTTCCTCCGTGAAGAATTATAATGTATGAAACTATATAATAAAAGGTCGGGGATGCAATTCTCCGACCTTGTTATTCGTTAGCTATGGGATTTCAATTATTTTCGGCTCTCGCGTAGCTGGATTCTCCGGCTGCTTCAAGGAAGTTGCAGACTGCGTAGACAATAAGGGCGATACCTGTCACGAGTACTATTGCATTCATCATTTTTACCGGACCGAGAACGAAGATCACTACTCCTGTGGCCACAAGCAGGATAGGAAGGATGTAGAATGCAAATGGGAATCTGGCATTTCTAAATCCGAATCCAAGCATACTGATGTGGTAGAGTCCTGCGAGAAGGATTATTGCAGCAAATACATAGACGAGCAATGAGCTGAAACTTGCCGGTCTCAATAGCATCCAAAGACCAAGTGCACCGGTTGCTACTGCGGTCAGCGTAGATATGATTGAAATGGATGTTGCGGATTTCTTTTCTCCGTTCACTTCGAGAGTAGCTTTACTTCTGAACACAACAATCAAATCAATAAGAGCCGACAAAAGGAAAGCTCCTCCTACTACCATCACTACAATATTGATGGCGGTAGCCTGCATAAACAGCAGGGCTATGCCCAAAATCAGGGTCACAATACCTGTATAAGTCAAATTCTTGCTTTTCATAATATTAATTTTATAGATTTATTATGATATTATAACAATCCAATCCTTTATATGGTGCGAATAGTATCTTTTTTTATTGCAAGAAAGTTGTGTAATTCAAGATTTTTTCCTAATTTTGTGCATAAAATTCAGAGAAATTTATATGAACGCTAAGTCTATACTCTCATTCGGAATAATGATTTCAATGTCTGCCACAGCATTCGCTTGGGGCCAGAAAGGGCATGATGTCACTGCTTTCATTGCGGAAAAACACCTTACTCCTGCTGCAAAAGCTGCATGCGACTCCATCTTAGGAGGCAAGTCTATCGTCTATTGGGCTAACTGGGCAGACAATGCCTGCCATACTCCTCAGTATGAATATACTAAGACTTGGCATTATCGCAATATCGATGCAGGGCATGACTACGACACATTCCCACGAAATGAAAGTGGAGATGTCACAACAGCTATCAAGGCTCAGTATGCAATACTTGAAGATCCAAATTGTACATTGGAGGAAAAACAGCTCGCATTGAAGCTTCTTGTGCATTTCTTGGGAGATATACATCAACCGATGCACATGGGTCATCTGTCCGACCGTGGCGGAAACAGTGTCAAGGTGAAATATTTCAACAGTGACAGAAATCTGCATGGTATTTGGGACAGTAGCGTAGTGGAGTCTGCTCACAATTGGACTTATACTGAATGGCAAGACCAAATCGACCGCGCATCAAAAGATGAAGAGGCTCTCATCATTTCATCCACTGATCCCGACGATTGGGGAAAGGAAACTTTTGCATACGCGACTGAAATATACGAGAAAACTCCCGAGGGCACAAACATTAGCTATGACTATATTGCTGAATGGACTCCTGTCATTGAGCAGCAACTCCTGAAAGGCGGACTTCGACTTGCACATCTTCTAAATACTCTTTTTGACCCTCATTATAAGTGACAGAGCAACCACCATTGAACCTTCCATCAATAGAGCTGCGACTACGGATGGTTGGAAAAATATTGAAAGTTTTTGATCCATTACGTGGTAAATATGTGGCTCTGACCCCCGAGGAATACGTGAGACAACATTTTACAGCCTGGATGACCGAAAGCCTCGGTTATCCGGCTTCTCTTATGAAAAATGAAGTGTCTCTTTCTCTCAATAATACGAGACGACGCTGCGACACTGTTGTTTTCCGAAGTGATGGTACTCCTGCAGTGATTGTTGAATACAAAGCCCCGACCGTAGCTATCACTCAAAATGTTTTCGATCAAATTGTGCGGTATAATATGGTGCTTCGCTCGAAGTATCTAATAGTCAGTAACGGTCTGATTCACTATTGCTGCAAGATGGATTATGATGTTGAATCGTATGCATTTTTGCCTCGGATACCAATATGGTCGACTGAATTATAATAATTTTCTAAGAAAAGAATCTTTATCGAAGTATCAGAATGTCTGAACTCAATTATAATTATCTTGATCTTCTCAATGAGCAACAGCGTGAAGCTGTAGTTTACAAGGATGGTCCGGCTCTTGTGATAGCAGGAGCGGGATCAGGCAAAACGCGTGTTTTAACTTATAAGATTGTTGATCTCCTCAGGGCAGGCTATGAGCCATGGCGCATACTTGCATTGACTTTTACTAATAAGGCTGCCAGGGAAATGAAAGACCGAATAAGAGATGTCGTAGGAGAAAGAATCGCTTCAAAGCTCAAGATGGGTACTTTCCACTCAATCTTTCTCCGCATTCTAAGGCAACATGCAGAAGAAATAGGATTTAAGCCATCGTTTACTATTTATGACACATCAGACTCACGTTCACTCCTTAAAAGTATCATTAAGGATATGGGGCTCGATGAGAAGATGTATAAACCCGCTACGATTCATTCAGTAATCTCCAACGCTAAAAATGCATTGATCGACCCTGACCAATATCAGCAAGATCCGGATAATTTCAATGCAGACAAAAAGGCTAAACGCCCGATGACTGGAAAAATCTACAAGGCATATTGCGAGCGCTGCAAGCGGGCAGATGCTATGGATTTCGATGATATTCTTGTCTACATGAATATATTGCTTCGGGATTTTCCAGATATCAAAAGGCATTATCAGGAGTTTTTCCGATATATACTCGTAGATGAGTATCAAGATACAAACTTTGCCCAACACCTTATTATATCACAGTTGGCAGCCCTTCATAAACACCTTTGTGTAGTAGGAGATGATGCTCAGAGTATTTATTCCTTCCGCGGCGCAAACATCGGCAATATCCTTAATATGGAGAGGAGATATCCAAATTTGAAGATATTCAAACTGGAAAGAAACTACCGGTCTACTCAAAATATCATCAATGCAGCGGGTAGTCTCATCGACAAGAATACACGCCAGATGAAGAAAAGTGTCTATAGTGAGAATGACGAGGGAGATAGAGTCAAGATTCTCTCAACTTACTCCGATATTGAAGAAGCTTATCTTGTCGCTAACATGATAGCAAAATCTCGGCTTAGTCAGCATGATTCTTACGAAGACTATGCTGTGCTTTATCGCACTAATGCTCAGAGTCGTGCTTTGGAAGAGTCTTTGAGAAAGCGTAACATAGCATATCGCATCTTTGGAGGACTTTCGTTCTATCAGCGTAAGGAAATCAAGGATGCCGTTTGTTATTTTCGTCTTGCAATCAATCCTGATGATGATGAGGCATTAAGACGCATCATCAATTATCCTGCAAGAGGAATAGGAGATACAACAATGAAGAAACTTTCAGATGCCGCTTCTGTTGCTAACATAAGTATATGGCAAGTGCTTCAAGACCCTATAAGCAAAGGAGTAGCAGTTAATGCAGGTACACTCAAAAAGCTTGCAGCTTTTCGAGATATGGTGCAGGAATTTATTGACGACAATTCTAAGGGTTCAGATGCATACTCACTCGGACAGCTGATTTTCAACCGAAGTGGTATATTGACTGTTTTGAACCATGACAATACTCCTGAATCGATAAGTAAACAAGAAAACCTTAAAGAGCTTCTTGCCGGTCTCAAAGATTTTGTTGATAGCCGCCAAGAAGAGGGAAATGAGCGAAATACCATGCGGGAATTCCTTTCAGAAGTAATGTTGGCTACCGACCAGGATTCTTCTGATGAGACATCGGATGAAAAAGTTACACTAATGACTTGCCATGCGGCAAAGGGTCTTGAGTTCAAACATATTTATGTAGTCGGAGTGGAAGAGGAACTCCTTCCATCGGCAATGTCAATGAATTCCATTGACGAAGTGGAGGAAGAAAGACGTCTGCTTTATGTCGCAATGACAAGAGCTAAGGAGACCTGTGCTTTGACGTATGCCAAGA
Source organism: uncultured Sangeribacter sp. (assembly GCA_964634905.1). GTDB lineage: Bacteria > Bacteroidota > Bacteroidia > Bacteroidales > Muribaculaceae > Lepagella. Next base: position 14,829 of record CAZWJO010000001.1, read on the forward strand.
CCCGTTTCCGCAATGGTCAGACTGTACAGACTCGACCCTCACGTTTCTTATCGGAAATAGGAAAGAAATTCGTTCAAGTTGAGACTTCTTCCGATTTTTCAGATAGTTCGTCGACAATAACTTTCGTCAATCCGATGGATAGCTATAATTCCTTGCGTACATCCGGAAAGAAGTCATTTGCGTCGACCTACGACTCGTCTCGCAAATCGGGAACATCTTACGTAAGAAAGACTTCGGGATTTTCAGCATCTACAGAAAATAGTTCTCCGGAGTTATATTCTTCAACTCACAGAGGAAGGACTCCTGGAACTCACAGTCCGGAGGAAGTGCCTGTGGGCACAACAATTATCCATCCAAAACTTGGAGAAGGGGTTGTCACCAAGCTTGATTTTGTCATGGGAGAAGGAGTCATCACGGTAAAATTCTCACAGGCGGGAGATAAAAAACTATATCTTAGGTTTGCCCAGTTTAACATTCCTTCTTAGGAAACTGTGAAAATCTTGAACATAAGCTCTTGCTGAAGATCGTATTCATTTTGCAGAGAACCTATACCCTTACTCTTGCAGTCAAATTCTCGCAAAGCGGATATGGCTGCAAGCGATTGTCGGGGAGTATACATTCTGAGTCCGTCTTTAATTTCTTTCAGGGCATAAAGAGTCTTCAACTGCAATGCTTCCATTAATCCTCTCTCGGTCTTGTCGACGGTATAGTGAGCCACCACCAATTGACTGAAGAATTTCTGCAAGATAGAAGTCGTCATGACTGTGGGATTATTCTTTGGATTCTTTCTAAAGTATTCGAGAATACGCATTGTCTTCGGATAATCCTTTGTAGATAAAGCCTTGGTCAACTCGAAATTATTGAACTCTTTAGAGATTCCAATATTTTCTTCGACCATTTCAGCCGTGATACGTTGAGCACCAGGCCCGGCGCTTACAATTAGTTTGTCAATTTCTCCGAATAATTTCTGAAGCGAATTGCCAACATATTCAATCAGTATCTGCACTGCCTGTTCTTCTATCCCGATCTTCTTCATTCTGCAATATTCTTTTATAGGCCCGGAAAGCTGATAATCGCGGATTTTAGGACTTTTGAAAACTACCACTTTGTCTCCAGCTTTTGAAGCCGCTTTCATAAGTGCTGAAGTTGCCGACAGATTGTCGCCTTTAAAAGCAACTACAAACACCCCATGCCTGTTTGGCTGAGACATGTAAGGGGCGAGCTTGTCAAGCTGAGTCTTTGATCCGGCACATGTCTGAGCCTCTTTCAAAATGACAAGCTGACGGTCGCCCATGACAGGATACTGCCTCGCACTTGCAACGACTACATCAAGGTCAGAGTCTGCTCCATAGAATACGAGTTGGTCAAAAGCTTGATTCTCTTCTTTGACCACATTTCGCTCCAAAGCATCAACAATAAGGTCAATATAATATGGTTCTTCCCCCATCAGGAGATAAACCGATGCGAAATCTTTCTTCTTTATTCTGTCAAGAATATCACGATAGGAGAGGTCTTTATTTGCTTTCGGTGGCATTTTCTAAATTTTTGGAAGGTAATTCTGGAGGCGACGTTCTTTTTCCTTTAAGCACACCCTTGGTATAAAGGAGGTAAATAATTGCAGCCGTTAAAATTAAGCTAATTATGGCTAATGTTGGAAATCCAATTTCTGACACCCCATACATATCAAAGTCTTCAGAAAGATATCCTTTGTTGATGCACCATGTCGAAATAATCACCAGACTATTATTAAGAGCGTGTGCAAAAGAATTAACCCAAATATTTCCACTCCACCAATATAAATAGCCAAAAAAAGCTCCAAGCAGAAGACGAGGGATAAATCCGAAGAATTGAAAATGTAAAGCGCTAAAGACTACAGCAGCTGTCCATATAGATGCGTGAGGATTCACCTTACACCATATCAGCATCTTTTGGAAAGCTCCTCTAAAGAAGAATTCTTCTCCGATACCTGTCAGCACCCCAATGAGAAGGATGTTTACAATTGTAGGCATTAGCGATGTGGAGCTTAGGAGTCCTTGCGTCAGCATCTCTGCTTGGTCTTCCATATCGCGACACCACTTTTCAAAACCCGAAAACATATCGGGAAGGCTGATCTCTTGATTCCAGTAGACAATCTGATTCAGAGCTGGCATTCCGACAAAATATATCAATAGCGTTATTCCAATCATCTGTATCGATGGGACTTTTTCAGCGTCGATAGATTTCAACGGATTAGTCTTGAAACACATTTTCCAGGTCAGCAAAGCAGGAACAATGAATGCCAAGATGTTTTGCCCCGCAATTATGCTCCATTGCAAGGCATTCCCTTTCAAAGGAAGCACTCCAATGAGAGTGGTAAAAAATAGGCCGCATATCATCAGACCCATTAATACCAAAATGAATTGGCATATATCGATGAATTTTTTCATATCAGTCGAATTTCTTGCGCCGGAAAATGAAGTTGCGTCCAAGATATTTCTCGCGTACTATAGGATTCTCTGCAAGTTCCTCACTTGTGCCGCGGAAAAGTATACGTCCCTCAAAGAGCAGGTAGGCTCTGTCGGTGATGCTTAGTGTCTCAGGAGCATTATGGTCGGTGATAAGGATTCCAATATTTTTCTCTTTTAGTTTGTAGACTACGCTCTGAATATCTTCCACTGCAATAGGGTCTACGCCTGCGAAAGGCTCATCTAACATGATGAATTTAGGATTGATAGCCAGACATCTTGCTATCTCGGTACGTCTACGTTCACCACCTGAGAGTTGGTCGCCAAGATTCTTACGCACTTTATGGAGATTGAATTCTTCAATCAGTTCCTCAAGTTTCTCTTTCTGTTGCTCCTTAGTCATTTTTGTCATTTCAAGGACTGCACGAATATTATTTTCTACAGTAAGTTTCCGGAATACAGAAGCTTCCTGAGCAAGATATCCGATTCCAAGTTGAGCACGCTTATAGACAGGAAATCCTGTGATATCCTGATCGTTGAGGGAAATCTTTCCGGAATTGGCGGTTATTAGTCCCGTAGTCATATAGAAAGTAGTGGTCTTTCCTGCTCCGTTTGGACCGAGAAGACCAACTATCTCTCCCTGCTTAACATAGATTGAGACCTTGTTGGCCACCGTACGCTTACCATATTTCTTGACAAGATCCTTTGTCCGAAGAATACCCTTTTCGGGTTCAGCTTCGATAATCTCCTCTTCAAGTCCTCCTTCAGGAGTATCAAGAAAGATTTTCTCTTCATTCTCCTTAATCATTGTGTCGGGCATGACTCCTGTCTCAATCATGTCTTCGGCAATTGCTTCGTCTGAGACGTCCAATGTCTTATAGATATCTTCCTCGACTCCTTCTGTAGACTCGCCGTCGGAGATTGGAATGTCGGTTTCTGATTGAGAAGTTACCGTAGGCTCATTGGCCTTTTTCTTGGGGAATAATGGGAAAATCTTCATTTGTGGTTCTTAAATGATGGAAGAAGTGAACGAATATAGTCAGTCAGCAACTTGATGGCAACTTCATTATTGCCACCCTGGGGAATAATAAGGTCGGCATATCTTTTTGATGGTTCGATGTGAAGCTCATGCATAGGCTTTAGAGTTTCCTGATAGCGGTCGATTACCATTTTTGGCGTACGGCCACGCTCAATGCAATCCCGATGAATCACCCGTATCAGGCGTTCATCGGCATCTGCATCCACAAACACTCTGACATCCATCCTATCGCGCAATTCCTTTTCGCAAAGCACGAGTATTCCTTCTACCACTACCACTTCGCGAGGCTCAATGCGGACAGTTTCCTTAAGGCGTGAACAGGTAAGGAAGTCGTAGGTAGGCCGGTCGATTGCTTTCCCGGCTTTCAGCTCATCGAGCTGTTTGGTCAGAAGATGCCAATCAATTGCTTTCGGCTCATCATAGTTCATCTTAAGGCGAGTTTCAAGAGGAATATGATGATTGTCGTTATAGTAGCAATCCTGTGGAAGGACTGCCACCTCGTCTTTTGGAAGCGCCTCTATAATCTTTCTGACCACTGTAGATTTTCCTGAACCAGTTCCGCCAGCTATGCCAATTACTAACATAATCTTTAAGTTTTAAAAAAGGCCTCAACCCAACATTGGCAAGAATCGAACAATTTTTGGTGGATATAGCCTTAAATTTACAATTTTTATGACAAAATTAATAAAAACGATTGTTGTATACAAATAGATATGGCTTAACATTGAAAATTTTTATTAATTTTGCAGTTGGATTTGGTTTTTTAGGGAAAAAGATTGAAAAAAAGTGTAAATTGTGATAACGAAATCAATAAAGACGTTCGGACGCTACTGTCTGTTCTTGACTCAGGTCTTCCGTAGACCTGACAAATGGAAGGTGTTTTTCAAGCAGCTTGTGACTGAGATTTCTCAGTTGGGAGTTGACTCGATACCGCTGGTGGTAATTATATCTGTTTTCATTGGAGCTGTGATCGCGATCCAAATGACAATAAATATTGTATCGCCCCTTATTCCAAGCTATTCTACTGGACTTGCCACCAGGGAAATTTTGATTCTTGAGTTTTCATCTACCATGATGTGTCTTATTCTTGCAGGAAAGGTCGGGTCGAACATAGCCTCAGAAATAGGGACAATGCGAGTTACAGAGCAGATTGATGCAATGGACATTATGGGTATCAACTCAGCTAATTTCATTGTGCTTCCAAAAGTGATTGGCTTTGTGCTGTTCGTCCCTGTGCTTTGTGTGCTTTCGATGTTCGTTGGTCTTTGGGGAGGTTGGCTTGTTGCTGAGTTCACAGATATGCTTACTGTTGAAAACTACGTATTCGGTATCCAATCGTTCTTCAACGAATGGTATGTCTGGTATGGTATAATAAAGACTGTTGTCTTTGCATATATCATAGCTACAGTGGCTTCATTCTATGGGTATTATGTCAAGGGGGGGGCCCTGGAAGTTGGCAAAGCAAGCACCAACGCCGTGGTATCGAGTTCAATCCTTATTCTCCTTGCAGATGTAATCCTCACAAAACTCCTGTTGCAATGATCGAAGTTAAGAATATCAGTAAATGGTTTGATGGAGTGCAAGTGCTCCATGGCATTACGGCCACTTTTGAGACTGGAAAGACGAATTTAATCATAGGTCAGTCCGGTTCAGGAAAGACTGTGCTTTTGAAATGTCTTGTTGGTCTTCTCCGTCCTGAAGAAGGCGAGATATTTTATGACGGACGCTGTCTCAACACAATGAATACGGAGCAACGAAAGGAACTACGAATGGACATCGGTATGCTATTTCAAGGTTCTGCACTTTTTGATAATGAGACAGTGCTTGGCAACGTGATGTTTCCGCTAAAGATGTTCTCACCTTTGAGCTATTCTGAACAGCTTGACAGAGCGCATTTCTGTATCGAACGTGTAGGACTGAAAAATGCCGACAATAAATACCCCTCAGAGATTTCCGGAGGTATGCAAAAGCGAGTGGCAATTGCAAGGGCGATTGCACTCAATCCCAAATATCTTTTCTGTGATGAGCCTAATTCCGGTCTTGATCCACGCACTTCTCTTATGATCGACGACTTGCTTAGCGACATCACTCATGAATATCAGATGACGACAGTCATAAATACCCACGATATGAACTCCGTGCTTGGAATCGGACAGCACATTATATTCATCAACAAAGGATACTGTGACTGGACTGGCAATGACAAGAATATCTACAGGAGTAAAAATCAAGATCTCAATGACTTAGTTTTCGCTTCCACTCTCTTCAAAGAAGTGAAGGGATACATGGAAAAGAAAGCGTTGGAATAGTCATTTCTGCAGCGAGAGGAAATCATCATTATAATCAAATTCAATAGTATGGAAGAAAAGGGTAAAAAGGCAGGTGGCAAAGAGAAGGATTATTCCAATGAAATTGAGAGAAGGGCTAAAGAAGTGTTTGATGCCATGCGCCCACGTGTGTCTGATGAAGACTATAATAGGCTTGTGGATTCCTTTGAAGTTGCCAGAGAAGCCCATTCTAAGCAAAAGAGAAAGACAGGCGAACCATATATCTTCCATCCTATAGCTGTGGCTAATATCGCAGCCCAAGAGCTAAATCTTGATGTCGATATAGTCATTGCGGCATTCCTCCATGATGTGGTCGAGGATACAGATTGGACAGTCGACCAAATACAGAAGCGCTTCGGCAATGATGTGGCGTTTCTTGTCAGAGTTGTCACTAAACAAAAGAAAGAAAAATATGAAATGTCGAAGCAACTCGACAATTTCAAGCAGATGCTCACTGCTGTTCAATATGATATTCGGGCTCTTCTCGTAAAACTTGCGGATCGCCTCCACAATATGAGGACTTTGTCATCGATGAAGCCTGATAAGCAAATGAAGATTGCTGGCGAGACTGATTATTTTTATGCCCCGCTTGCTACGCGCCTTGGGTTATACAATGTAAAGACAGAGCTTGAGAATCTTTCCCTTCGTTTCCGTTGTCCGCATGAGTACGCAGAATTAAGCGCAAGGATAGAAGCAGACAAAACATCAAATCAAGCGCGTCTCAAAATATTTACCGACGAGATATCAAATATCTTAAAAAGAGGAGGTATCAAAGCAAGGGTATTCGTTGATTATCGACAGCCTTATTCACTATGGCGAAAGATGAATAAGTATGGAGATGATTTCGATCACTTGAAATATCGTCATTTCGTGGAGATCATTTATAAGAATGAAGAAGGACAGTCTGAGAAAGACACTGCTTTGAGAATATATTCTCTTCTTACCGACAGATTTAAGGAAAAACCTGGAGGAATATCTAATTATATCGACAGTCCTAAAGAAAATGGATACCAAAGTTTCCATGTAAAGCTTCTTGCTGATTTCGGACGTTGGCAAGAAGTGCATATTAGTAGCGAACGCATGGTGACTAACTCTCAATATGGTTTTCTAAGCGACAGTTCTGAAGGAAATATCAGACGCTGGATTAATAAATTCCGTTCTAATCTGCGTGAAATATCTAAAAATGCCCATGAGGGAGGGAGTACATTTATTGAGAACGTAGTTTCATCTTTCTATAATGATGATATCATGACCTTTACTCCTCAAGGAAAACCAATCGTGCTCCCTCAAAAGTCTACTGTCCTTGATTTTGCTTATGAAATACACTCAAAGCTTGGAGAAAAAGCAAAATTTGCACGGATCAACGGGCGCCTTGCTTCTATCAAGACCCTACTTCATCGAGGGGATATAGTGGAAGTTTTCACTGATGCAGAATGTCATCCATCTAAGGATTGGCTTGACGCAACTGTGACATATAAGGCGCGTAAGGCAATAAGATCATATTTATCTAAACTTCCAAAACCTAAATATGACAGATGTCCGATATGTATGCCCATGCCGGGAGAAGAAGTTATAGGCTTCCATAATACAGGTGAACGAATTATGGTTCATAAGCGTGATTGTCCGGAAGTAATAAAGATGTCTTCCCAGCTTGGCGACAATATTGTAAGTGTTAATTTTGAAGCGAATGATACTCTTTATCCGGTTGAGATTGAAGTGATATGCGTAGATCGTCCGCACATGGTCATCGACCTGGTGGATTGCATATCCAATAGCCTCAATTTATCTATCGGAAGCATCAATACTAAGACAGAAGATGCAATAGCAACAATTCTAATCACTTTCTCAGTGCATAGCTATGATGAACTTCGAATGGTAATGGAGCAGATCTCTAATTTGCCTGATATTGACTCAGTGCGAGAAATAATTTGATTACAGCATATAGAAACTCAAAGCGGATGCGAGAGCTGTGCGTCCCTACAAAACGGTGGCATACGAGTTGTGTCATCCGCTGAATAGTCACTCGGAGATCCTTTTCAAAGTGAAAAAGTGTAAAAAAAGTTGCAAGTTTGGTGATTTTTTTGTAATTTTGTGCCGTTTTTGAACCGAAAATAGTTATAAATCGGCATTAACATAGTGATAAATAAACAATTAATTAATTAAAACGTATGAATCGTTACGAAACCGTTTTCATTTTAACTCCCGTTTTGTCTGACGAACAGATGAAGGAAGCGGTAGAAAAATTCAAAGGCGTATTGACAGCTAATGGAGCTACAATCGTCAATGAAGAGGAATGGGGTCTCCGCAAGCTCGCTTATCCCATCCAGAAGAAATCAACTGGCTTCTATTGCCTTCTCGAATTCGAGGGTGCTCCGACACTCGTAAAACAGCTTGAAATCGCTTATCGCCGCGATGAGAAAGTGCTCCGTTTCCTCACTTTCCGTCTCGACAAATATGCAGCTGAATACGCAGAGAAGCGTCGCAATCTGAGAGCAAACAAAGCAAGTGAAACCGCTGAAGCTCCGGCTGAGGCAGAAAACAAGGAGGCTTAATCATGGCAGCAAACAGCGAAATCCGTTATCTTACTCCTCTTACAGTTGACACTCGTAAGAAAAAATACTGTCGTTTCAAACGCAGCGGTATAAAATATATCGACTATAAGGATCCAGAATTCCTTAAGAAATTCCTCAATGAACAAGGCAAGATCCTTCCTCGCCGTATCACAGGCACATCTTTGAAGTTCCAGCGCAGAGTGGCACAAGCTGTAAAGCGCGCTCGTCACCTCGCACTTCTTCCTTACGTAACTGACTTAATGAAATAATAACCGTTTTAACGAAAACTATATATGAAACTTATTCTTAAAGAAAACGTAGTCGAACTCGGCTACAAGGATGATGTAGTGGAAGTGAAAGATGGTTATGGACGTAACTATCTGATTCCTCAGGGAAAGGCAGTCATCGCATCTGACGCTAATCTCAAAGAACTTCAGGAAAACCTCCGTCAGCGTGCTCATAAGATCGCAGCAATCCTCGAAGAGGCGCAGAGCCAGGCAGATGCCATCAAGGACGTTAAGCTTGAAATCAAAGCAAAGACTGGTGCCAACGGCGTGATTTATGGCAGTGTAGGTGCAGCTCACATTGCAGATGCATTTGCTAAACTTGGACATAATATCGACCGCAAACTCATCTCTCTTAAGAATCCTATTAAGGTAGTGGGTGATTATGTTTGCACCGTCAAATTCCACCGTGATGTTAACGCTGAAGTTCCAGTAATTGTCATCGCAGAGGAAGAAGAAGAGAAATAATAATTCTTATGTTTACATAAAGTTCCACGCATCCACATTGCGTGGAACTTTTTTTTGCATATACGATTTTTTTTTGCTATCTTTGTCTTTTAAAATTTAGACACTTCAAAAAAAAATGTTGTGTTAAAATAATTTATTGAAAAATAACAAAATAGCCCTATATATGAAATTTAACGTTCACGGAAAGACACTGCAACAGCAACTTTCAGCTGTCAGCAAGGTGGTAAATGCAAAAAATGCACTTTCTATCCTTGATAATTTTCTTCTTGAAGTAAAGGAAGACTCACTCTTCATCACAGGTTCGGACCAAGAGACGGTGATGACTGCTCGTCTTGATATCACCAATCAGGGACTCGACGGCAAGATTGCCATCAATGCCAAAAGATTGATGGAAGTGGTGAAAGAAGTTGCTAATTTCCCTCTTACTTTTGAAATAGAAGAAAGCAATGGCTCTGTTGACCTCATTTTCCCTGGAGGACATTTCTCTTTTATGGGTGTGGATGCGGCTGAATATCCTCAAAGTTTTGAAACGGATGATCTTTCAATGGAGATTATCATTCCAGCAGAGGTGATCCAAAGAGGACTCGACTTCACTCTCTTTGCTATCAGCACTGAGACTATACGCCCGATGATGACAGGAGTATATTGGGATTTCCATGACGATGACATTACTTTTGTAGGCTCTGACACACATAAACTCGTACGCTATATCAACACCGCATTCCATCCCAATAGAGAGACCTCTTTTATACTTCCGGGTAAACCTGCGGGAATTCTTCGCTCTTTGATCGGAAAAGAGACAGAAACTATCAAAATAAAGAAAGATGAAAAGAGTGCTATTTTCACTTTCGGTGATTTCCGTCTCGGGTGCCGCTTTGTCAAGGGGAATTATCCCAATTATAATCGTGTGATTCCAAAGGATAACCCTTATGAACTGACAGTAGACCGCTCTGTGCTTCTCTCTGCGATGAGGCGTGTTTCGCTTTTTGCGAGCAAAGCCTCAAGTCTGGTAAAAATGAGTATGGATGAAAATTACGTTGTTCTCCAGTCGCAAGATTTGGACTATTCTACTAAGGCTGATGAACGAATTGCATGTTCCTATGAAGGTAGTCCTCTTTCTATAGGATTCAATAGTGTCTATATGCTTGAGGTGCTTAACAATCTACCAGGAGACTCCATCATAGTCAAACTTTCTGATCCAGGGCGTCCCGGACTTTTCATGCCTTTCGAGCAGAAGGAAAATGAAAACGTCGTGATGCTTCAGATGCCTATGCAAGTGATAGAATAAACGTTTAAAAGCACAAAACTGATTAATCATGCAATTAAATCTTATACGACCCATTATCTTCTTTGATTTGGAGACCACAGGCACAAGCGTTACGGCTGATAGAATCGTAGAAATTTCTATTATCAAGGTTTTCCCAGATGGTCATACTGAAGAGAAGACAAGGCGTATCAATCCTGAATGTCACATACCGGAAGAAAGCACCGCAATCCATCATATATCTGATGAAGACGTTAAGAATGCCCCGACATTCCGACAGATAGCTAAATCTCTTCACGAACTTTTTTCAGACAGCGATATTGCTGGTTTCAACTCCAACAAATTCGATGTGCCTCTTTTGATTGAGGAATTTGGACGAGCTGGGTTGCAGTTTGACGTCGCTGGTAGGAATTTCGTGGATGTGCAAGGTATTTTCCATAAGATGGAACAACGAACCCTCGTAGCGGCTTATCGCTTTTATTGCGGTAAGGAACTGACCGACGCTCACTCAGCCAACGCCGACACCCGCGCAACATACGAAGTCCTTTTAAGCCAGCTTGACCGCTATCCTGAACTCAAAAATGACGTCAAAGCTTTGGCTGAATTTTCAAGTGGGGGAAGAAATGTAGATCTTGCTGGACGTATGATCTATGATGACAACCATGAACCGATCTTTAATTTTGGCAAGAACAAAGGGAGAAAAGTTAAAGATGTTGTTCGCCACGAACCGGGATTCATCCAATGGATTATGCAGGGTGACTTCCCAAAAGAGACTAAGGATCAATTGCGCAGGCTACAGTACGAATACCTCAAAAAATAAGACTCTATGCAGACCTTGAAGGGGAAACATATTGTGCTTGGAATTTCCGGAGGGATTGCAGCTTACAAAAGTGCTTATCTTCTGCGACTTTTCATAAAGGCGGGTGCCGAAGTGCAGGTCGTCATAACTCCTAATGGTAAGGAATTCATAACTCCTGCTACTCTTGCTGCTTTGAGCGGAAAACCGGTAGTGTCAGAGTTTTTCGCTGCTAACACGGGTGAATGGCATTCCCATGTAGATTTGGGACTATGGTCCGATCTTATGGTGATTGCGCCAGCCACTGCTTCCACAATAGGTAAAATGGCAAATGGTATTGCCGACAATATGCTCATCACTACCTATCTTTCGGCAAAAAGCCATGTAATGGTGGCTCCTGCAATGGATTTAGATATGTGGGCGCATCCATCCACACAAAGAAATGTTGCTACTCTCGAAAAGGATGGTGTGGAGATAATTCAGCCTGCAGATGGTGAACTTGCAAGTCACTTAATCGGAAAGGGACGAATGGAAGAGCCCGAAGGCATTTTGAAAAGAGTGGAGCTTTTTTTTGCACATAAGGAGAGTTTACGAGGGAAAAAAATTTTAGTGACCGCTGGTCCGACTTATGAAAATATTGATCCTGTCAGATTCATAGGCAACTATTCAAGTGGTAAAATGGGATTTGCCATAGCTGAAGAGGCTGCTTCAAGAGGAGCCGATGTCATATTGGTAACAGGTCCTGTCGCCTTGGAAACGAAAAATAATAGCATCAAAAGAATTGACGTAATAAGTGCGCGTCAGATGCTTGAGGAAGCTGAGAACGCATTTGAAAGTTGCGATGCGGCAATTCTTTCAGCGGCAGTGGCCGACTATGCTCCTGAAGAATGTCACGAAACTAAAATAAAGCGAGAAAAGACGGATGGCATAGCTCTTAAACTTGTCAAAAATCCTGATATAGCTGCCCATCTTGGAGCTATTAAGGGAAATCGGATTCTGGTAGGCTTTGCTCTTGAGACCGATCATGAGCATGAGAATGCCATAGAGAAGATGAGAAAAAAGTCATTAGATATGATTGTGCTCAACTCTCTCAGAAATCCTCTTGCCGGCTTTAATAAAGACACAAATCAAATCTGTATCCTAAAGAATGATGGCTCTGAAACCGCATATCCTGCAAAGAGCAAGAAAGACGTGGCCAAAGATATTTTGGACGCATTGGAAGAATTTCAAAACTGATAATTTGAAAGAAGGAAAGAGATGAAGGTTAATAAATTATTGAAACATACTCTGTCATTAATTGCACTGATACTGTCATCAGGGGCATTTGCCCAAGAAATTAATTGCACAGTTGAGGTCAACGCCCAAAAAATTGAGGGTGGATCTAAATCTGTGTTCCAAACTCTTCAGGAAGCGATGACAGAATATATGAATGAGACCAGATTCTCAAATGCGACTTTCTCAAACAACGAGAAAATTGATTGTCGGCTTTTTCTCACTGTCAGTGAATACACTGATGACCGAATCACCGGCGATCTTCAAGTGCAGCTTTCTCGACCTGTGTATAATTCCACCTACACCACGACTCTTTTCAATTTCAAAGACAACAGAATTAGCTTTGAATACAGAGAAGGAGAACCGCTGATATTCAACAACACGACCATCGATAATAATCTTACGGCGATACTCAATTATTACGCTTATCTTTTCTTAGCTCTTGATTTTGACAGTTTCTCTCCTTTGGGAGGCGAACCTTATTATGAAAGGGCTGCTTCTGTGGTCCAGGCTGCCCAAAGTCTTGGAGAGATAGGTTGGAAGGCTTTTGAAGATCCTAAAAATAGAAGTGGAGTGCTGACTTCGTTTACTTCTCCTTCTACTTCCTCCTACCGACAGATGCTTTACGACTATCACCGAAAAGGTCTTGATGAGATGGTCACGTCGCCTGATAAAGGACGCGCTTCTATCACATCTTCTCTCAATGCATTGGAGAATGTCTACAAAGCCGACCCGATGTCGGCTGCCCTTTCTATTTTCAGAGACTCAAAACTTGATGAACTTGTCAATGTTTACTCAAAAGCACCTCAGACAGAACGGGATCTTGTCTATAAATTGCTTCAGCCGATATATCCCGCAGAAAATGAACGGTTGACAAAAATAAAGAAGGGAGATGAGAATAATTAAATAAGGAGGGAATAGAAGATGATCAGACAACTCTCAATTTACAACTATGCATTGATTGATAGTGTGGAGCTATCTCTTAATGAAGGATTGACAATCTTGACAGGCGAGACCGGAGCGGGCAAATCTGTCATGATGGGTGCAATTTCTCTTCTCATGGGAGAGAGGGCTGATAGCAAAGTTCTTGCTAATCGTGAAGGTAAAGCTGTAATAGAAGGTGTTTTTGACTCTGTCTCTCCCAATCTTAAGGATATATTTGATGCCAATGATCTTGACTGGAATGATGGACAGATCATAGTACGAAGGGAAATCTCAGCTAATGGACGAAGCCGTGCGTTCATAAATGATACCCCCGTCACTCTTCCTTTGCTGACTGAAGTTGCAGGGGGATTGGTAGACATACACTCTCAACATTCAAACCGATTATTGTCGAAACCGGAATATCAACTTAGTATCATTGATTCTATTGCTGACAATGGCGATCTACTCGCTGATTATAAAAAAGATTTCAATAAATTCGTAGGGTTGAGGAATAAAATAAAAAAACTTCGTGAGGCAATCGAACGCAATCGGGAAAACAGAGAATTGCGTGCATTTCAACTTGAACAGCTTATCAAAATTAATCCAAAAAGGGGAGAATTGGAAGAAGTAGAAAAAGAATACGACATTCTCTCCGATGCGGACGACCTTCGAAGCCGAATCAATCAAGCCGCGTTGCTGATTTCATTGGCCGATAACTCTGCTTTATCAATAATTGGCGATGCCGGTGCTTGCATCGATGGCATTGATTTTTCTCTTTTCAATGGAATTGGAGGTGAAGATCAAATAGGAATTATTGAACGCCTCAGAAATGTCTACATAGAACTTAAGGACATCGGAGACTCCCTCTCAAAAATTGCATCAGAAATAGAGTCAGATCCAATAAAACTTGCAAAGGCCGACGAGCGTCTCAAAGAACTTTATGAGGCCGTGAAAAGATTTAAATTTGCTGATTACGATAAGCTCGTAGATCTTTACGACTCCCTGAAAAAGGAAAAAGACGTGGGATCTGACAATTTAGAAGAACTCAATTTATTGGAGTCAGAGGCAAGATTTTTAAGTGAAGTACTAAAAAAGAAAGCAGAAGAGATAAGTATCTCAAGAAGGAACGCAGCTAACAAATTTGAAGAGATTCTTACCAATGATGCTCGACCTCTTGGGTTAAAAAATCTACGATTCTCGGTAAGCTTTTCGGTAGGCAAACTCACACCAGAAGGAAAAGATACAGTTGAATTCCTGTGTGCATTCAACAAGAACCAGCCACTTATGCCTCTATCCCAAACTGCATCCGGGGGAGAAATGGCACGTCTGACTCTTTGCATAAAAGCAATCACAGCAAACAAACTTAAGCTTCCAACGGTCATATTCGACGAGATTGATACGGGAGTCTCAGGTGATATTGCTGACCGTATGGGATCCATGATGGCTGAGATAGCTTTGGGTATGCAAGTATTCGCTATAACCCATCTGCCTCAGGTAGCTGTAAAGGGAAAATCACATTTGCTTGTCTACAAACATGATGAAGGTGAGCGCACAGTCAGCAATGTTAAGGTTCTGGATAAAGATGGAAGAGTAAAAGAAATCGCCAGAATGCTATCAGGTAAAGAAATCAATGAAGCTGCCCTAAAGAATGCTAAAGCATTATTGAAAGGATAAACTTCGATATAAAATCCAAAAAACAATTAATTAAATTGTTAAATTCTATTATAATACTTTTTGATTGAATTTCATCGAAATATAATTATGCATTATGAAATTTGCATTAAAACTTAAGATATGGAAAAGAGCGACTATATTTTTGGACTTCGGGCTATAATAGAAGCTATTGAGGCGGGGAAAGATATAGATAAAATTCTTATTAAGACGGATTTAAACGGTGATTTATCAAGAGAACTCCTTGGAAAAGCAAAGGCATACGGCATTTTAGTGAAGCGAGTTCCTCAAGAGAAACTCAATAGGATCACTATGAAAAATCATCAAGGTGCTATTGCTGTTCTTGCCGCTGTGCCTTACCATAAACTCGACAACATTATCCCTTTGCTTTATGAAGAAGGTAAGAATCCTTTGATGGTGGTGCTTGACGGAGTGACCGACATTAGGAACTTTGGTGCCATTGCAAGGACTGCATGCTGCGCAGGGGCAAATGCCATAGTGATTCCATCCCATAATTCTGTCTCAATCACTGCAGATGCTATAAAGACTTCTGCAGGTGCTCTTTTCCATATTCCGGTATGCAGGGAAAAAAGTACTCTCGATGCAGTAAAGAAGTTAAAAGAATATGGTTATAAAATAGTTGCATCTACTGAAAAAGGGGCTCGTAATTATACAGAGACTGACTTTTGTGTGCCTGTGGCAATCGTCATGGGGGCAGAAGAGACTGGAATTTCTGACGATGTGTTGAGAGCGGCCGATGACTTAGCTGCTATTCCAATACTTGGCAAGATTAGCTCTCTCAATGTGTCGGTAGCTGCAGGAATCATGATCTATGAAGCGATAAGGCAAAGAAATATGAGAAAAAGTTTGGAATAATCAAAGTAAAATATTAACTTTGCAACTAATTTGATACTTACTCCAGCTCGAGTGTTGGTGTATATGACGTTATAAATCAATTATGTATGATCAATAGAGTTCTCATAAGGATTAAAGTGGTGCAACTGCTTTATTCATATTTTCTTGTGCAAAACAACTTTTCAGTGCAGTCTTCGCCATCTGCTCCAACTAAAGAAAAGCGTTTTGCCTACACACTCTATCTCGACTACCTCTACTTAATGGTATCTATCGCAGAGTCTATAAATCAGCGAAGTAAATATTCGCCTCTTTATGAGACAAGATTTATCCAACGCTTATTGACCGATAATATTCTGAAGTCGGTCGGAAATAAATATGCTAATGGATTTTTTCCTTTTGAAAATACAATAGAAGACCTCTGTGAACGAATAAAAAATTCTGCCATATATAAGAATTTTGTAAAAGATCCAAAAGCAGACTCAAAGATATGGCACGATTTATTCCGCCATTTTATATCTGTTGATCCTCAGATCAGTAAGATAGTGGAAGGATACGAAAACTACTCCCTAAGAGGAGTAGACAGAGCCAAAGAAATGGTTGTGCAGACTTTTACTGAATTTGCTTCAAGCCAAGACAATATAATTGATGGTTTGGCCGATCTAAAAGCAAGTTTAGAAAAAGCAAGAGAACTCTATTTTCGACTACTGATTCTTCCAATAGACATCACTTATCAGAGGGAAGTAGATCTTGACGAACGTCGCCATCGCTATTTAAAGAACAATGACGACTTGTATCCTAATCCCAAGTTTATTGACAATGAGCTTGTGAAACTACTTAGTAATGATGATGAGATTAAGGAGTATGCTGAAAAGCATAAGATTTCATGGATAGAACAAGATCGAGATTTAATCAAGCATTTAGTTAAGCAGATTACCGAGTCTGATCTTTATAAGGAATATATGGATAATTCTGTCAGTGACCTCCATGAAGACTGTGAGTTCTGGAAAAAGGCATTGCGAAATATTATCCTTAATGACTCAAAATTTTTAGAAAGGCTTGAGACAATGTCAGTATTTTGGAACGACGACCTTGATATAATGGGAGAGTTCGCCCTGAAGACTTTCCGGAGATTTGAGGAAAAAGCATCTTCTCCCGATAGTAAGATTCAAGACCCCGTCTTACCAATGTACAAAGACAGCGAGGACGCTAAATTCGGGAAAGAACTTTTTGAAGCAACTGTAAAAAAACATGCTATCTATCGTGGTTACATAGATGAAGCGTTGAACCGTCAACATTGGGATTCTGAACGACTTGCATATATGGACGTCGTAATCATGGAGACGGCTCTTGCAGAAATCTTTAATTTCCCGAAGATTCCTCTTCAGGCCTCTTTGAATGAATACATAGAGATTGCTAAGAGCTATTCATCTGCAAAGAGCGGATCTTTTATCAATGGTCTGCTTGCATCAGTAATAAGCAACTTAAAGGAAAGTGGAAAACTAAGAAAATAAATAATAAAAACAAACAGAAATGAATTCAATTCTTCTTCAGCAAGCTGGTGGTGGCGGAGGCCTAAGCGGAATGCTCATGATTGTGGCAATGATTGTCATTTTCTATTTCTTCATGATCCGCCCCCAGCAGAAAAAACAAAAAGAAATCAAGAAAGCGCGTGAAGCTATGAAGACCGGCGACCGTATTGTGACAGCAGGTGGCATTCATGGAAAGCTTAAAGAAATCTCCGACACGACTGTCATGATTGAAGTAGCTCCTGGCGTTCAGATGAAAGTTGACAAAGGTTCCGTATATCCTGCTGGTGTTGAAAATCCCAATGCTCAACAGTAAGAACTGATTGTTTCCGCGAAAAGCAGTATGCAAAAGAATTTTCTAAACTCAATAGGAAGATGGAGTAAACAACTCCGGAAGTCTTCAAGATTCCGGAGTATGCTGACTTTTGCGGTTTTTGTTGGGATTGCAGCTTTATTTTGGTTAATATTGACTCTTAACGATTCAGTCCAAGATGGCTGTATCGTGAATGTGAAAATTATCAACCAACCTGATTCAATCACATTCATATCAAATGTCCCAAAGACAATTCATGTCGAAGTTAAGGATAAGGGATCAAGTTTGATGCGGACGATGTGGATGAAAACACCTACACTTTCTCTCAATTTTAGGGAACTTGCTGAAAATGGGCAGATGTTATGCTCTCGTTCTGATATAATGGCGGCATTAAAGGAAACTTTCGGAAGTAGTGCTACAATCCTGTCAAGCAGTTTAGACTCATTGCGTCTGATATATACCGATCGGCCGGGAAAGTCTATTCCTGTGATTGCCGAAGTTAATGCAAGTGCAAAGGCAGGGTATATTGTCTGTGGGATGCCCGTATCCGATCCACCACGCGTGACAGCTTACGGTCCCAGAGAAATCTTAGATACTCTTCATCGTGTGAAGACAAAATCGTATGTGGAGCAAGATCTTTCAGAGACAAAAAGTTTTATCTCAGAACTCAAGACTATTCCCGGAATAAGGCTTATTCCAGCCACAGTCAATGTCAAAGTCAATGTCGAACCTCTCGTGGCTAAGGAAGTCATGGTGACAGTAATGGCAGAGAACGTACCGCAAGATGAAAATTTGCTTCTATTTCCATCGAATGTGAGGGTAAGCTATTATGTACCCATGAGTGAATTTTCTGACGACAAAAAAGCCGTTAGGGTTGTCGTGGATTACAATGATCTCATGGGGCATAGAGGGGAACGCCTTCCTCTTCGAATAGAGCATGTCAGTGGGATCACTGCTGTTAATCCTCGTCTTCATTCAGACTCTGTGGAATACACTCTTGTCAGATAACCGGACACAACAAAATACTTTAACGTTTCAATAGTAATTAATATAGAATTATGCTTAAAGAAATACTTTCCATCACAGGTAAGCCCGGACTTTTCAAAATCATCACTCCGGGAAAAAGGACTCTTCTTGTAGAAGACATGGTAAGCAAAAAGAGATTTCCGCTCGGTGCTCGCGATAGAGTGGTTTGTCTCGGCGACATCGCAATGTATACTGTTGGGGAAGACCTTCCTCTTGACAAGATTCTTGACAGAGTCTATGCTATAGAAGAAGGTAAAAGAATCGATGTAAAGGCGATGGACAACGATATGCTACGAGAGGAATTTGCTAAAGCTGTAGAAGATTTTGACCGTGATAGAGTATATCCGTCCGATATCAAAAAACTCTTTAACTGGTATAATCTTCTAATTTCTGAAGGCTTCACAAAATTTACTGAAGATGAGATGGAAGATTCTGAGGAAACTTCAACAGAAACTGTTGAATAATATAATATTAACTTATAAATCAATTTAATCATGAAGAAAGTATTACTTTATGCCGGTTTTTCGGCTGTTAGCCTTTGTGCTTTTGCAGCGGCACCGGAACCTGCTTCTATGGCAGATACCAGAGTTCTATCCATCTCTTCCAACGGCAAATATGCAGTATCAATGGGAGCGTATGGAGGTATGGCAATCATAAATCTTACCGATCTTGCAAACATAAATCCAACTGAGTATATTTATGAAGATTATACTCCTGGACATGGTAAATGTATCAGTGACACAGGTATAGCTGTGGGCGTATCTGAACAAGGATTGCCAGAATATTGGAAAGAAGGCGAATGGCATACACTTCCGATGCCTGAGGACGTTGTCAGTTCAAATCTTGCCACTGCTATAACCCCCGACGGAAGCCGTATTTGTGGCCTTCTGGGAATATCTCCCATGGTTTATGATGAAGATGCGCTCATGAAGGTGCCATGTGTTTGGGAAGCTGATGGAGATGGATATTCTGTGCCTATTCTCCTTCCTCATCCGGATTTTGACTTCTCTGACCGTGTACCTCAATATATCACTGCAAATGATATTTCCGCTGATGGTAAGGTAATAGTAGGTCAAGTTATCGATGCTGTCGGCATGATCAACTATCCGATCATATATAAAGAAAATGAAAATGGAGAGTGGAATTACGAGCTCCCTTATCTATCCCTAATCAATCCCGACGGAATCGATATCCCGAAATTCCCGGGAGAGGGTCCAATGATGCCTACTCAGGAAAATTATATGACTCCTGACGAGATGCAAGCATACAATGAAGCCTATCAGGCTTACATCAATTCCAATTATCAGCTTCCTTATCCGAAATATGAGGATTACATGTCTGAAAAAGAGCTCGAAGAATACCAAGCTGCTTATGACAAATTTGTAAAAGAAAATGATGTGTGGGATGCTGCTTATAATAATTGGGCAGTAGCATATCAAGAAATTGCTAATAATTCTCCTGCTTTCGTCTTCAATTCTATTCTTATTTCCCCGGATGGTAAGTCTTTCGGTTGCACCAATGAAGTAGTTGATTTGGATACTCCGAGTCCTTCAGGGTGGGGATTTGCTGTTCAACATCATGTTTGGATATTTGATGTAGATTCTTATGGAATAAAAAAATACGAAGGTGAAGACCTCAATCTCACATGGTTATGTGATGAGGGTGTGACTCTTGCAGCTACTTCTGTCAACACAGTAAGCAACTCTTTCGTTCTCAAAAATGGAGAAGTCACAGACATGCTTACATGGATGCAATCCCAAAATCCGGAATATGCTTCTTGGATGGAGGAGAATATGACTTATCCTTACGAAATTTATAACTGGGATACAGGTGAAGTTGAGTATAAAGAAGAGCTCATGACAGGCCGTGCGGTGGCTACCCCAGATCTTTCTCGTCTGGTGCTTTCTGTAGAAAATATTTGGGACTTCATGGATAATGGGGAGACCTACATATTCGATATGAATGTGGGAAGCAGTGTAGATGCAATCAATCCGGCTATTGAAAAGAAGACTATATACGATCTTTCCGGTCGGAAGTTAAACAATGTTGCCGCTCCTGGTATCTACATCATCAATGGAGAAAAGAAAGTAATCCGCTAATATGCTAATAATGCTATAATCATTAACGCAATTATGCTATAACACTTCAGGCGATCCGCAACTTCGGATCGCCTTTTTTAATTCAATTAAGCATTACCTATTAAGCATCACGAATGGTGAATTATAAATTATGTTAATCCCAAATCTATAATTTTTCTCGTTTGTTTTATTTTTGGCACGGTAATTGATACTTACCGAATGGAAAATAAAAAACTAAAATAAAACGAAAATAAGATATAGAAATGGCTAACGGAAAAATTGGGGTAACGACTGAAAATATATTCCCCGTAATCAAAAAGTTTCTTTACAGTGATCATGAGATTTTCCTTCGTGAACTTGTGAGCAATGCTGTAGATGCTACTCAAAAGTTACGTACTCTTGCTGCCTTCGGTGACTTCAAGGGTGAACTTGGCACTCTCGACGTTCATGTCGACATCGACAAAGAAAAAGGTACTCTTACTGTGACAGACCGTGGTATAGGTATGGACAGCGAGGATGTCGATAAATATATCAATCAGATTGCATTCTCTGGGGCTGAAGAATTCCTTCAAAAATATAAGGATACTGCCAACAATATTATTGGGCACTTCGGTCTTGGTTTCTACAGTGCATTCATGGTATCAAAGAAAGTTGAGATTCGCTCTCTCTCTTATAAAGAAGGTTCGAAACCTGTGCTTTGGACATGCGACGGAAGCCCTGAATACACGATGGAAGAGTGTGACAAAACTGACAGAGGCACATCTATCACCCTTTATCTTGATGATGATAGCAAGGAGTTTCTTGAGCAAGCAAGAATCGATACTCTTTTGAAGAAATATTGCCGTTTCCTTCCTGTTCCTGTTATCTCAGGGAAAATGCAAGAATGGAAAGATGGAAAGATGGTGGATACAGATGAAGATAATGTTGTCAATGCAACCGAACCTCTTTGGACCAAGAAACCATCCGACCTCACTGACGATGACTATTTGAAGTTCTACCACGAACTTATGCCGGGTCAGGATGATCCTATGTTCTGGATCCATCTTAATGTAGATTATCCTTTCACACTCACTGGTATTCTTTACTTCCCTAAAATCAAGAATGAATTTGATGTTAGAAAAGACAGAATACAGCTCTACTGCAACCAAGTCTATGTCACAGATCAGGTTGAAGGAGTAGTACCGGAATTTATGACTTTGATGCAAGGTGTCATTGACTCCCCTGACATTCCTCTTAATGTAAGCCGTAGTTATCTTCAAGCTGACACAGCCGTCAAGAAGATTTCTGGCTATATCTCCAAGAAGGTTGCTGAGAAACTTGACTCTATGTTCAAGACCGATCGCAAAGCTTTCGAGGAAAAATGGGACGACATTAAAGTGTTCATTGAATACGGTATGCTAACCGACGAGAAATTCTTTGAATCAGCTAAGAAATTCTATCTTCTCAAAGATGTCAATGGTAAATACTTCACTCTCGATGAGTATCACACTCTCGTAGAGGGAGAGCAGAAAGATAAAGATGGTCGTTTAGTATATCTCTATGCTACAGATAAGACGGCTCAATTCAGTTTCATTCAGGCAGCCGAAGATAAAGGATATAGTGTCCTTCTCCTTGACGGGCAACTTGAGCCGCACATGGTAGGTCTTCTCGAACAGAAACTCGATGGGGTAAGTTTTGTTCGTGTTGACAGTGACACTCCTGAAAAACTCATCCGAAAGTCTGATGATAAGGGTTCCGGTCTCACTTCCGATCAAACTGAAGTAATGACTATTCTCTTTAAATCTCAGATTCCTGATGTAGAGAAAGCACAGTTCATGGTAGGTTTTGAATCTATATCATCGGATGCTTCCCCTGCAACAGTAACTCAAAATGAGTTTATGCGCCGTATGAAAGATATGGCGGCCATGCAACCGGGAATGAGCTTCTATGGAGATATGCCTGCAAGCTATTTATTCACTGTAAACACAGACCAGCCTGCTGTGAAGACAATCATAGAAGATACTGAGAAGGCGATTGGAGCAAAGACTTCCGATATTTTGAAGCAGATTTCATCTCTTAACGATGAGATAGCAAAGGCTTCAAAAGACGCACAGGATAAGAAGGAAAGTGTTCCGGAAATGAAAGAACAGAACGATAAGATTGCATCTCTTCGTTCCGACCTCGACAAAGAAGTAAGCGATTATGCAGCTACTCTTCCAAAAGTAAAGCAAATAATTGATCTCGCACTTCTTCAGAGTGATCTCCTCAAAGGAGCAGCCCTCTCAGAATTCATCAAGAGAACTGCAAAACTCCTCTAAGATTAGAGATTAAGAATAGAAAAAGGACTGAATCTAAAAATTGGATTCTGTCCTTTTTTTTATATTAGTTAGCATGCTCAGCATACTTTAATAAGCCTCGCGATGCTAATTATGCATTATGAATTATGCATTAGCAATTAAGCTTCTCCCCTAAAAATCTTCTCAAACACATCAGTCACTTTGTTCACTTCCACTATCTTTATGTTGAATTTATCATGTATGCCCTTAAGATTCCCCGAAGGAATAAAGATAGTCTCAAACCCCAATTTAGCAGCCTCAGACACTCGCTGGTCGATTCTTGTCACAGTCCTTATTTCCCCGGAAAGACCCACTTCCCCTGCAAATGCAGCATGACGAGGCACCGCCACATCAAAATTTGAAGACATTACAGCGGCAACCACCGCAAGATCAAGAGCAGGGTCAGTCACCTTCAACCCACCGGCAATATTTAGAAACACGTCTTTCTGTCCAAGCTTAAATCTGGCTCGTTTTTCCAAAACAGCAAGCAACATATTCAAACGCCGTTGGTCGAATCCTGTCACACTCCTCTGTGGAGTACCGTAAGCTGCTGAAGAAACCAATGCCTGTACTTCCACAAGGAAGGGTCGTGCACCATCAATTGTCACACCGATTGCCATTCCGCTCATTTCATCCTGCCGATTATCACTCAGAAGCATCTCAGATGGATTCTTTACCTCCCGGAGCCCCTTAGCCACCATCTCATAGATTCCAATCTCATTGGTGGATCCAAATCGATTCTTTATTGCTCGAAGTATGCGGTAGAGATATTGCCTGTCTCCTTCAAATTGAATTACAGTATCTACTATATGCTCCAAAACCTTCGGACCTGCAATCGCTCCATCCTTATTGATATGACCCACAAGAATCACAGGAACTCCTGATTCTTTGGCATATCTAAGAAGGGCAGCTGCACATTCTCGGACCTGACTCACACTTCCGGCAGCTGACTCAATGTCTGCAGAAGCAATTGTCTGTATTGAATCTACCACAACAAGTTGGGGTTTCACATTCTCAATCTGTGTAAATATTTTATCAAGTTGTGTCTCCGTAAGAATAAATGTATTATCGGAGACTTTCCCAAGTCGATCTGCTCTCAATTTCAGCTGAGAAGCAGATTCCTCACCGCTGACATAAAGAATCCTTCGGTTGCGTATGGAAAGGATATTTTGTAATAGGAGAGTGGACTTACCGATACCAGGTTCTCCTCCAAGTAATGTAAGACTCCCTGCCACCAAACCACCTCCAAGCACTCGATTGAGTTCTTCCGAAGGCATGTGAATCCGAGGCTCATCGAGAGGTTGTATTTCCGAAAGTTTGATAGGTCGGGCACCCTCGGTTGAGAGCAACCCTTTATTTTTTGAAGATTGTTTTGTAGATACTTTCTCCTCAACGAAAGTATTCCATTCTCCACATGACGGACACCTCCCCATCCATTTTGGAGATTCATATCCGCATGAATTGCAAAAATAAACCGATTTTATAGTACTCTTTGCCATAAAAATATCAATAATCATCAGAATCCATCATATTGTCTTAGTCTGAAAAAGGTTGACTCATTAAAAATTTTGCAGTATCAAAAGACGATAAACTTGAATACACAAAAATAACGAAAATACAATCAAATACTCCTACGCATGAATTCCGAGACGGTAATGGCAGTAGCGGCTGCTACATTTAGAGACTCAGCATGAGGTCCGGAAGCAAAACTCGGGATTAGCAGTGGAAGATTTATCTTTTGGCGTAATTCTTCACTCAATCCATTGCCCTCATTGCCCATGACCACAAAAGCTGGCAAGGAAAGGTGGGTGGTGTATATGTCACTGCCGTCAAGAACCGTTCCGCAGACCGGAATGTCTGGATTAGAATTGATTATCTTCGGTAGATTAGATTGTATGATTCGAACCATTCCTATTGCTCCCATCGAAGACTGAACAGCCTTAGGATTGAAAGGATCCGCACACCCGCTACCAAGTACCACTCTTGCAACCCCGAACCATGATGCAATTCGAAGAATCGTGCCAAGGTTTCCCGGATCTTGGACAGCATCAAGCATTAGTGTTAATCCTTCTTTGTAGTTTTCCTCATCTTTATCTTTGCCTTTTGGCATACGATATATGGATATGATGTCTGGAAGTGACTGGAATTGCGACAACTCTCGCATTTCTGATTCTGATACGGTAAAAAGAGGATATTTTTCGTATCTTCCAACATCAGAAGCTGCCGATTCAAGCACTATGATAGTCTCCGGGGTAAAAAATTGAAGAGTATCTGTTACGCATTTCTCACCCTCTGCAATAAACAGACCAAGTTTCTCACGCTGTTTGCGTAAATTTAGGCGCGAATATAGATTCAATTTAGTTTTCGATAGTTTCATGCCGCAAATTTAAAAAAAAATCATGGTTTAAGTGGGGAAAAAAAAGAAAATTTTTGTAATTTTGTAGAAACAAAAGAGAATAACAATATGAAATATATAGGTGCACATGTAAGTACAGAGGGTGGAGTGGCTAATGCTCCCCTTGAAGCCGTTGCCATTGGAGCAAAAAGTTTTGCCATTTTTACAGGGAGCAGCAACCGCTGGACATCAAAAGCCATCGCAGAGGAAGAGGCTGAAGCTTTCAAAGAAAATTGCCGTCGCGGAGGTTTTACAGCTGCTCAAATATTACCTCACGACAATTTCCTCATAAATTTAGGCAGTCCTGATGCTCAAAAACTTCATCTAAGCCGAAAATCATTCTTGGAAGAGATGCAAAGATGCGAGCAATTAGGTCTTACTATGCTTAATTTTCATCCTGGAAGCCATGTGAATGAAATAGAAGAGGAGAAATGCCTCGACCTTATTGCTGAGTCAATAAATAAGACTCTGGAAAAGACCAATGGCGTAACTGCAGTGCTTGAGTCGACAGCTGGACAAGGAAGCAATCTGGGGCATCGCTTCGAGCATCTTGCACATATCATCAGCAAAGTAGAAGACAAGACCAGAGTAGGAGTGTGTATCGACACTTGCCATACATATTCCGCCGGTTATGACCTTGCTGACGAGGAAGGTTATAAGAAGACATGGGAAGAATTCGATGATATTATCGGAAGAGATTACCTGAGAGCATTACATCTGAATGATGACATGAGAAAACTTGGTTCGAGAATCGACCGTCATGCAGAAATAGGTAAGGGTACTCTGGGAATGGCATTTTTCAAAAGGCTCGTCAACGATCCGCGATTCGACAATATGCCTATTATTCTTGAGACCCCTAATCCTGCCATCTGGCCAGAAGAAATTAAGCTCCTTTACAAAATGATTAACTAAACAATTCAACGATTAAACAATTCAACAACTGAACTTTTAAACAAAAAAATAGTTAATCAATTAGATGTTCACCTTATAAATCTAAATACGAAACTATGACAAATCAAAAACGTGACCTCGGTTTCATGCAATTATGGAACCTGAGTTTCGGATTCTTCGGAGTCCAGATTGCTTACGCTTTGCAAAGTGCAAACATTTCGCGTATCTTTGCCACTCTTGGTGCTGATCCACACTCGCTCAGTTATTTTTGGATTCTCCCTCCTCTTATGGGTATTGTAGTTCAACCTATTATTGGCGTTGCCTCCGACCGCACTTGGTGCCGCCTCGGAAGAAGATTGCCTTATTTGCTATTGGGAGCTCTTATAGCTGTAATAGTAATGTGTTTGCTTCCAAATGCAGGAAGTTTTGGTCTCGCTGTGAGCGGTGCAATGGTTTTTGGTTTTGTAGCTTTGATGTTTCTCGACACATCCATCAACATGGCAATGCAGCCATTTAAGATGCTTGTCGGTGACATGGTCAACGAGAAACAAAAAGGATTAGCATACTCAATTCAAAGCTTCCTTTGCAATGCAGGATCTCTGGTAGGATATCTGGCTCCTATTGTATTGACAGCAATAGGCATAAGCAACATTGCACCACAAGGAGTGGTTCCTGATTCTGTGACCTACTCCTTCTATATAGGTGCGGCAGTTTTAATTCTTTGCGTGATATATAGTTTTGTCACTATCAAAGAAATGCCACCAGCCGAATATGCTCGATTCCATGGTATTGATGCTTGCAAAGTAGAGAAACATGAGAAATTTAATCTTGTGAAAATGCTTAAAGAAGCTCCAATGACTTTTTGGAGTGTCGGACTCGTTCAGTTCTTCTGCTGGTCAGCTTTCCTCTTTATGTGGACTTATACTAATGGAGCTATAGCAGGCAGCGTATGGGGAACTCAGGACGTAGCATCTGCCGGATATCAGGAAGCAGGTAACTGGGTCGGTACCCTCTTCGCAGTTCAAGCTATTGGTTCTGTACTTTGGGCTGTCGTCATACCACGCTTCAAAAGCTTAAAGACAGTCTATATTGTAAGTTTGCTTCTTGGTGCACTTGGTTTTGTATCGACTCTTTTCTTTGCAGATAAGTATTTGCTTTTTATTAGCTACTTCCTGATTGGATGTGCTTGGGCGGCTATGCTTGCTCTTCCATTTACAATTCTTACAAACTCTTTAAAGGGAGACAACATGGGTGCTTATCTTGGACTTTTCAACGGCACTATTTGTCTGCCACAGATTGTAGCAGCCGCTCTCGGTGGAGTGCTTCTCTCCGCGCTTGGTGGAAATCAGAGTTATATGCTTGTTGCTGCAGGCGTACTTCTTGTCTGTGGAGCTATTGTAGTTGGTTTTATTAAGTTGACTTCCGCTGAAAAAGAGTCATAATGTCAAAGATAATAAATTATAAAGGTGTCGAGATTCATCGAGCCGAGAAGACAGTGCTTAAAGATGTCACCTTCTCCATCGGAGAAGGTGAATTCTGCTATCTTGTGGGTAGAGTTGGAAGTGGGAAAAGTTCCCTTCTAAAATCAATGTATGCTGAAGTGCCTATATATTTGGGTGACATTGCTGATGTTATGGAGTTTGATTTGCTTAATATAAAAAAGAAGCAAATTCCATATCTTCGAAGGAACATTGGTATAGTCTTTCAAGATTTCCAATTGCTTCAAGATCGTTCGGTCTATGACAATCTATCCTTCGTATTAAAAGCAACAGGATGGCATAATAAGACAGACATGGATCAGAGAATAGAGGATGTCCTGATAGATGTAGGAATGAACAACAAAAGCTATAAGATGCCCCATGAACTCTCGGGAGGTGAACAACAACGAATTGTGATTGCAAGAGCTCTTCTAAACAATCCCAAATTGATTCTCGCTGATGAACCGACTGGCAATCTTGATCCTCAGACTGGTATCACAATCGTAAGTCTTCTCCATCAACTCGCAGACAATGGACATTCTATATTGATGGCAACCCACAACCTTCAATTGTGTGATGATTTTCCAGCAAGAGTGCTTAGATGCCGGGATAAGGAACTTATTGATGAAATATGATAATAATTGTCATAAATCCCTCAAAATATGTCGTGAAGGCCTTCACGACATATTTTTTTTATCATTTGTATACATTTTTAGTAGGATAATTAAGTTTTTTATGGGGTTTAGATTTCTATATTCAAAAAAAAATGATTAAATTTGCACAAAAATTGGGAGAGATAGCTAAAAATGGGCTTTTCCACTTCCAAATATCATGAAATGATCGTTCATTAGCATTATAATAAGCTATTTAATTATGGCAGAAAAGAAAGAAAAACTGTTTGACATGTTTCCGCCGGTTTCCACAGAAGAATGGATGGCGAAGATCAATGTCGATCTAAAGGGCGCCGATTTCAATAAGAAACTTGTGTGGCGCACCAACGAAGGCTTCAATGTCATGCCTTTCTATCGTAAGGAAGATATAGTAGGTCTTCCTTCTGTAGGATCAATGCCGGGCCAATTCCCATACGTAAGAGGAACAAAGGCTAACAATGACTGGCTGATCCGTCAGCAAATCCTTGGATCCACTGCTGAAGAAATCAATGCAAATGCTAAGCATGCCATCGACAAAGGAGTGGAATCTCTTGGCATCAGCATGAAAGGCCTTGAGGTTTCTGACCTTGCTGCAGTTCTCGAAGGTATCGATTTGAACAAGGTAGAAGTTAACGTTATCTGCTGTCCACGCAAGGCAGAAGAGATGGCAAAAGCACTTGTTGAGATTGTAGAAAAGGCTGGTGCAAAAGACACTTTCAAGGGAAGCATTGGCTTCAATCCTTTCAAACGTCTTCTCAAGCATGGACTCGAATTTCCGAAAGATCTCAAGGAAACAGCTCTTGCAGTGTACGAAGCTGTAAAACCTGTTGAAGGACTTCGTTGCTTTGCTGTAGACAGCTTCCTTCTTAATAATGCTGGTGCATACATCACTCAAGAACTTGGCTACGCATTGGCATGGGGTGCTGAATGGATGACTCTCATGACAGAGGCTGGTTTGACTCCATGTGAAGTCAACAAGCGCATCAAATTTAATATGGGAATCAGCTCAAACTATTTTATGGAGCTTGCTAAGTTCCGCGCCGCCCGTATGCTTTGGGCTGAAATCGTAAAGGCGTATGGAGCTGATGAAGAATGCTGCAAGATGGCTGTTCACGCTGTGACAAGCGAATTCAATATGACAATTTACGATGCTCACGTAAATCTCCTTCGCTCAATGACAGAGACTATGAGCGCTGCGCTTGCCGGTGTTGACTCTATTGAAACTCTTCCATTCGACCTCGTATACACTACACCCGACGAATTCAGTGAGAGAATTGCTCGCAACCAACAGCACCTCCTTCGTGATGAGTCACACCTTGACAAGGTTGTTGACCCTGCTGGAGGAAGTTATTATATTGAGACCCTCACTTCTTCCATTGCCAACCAGGCATGGAAAGTCTTCAATGAAGTGGAAGACAATGGCGGCTTCTATGAAATGCTCAAGAAGGGTGAAATCCAGGCTAAGGTCAATGAAAGCGGAGTTAAGCGTCATCTTGACGTAGCTCGCAGAAAAGAGATACTTCTCGGTACAAACCAATATCCTAATGTCAACGAAATGGCTCTCGACAAGATTAAGAAAGATGGTGCGGTTTGTGGTTGTGGATGTGGTGAAGTTGTTGATGGTGCTGTTGAATACTTGAACTTTGACCGCGCAGCAAGCCAGTTTGAACAGCTTCGTCTCGATACCGAGCGTGCTTCCAACCGTCCAAAAGTATTCATGCTGACAATAGGCAATCTCGCTATGCGCCTTGCTCGTGCTCAGTTCTCTGGCAACTTCTTCGGTTGCGCTGGATATGAAATCATCGACAACAACGGTTTTGCTACCGTTAAGGAAGGTGTTGATGCTGCTATCGAAAAGGGAGCCGACGTAGTTGTGCTCTGTTCAAGCGATGACGAATATGCACAATATGCACCTGAAGCATTCAAAGAACTTAATGGCCGTGCAATGTTCGTTGTAGCAGGTGCACCTGCTTGCATGGAAGAGCTAAAGGCTCAAGGAATCGAAAACTTTATCCACGTACGCGTCAATGTGCTTGACACACTCGTGGACTTCAATGCGAAACTCCTCAAATAATCTGCCGACATGAGACCGAATTTTAAAGAAATAGATATTACTAAAGTTGTGACTCCCGCAACTGCCGCTCCGGTGGAGAAAGGGGAGGAATGGCTTACCGCTGAACTTATTCCTGTAAAGCCCATCTATACAAAAGAGGATCTTGAGGGTCTGGAGCACCTTGACTATGTGGCAGGTCTTCCTCCATTCCTAAGAGGCCCATACAGCGGAATGTATCCGATGCGTCCTTGGACCATCCGTCAGTATGCAGGTTTCTCTACTGCCGCTGAATCAAATGCATTCTATCGTCGTAACCTTGCATCAGGTCAGAAAGGTCTTTCTGTAGCATTCGACCTTCCTACTCATCGAGGTTATGATGCAGACCACGAACGTGTTGTAGGCGACGTTGGAAAAGCAGGTGTATCTATCTGCTCCATCGAAGACATGAAGGTTCTCTTCGATGGTATTCCATTGGGCAAGATGTCTGTATCAATGACCATGAACGGAGCAGTGCTTCCAGTACTTGCATTCTACATCAACGCTGGTCTTGAGCAAGGTGTTAAGCTTGAAGAAATGGCAGGTACAATCCAGAACGATATCCTTAAGGAGTTCATGGTGCGTAATACGTATATCTACCCACCGGCATTCTCAATGAAGATTATCGCTGACATCTTTGAATATACTTCAAAGAATATGCCTAAGTTCAACTCAATCTCTATCTCCGGTTATCACATGCAGGAGGCTGGTGCAACTGCCGACATTGAACTTGCATATACACTCGCCGACGGTCTTGAATATCTACGCGCTGGTGTAAACGCTGGCATGGATATCGACTCATTCGCTCCTCGCTTGAGCTTCTTCTGGGGTATTTCTATGAACTACTTCATGGAAATCGCTAAGATGCGTGCCGCCCGCATGCTTTGGGCTCGTATCGTGAAGCAATTCAATCCGAAGAATCCTAAGTCTTTGGCTCTGCGTACTCACTCTCAGACATCAGGATGGTCTCTCACCGAGCAAGATCCATTCAACAACGTAGGCCGTACTTGCGTTGAGGCTATGGGAGCTGTTCTCGGTCATACACAGTCACTGCATACAAATGCACTTGACGAAGCTATCGCTCTTCCTACTGATTTCTCTGCTCGTATTGCACGTAACACTCAAATCTATATTCAGGAAGAGACGTATGTTACGAAGCAAGTAGACCCATGGGGTGGCAGCTACTATGTAGAGGCTCTTACTAATGAGATAGCAGAAAAGGCTTGGGCTCACATCGAAGAAATTGAGAAACTTGGAGGCATGGCGAAGGCAATCGAGACAGGCCTGCCAAAGATGAAGATAGAAGAGGCGGCAGCACGCACACAGGCTCGTATCGACTCTGGCAAACAGGCTATCATCGGTATCAACAAGTATCGTCTTGACCACGAAGATCCTATCGACATCCTTGAGATCGACAACACAGAGGTTCGTAACGAACAGTGTGGCCGTCTTGAAGAACTTCGCAAGAACCGTGATGAAGCTGCTGTTCAGAAAGCACTTGCTGACATCACTGAGGCTGTGAAGGATCCAAGCAAGGGTAATCTTCTTGATTTGGCAGTCAAGGCTGCAGGTCTCCGTGCTTCACTCGGTGAAATCTCTGACGCATGCGAAGCTGTAGTAGGACGTTATAAAGCAATAATCAAAACAATTTCAGGCGTGTATTCAAGCGAAGAAAAGGGTGATCCTGAATTTGAGGAAGCCCGCAAAGCTGTGGCTGATTTCGCAAAACGCGAAGGTCGCCAGCCTCGTATCATGATCGCAAAGATGGGTCAGGACGGTCACGACCGTGGTGCTAAGGTTGTAGCTACAGGCTATGCAGACTGCGGTTTCGACGTCGATATGGGTCCACTCTTCCAAACTCCGGCAGAGGCTGCTCGTCAGGCTGTGGAAAATGACGTCCATATTCTTGGTGTCAGCTCTCTTGCAGCTGGTCATAAGACATTAGTTCCTCAAGTGATCGAAGAGCTTAAGAAACTCGGACGTGAGGATATCCTCGTGACAGCGGGTGGTGTGATCCCGGCTCAAGACTACGATTTCTTGTACAATGCCGGTGTGGCCGCTATCTTCGGTCCTGGTACTCGTATCCCGAAGAGCGCTATTGAAATGATTCGACTCCTCAACGAGCAGACAGCTGAATAAAATTTCATAAAATATCTTAAAGAAGGGACAGACTTGCCATCATGGTGTCTGCCCCTTTTATACTTATTGTTAATTTATTTGTTATATGTAATGAAGATATCATGTTCTTCATACAAATTATGACAAAAGTAGCTTTTAAAATAAAAAATAAATTCTATTTGGGCACTTTGGCGTGCCTATTTGGTAGCTTTATAGCTAAGGGAGATTTGCTGAGTGATGGCCGAACTGCCTTCATGAACTATGACTTCGAACGTGCCTCAGAACTCTACGAGAAATATGAAAAGACTCTAAAGAAGAATACTAATCCAGAAAATGAAGAACTCCTTGAGCAATATATGCGTCAACTTGAAATCGCAGAAAATTCCTTGGATAATGTTCAGAAAATTGAGATTATTGATAGAATTGATGTTCCTGTTTCAGAGTACTTTAAATATATAAAGTTACCTTCTTCGGCCGGAAAAATTATGAATTCTGGTTCAGAAATGCTAAAAAACAGGAGGAATATGTCGGATTTTGCTTATTCTTCGGAAGCTGGAGATATAATGATGTGGTCAGAAAATAGTGATGAGCATCAAGAAGTTATCATGGAAAGTGATCGACTTATGGACGGAACTTGGGATAATCCAGTAAATGTAGGTTCTGTTTTAAATGAAGGGGGAAATGTAAGAAATCCATTCCTCCTTACAGATGGTCTGACTCTATATTTTTCTGGCGATGGTGAAGGGAGTATGGGAGGATACGACCTTTTCGTAGCTTCAAAAGACCCCGTCAGTGGTCAGTTTCGTCAACCGACTCCTCTCGGTTACCCCTTCAATTCTCCTTATAATGAGTACATGATGGCTATTGATGAAGACAACGGAATAGGATGGTGGGTTACTGACAGAAACCGCCTCGATGGTCAAGTATCCATCTATATCTTCAAGACAAATGATGTGCGTAAGAATTATGTTGCTGATGAAGAAGAAGATATAGTGTCTTTGGCAAGGATCGACGATATAACCGTAACTCAAAATCCTAATACTGATTATGCATGCATTCTCAAGGATATTGACACTCGATTTCGTCAAAACAAAGATTCAGGCGGCAATGAATTCATTTTTCCGATGCCGGGGGGCAGAGTGGCTACTAAACTTTCTGACTTTTCTTCATCTGCTGCAAAAAGAAGCATGCAACAGTATCTGCAAGCTTTAAATGAACATAACGCACTTGAACAAAATCTTTCAGATCTTAGAAAAAGATACCACCAAACTGATAGAAAAATGAGTTCTTCAATAGCTTTGAAAAATCAGATTCTCGATCTTGAAAAGCAAAGAGACTGGCAATCGGAACGTCTAAAAAAGATGCGCAATACTGTAATATCAGCTGAAACAAAAGAATAAACATACCAATATGGAAAATTATCATAGCCATACTGAGTTTTGTGATGGTAGAGCAAGTATGGCAGAGATTGCCATGGCTGCTTTTGATGCTGGGTTCAAAGTGTGGGGGATTTCTCCTCATAGTCCTATATGTTGCCCATCGGGAGCCAACATGAAAATGGATGATGTCGAAATATTCATTTCGGAAACGGATAAGCTCAAAAAAGAATTTCAAGGAAAAATGAGAGTGATGACAGGGATGGAAATAGATTATGTTTCTGACTCTTTTGGTCCTCATTCTGAATATTTTCGTTCGCTCCCTCTTGATTATAGAATCGGATCAGTACATTTTGTGCCTAACCGAGAAGGAAAACCAGTAGATATAGATGGTCCAGCAGAAAGATTTTTGAAATATCTTGAATCTGAATACGACGGTGACCTTCGCTATATTGTCGAGACATATTTTGCTATGGAACTCGAAATGCTTGAATATGGTGGATTTGAAATAATAGGACATCTTGACAAAATAGGAGATAATGGTAGTCATGCATGGCTGGAATTGGAAGATCAGCCGTGGTATGCTGAACTGGTGGAAAAGATTATAGCCAAGGCAGTAGAGAAGGATGTCATAATAGAGATAAATACAAAGAAATTCGACACCGGTAGCCGCTTTTTCCCGGCTGAGAGATGGTGGTCTCTTTTGAATAAATATGGCGCTAAGCTTGTTTTGAGCACTGATGCACATTATCCTGACAAAGTTGCCGCAGGATATCAAGCAGCATTAGAAAGACTTAAAGATTTAGACATGGATAATCAGATTGTTAGTATCTAAAAAGGGACGCACGAACCGTGCGTCCCTTAAAGATTCATTGTTCTTTTGTAACCTGCTTAACATCAAAAACTTTTGTAACCTTCAACTTGAGCTTACGGAAGTTGAATTTAAGCATTATTCATTTGAGTCCGATTCATGAGTTTGAGGTGTCTTAGGAAGTGTCAAATTTAGGAAAAGCCATCCAAGGAAACCTGCAAGGAAAGATCCGATTAAGATACCGAGTTTTGCATTATTGAGAATTTGTGATAGATAGACATCTTCACCGAATGTAAGATTGGCAATGAAGAGAGATACTGTAAAACCAATGCCACCAAGTACCGAGACTGCAGCTATCTGCGACCAAGTGCTTCCTTCAGGCATAGGAGCGAGTTTAGCTTTGATACACATCCAGCTGAAAGAGAAAATTCCAATAAACTTGCCAAGAACCAGACCGGCGATGATTGCAATTGACACGCCTGAGAAAATGTCTGCCACATTCACGTATCCCAGCCAAATACCAGCATTAGCAAAAGCAAACAATGGAACCACGATAAAATTTACTATCGGATGAAGAGAATCTTCCAAGTCCTGAAGTGGAGAAATCACTTTATCAGATGCTGATTCTATTTCTTTTAGCCAGTTAGTCTGTTCCTTTGTAAGAATTCCTCTGTTTTCTAATTTATCCTCATCCTCTTGGGAGAAATTACTTATGGTTTTCCGAATAGTCTTTATATACTTTTTGGGTGCATATACCGGTTTGGCTGGAACACAGAAAGCTACTAAAACCCCTGCTATTGTAGGATGCACACCTGATTGAAGGAACAAGAACCATACGAAAATACCGATAGTGACATAAAAAGTCTTATAGTGCACACCATATATTCCTCCTATTATAAGTACTGCTAATAATCCCGCTGCCCAAAGGAGAGAAACATAATCTATATGCCCTGAATAAAAAATTGCGATTACTAAAATGCCACCTATGTCGTCAACTACCGCAAGAGTCGTAAGGAATATTTTCAGTCCTATTGGAACTCGCTTTCCAAGCATCGCAAGCACACCGAGTGAGAATGCTATGTCGGTAGCCATTGGTATGGCTGCACCTTGGCTATAATCAGTGCCATGGCCTAAAAGGAAGAAAATACCAACTGGGACAATCATGCCTCCAATAGCAGCTACTATGGGTAGCAAGGCCTGACGGAAAGATGACAGTTCTCCTTGAAGCACCTCCCGTTTAATCTCCAATCCAACTGAAAAGAAGAAGACAGCCATAAGTCCATCATTGATGAAATCCATGATCGACATAGGGTGTCCGTGATGACTGAAAAGATTAAATGAACCAACTCGTAACGCTATTGTATGGGTCCAAAGTCCATTATAAAAGTCATGTAGAAATGGAAGATTGACCACCAACAATGCCAAGGCTGTAGCTGCCATCAACACTGTGCCACCATTGGTATGATTTTTAATGGTCTTCCTTGCGATAAAGAATACGTTTGCCATAAGATAAATGTTAAAAGATTTAAAATATTAACAATCATCAATGGAAAATGGTTGATTTTAACATTTAAACTTAGTTTTCCTATAGATTTATAATGATTTTTCAATATTTTTTATTAATTTTGCACTTAAATCCGAAATGTGTGCATTAAGTCCATGGGTCTTGATGCAAATGATTGCGGAATAAAAAAGGATGGCAAAGGATATTTTTTAACTGATAAATTATTATTTACAAACATAATATTATTAAATTATGAGTTTAAATATCATTGTGCTTGCAAAGCAGGTACCTGATACGAGAAACGTCGGAAAAGATGCAATGAAGGAGGATGGAACAGTCAACCGTGCCGCACTCCCTGCCATCTTTAATCCCGAAGATCTCAATGCTCTTGAGCAGGCTCTTCGCCTCAAGGACATGTATCCCGGCACGAAAGTTACTATTCTAACTATGGGGCCGGCCCGTGCTGCTGAAATTATCCGTGAAGGTCTGTATCGGGGTGCCGATGATGGAGTAGTGCTCTCCGACCGCGCATTTGCTGGCTCAGATACACTTGCGACTTCCTACGCTCTTAGCGCAGCAATTAAAAAACTTGGTAGTTATGACCTAATTATCGGTGGTCGTCAGGCAATTGACGGTGATACAGCTCAGGTTGGACCGCAAGTTGCTGAAAAACTTGGTCTTCCTACAGTGACATACGCTGAAGAAATCGTAGATGCTGATAATGGAAAAGTGACTGTAAAACGACGTATAGAGTCCGGAGTAGAAACTGTTAAGGCTCCACTTCCTCTCGTTGTGACAGTCAATGGTAGCGCCGCTCCTTGCCGCCCAAGAAATGCAAAACATCTTCAGAAATATAAATATGCTGCTGTCCCTTCAGAAGTGGCTAATGATGAAAAGAAGAAAGAACTCATCGAAAAGCGCCCATATCTTAGCATAGGAGAGTGGAATGCTGCCTATGTTGATGCAGATTTAGCACAATGTGGTCTTGCGGGGAGTCCTACAAAGGTGAAGAGTATTGAAAATGTTGTCTTCACAGCTAAGGAGGCCCGCAAGATAGAAAATACTGATGAAGCAATAGAAGATCTCATCAAAGAATTATTCGCAAACCATACAATCGGCTAATATAATATAGATTATGGCAGACAAGAACAATCTTATCGTATATCTTGAATACGAAGACGGCAAAGTCGCTGATGTGAGCCTCGAGCTCCTCACAAAAGGTCGCCAGTTGGCCGATAAATTGGGTATTAAGCTTGAAGCTATCGTTGCTGGTGACAATCTTAAGGATATTGAAAAGCAAGTGATGCCATACGGCGTAGACACTCTATATAAAGTGCAAGACAAACGTCTCTATCCATATACTTCACTTCCCCATAGCTCTATTCTTATCAACCTTTTCAAGGAAATAGAACCTCGAATTGCCTTCATGGGTGCAACTTCAATTGGCCGCGATCTTGGTCCACGTGTATCAAGTGCTCTTCATAGTGGTCTGACTGCTGACTGCACATCACTTGAAATCGGTGATTACACTGATACAAAGACAGGAAAAGAATATAAAGATCTTCTTTATCAGATTCGTCCTGCATTCGGTGGTAATATTGTAGCTACAATTGTCAATCCTGAGTGTCGCCCTCAGATGGCTACCGTACGTGAAGGCGTGATGAAGAAAGAAATCTACAATTCCAATTATACAGGAAAAGTAGTTGACCTCGATGTAAATAAATATACCGACAACACAGACTTCGTTGTTGACATTATCGACCGTCATGTAGAGAAGTCAAAAGTCAATCTCAAAGGTAGTCCTATAATCGTAGCCGGTGGCTATGGAGTGGGATCAAAAGAAAATTTTGATATTCTTCAGCAACTTGCCGACGTGCTCGGTGCAGAAGTCGGTGCAAGTCGCGCTGCCGTTGACGCAGGTTGGGTTGACCATGATCGTCAAATCGGTCAGACCGGTGTCACTGTTCGTCCGAAACTATATATCGCTTGCGGTATTTCCGGTCAGATCCAGCACATTGCTGGTATGCAGGATTCAAGCCTCATCATATCCATTAACTCTGATCCTGACGCACCGATCAACACTATTGCCGACATCGTAATTACCGGAAAGATGGAAGACGTAGTGCCTAAACTAATCAAGTATTATAAAAAGAATTCGAAATAAGCCATGGCTAATTTTTATACCGACAATCCGAATCTCAAATCCCATCTTCAGCATCCATTGATGAAGAAGATCGTGGAACTCAAGGAAAGAAACTTCGCTGATGCGGACAAATATGACTATGCGCCTCTTGACTTTGAGGATGCCATGGATTCATACGACAAGGTGCTCGAAGTGGTAGGAGAGATCTGTGGTGACGTTATCGCAGAGAATGCTGAGGAGGTTGACCATACTGGTCCTCGTGTAGAAAATAACCGTGTCATCTATGCAGATGGCACAAAGAAGAATCTTGAAGCATGTCGTAAGGCTGGCTTAATGGGTATGTCAATGCCACGTCGTCTTGGTGGACTCAACTTCCCGATCACTCCCTATATCATGGCGGCTGATATCGTAAGCCGTGCTGATGCAGGATTCGAAAACCTATGGGGCCTTCAGGACTGCGCAGAAACTATATATGAGTTTGCAGATGACGACCAGAAAGAACGCTACATCAAGCGTGTCTGTGAAGGAGAGACAATGAGTATGGACCTTACCGAACCGGATGCAGGTTCCGACCTTCAAAGTGTTATGCTCAAAGCTACACAGAAAGAAGATGGTAGCTGGGTTCTTAATGGCGTAAAGCGTTTCATTACCAATGGTGACTCCGATATCCACCTTGTTTTGGCTCGTTCTGAAGAAGGAACTAAGGATGGGCGTGGTCTTTCAATGTTCATCTACGATAAGCGCAACGGTGGAGTTAATGTTCGTCGTATTGAAAATAAGATGGGTATCAAGGGTAGTCCGACTTGTGAACTTGTTTATAAGGATGCCCCGGCAGAACTATGCGGAAGTCGCAAGCTGGGTCTAATCAAATATGTGATGGCTCTTATGAATGGCGCCCGTCTTGGTATTGCAGCTCAGAGTGTAGGAATTTCAGAAGCTGCTTATCGTGAAGCTCTTGACTATGCAAAAGACCGCAAACAGTTTGGCAAAGCAATCATTGAATTCCCAGCTGTAGCAGAGATCCTCAGCGTGATGAAAGCAAAACTGGATGCAAGCCGTGCACTTCTTTATGCTTGCGCTCGTTTCGTTGACATCTACAAGATCTATGATGACATTGCTAAAGAACGTCCTTTGACTAAGGAAGAGAAACTTGAAGCAAAAGCTTACAGTAAACTCGCTGATGCTTTCACTCCTCTTGCAAAGGGTATGGGTTCTGAATTCTGCAACCAGAATACATACGACTGTATTCAGATTCACGGTGGCAGCGGTTTCATGAAAGACTATCGTTGCGAACGTCTTTACCGCGATGCTCGTATCACAAGTATCTATGAGGGAACGACTCAGCTTCAGGTGGTTGCAGCAATCCGCCACGTCACTACCGGCACTTATCTCAACTTCATCAAGGAAGCTCTCAATGCTGAAGTATCAGAAAAGCATGCTGGAGTAAAGAAACTTCTTGACGAAATGGCTGAGCAGTACGAAGCTGCAGTAGCAAGTGTTCTTGCTGTGAAAGAGCAACCTTATACCGACTTTATGGCCCGTCGTCTTGTCGAAATGGCAGGACACACTGTGATGGGTTGTCTTCTTCTTGAAGAAGCTGAAAGAGATGATGTTTTCGACAAGTCGCTTGAAGTATATGTGAAGTATGGACAGGCAGAATGCACTAAGCATGCCGACTTCATTTCTAACTTTAAGCCGGAGGAAATGAGTGCTTATACTTATTAAAAAATTAATATTTTAGCTATTTAAGCGGCAGCGATCTTTATGGTCGTTGCCACTTTTTTTCTCCTTCAAAATAAATATTTAGTAAGCATTAAAAAATAACTTGGTAAAAAAAGAGATTTCATTTTTCGGGAAAGTACGACACCTCCGGGGGCGATGGAAGAGGGATATTACTTTCCCGAGCGTCAGCTCGGGGTTAACAAGATAATCAGCCCTCCGGGCTGAGAGCCAGCAAAACTTTACCAACTTATTTTTTACGGTTACTTAAAAAAAATCAAAAATTATAGTACTATGTATTGCATAGTACTATATTTTTTATTAACTTTGCAGCGTGAAAGGGAAAATACCTGAAATTCTAAAATGTAATGAACATAGACAATGCAAAATCTCAGATGAGGAAAGGAATGTTGGAGTATTGTGTGATGCTTCTCCTGCGCAAAGAGGCATGTTATACAAGCGATATCATCTCCCGACTTAAAGAGGCTCAGTTGATAGTTGTGGAGGGGACGCTCTACCCACTCTTGACTCGCCTTAAGAAAGAGGGCCTCCTTAGTTACGAATGGCGAGAATCAAACCAAGGTCCACCTCGAAAGTATTATCTTCTAACAAGTGAAGGTGAGGAATTCCTCAGACAACTCGATGAAGTATGGAACGACCTTGCTAATTCAATCAACATCATTAAATCATTTAATTAACCCCCTCAGTTATGAAAAGAAACATTACAGTCAATATATTTGGATCTCTTTATCCGATGGATGAGGATGCTTACGCCATGCTCAATAGTTACATTTCTAACATGCGTGAATATTTCTCTCGCCAACCGGATGGGAAGGAAATTTCCGATGATATCGAAGGGAGAGTGGCAGAACTAATGTCTGAACTTCGGCAGAATGGAACTGAAGCTATAAGCATAGAACATATACAAGAAATTATCGAGAGAGTAGGCAAACCCGAACAATTCTTAGAGGAGGAAACAGAGTCGATAAGAACTGATATACCACCTTTACCCCCTTCTATAGTTAAGAAAAAGTTATTCAGAGATCCGGAGCATAAGATGATGGGGGGAGTCTTCGCGGGTCTCGGATGTTATCTTGGAGTGAATCCACTCTGGCTTCGACTGGGATACATACTGATAATATTTTGGTTTTTGATGCTAATGCCCAAGACTTTGCCCTTAATACTTCTATTGATATGCGCATATTTTGTTTGTTGGGCTTCCATTCCAATCGCAGCTAATCCTGCTGATAGACTCCAAATGAGAGGCGAGCCGGTCAATCTTTCCAACATGTGCGATGAGTTTCTTACATCAACAAATGAACTCTTCTCTCAGCAATCTTCCTTTGATAAAGATGGAAAATTTGCAGCTGGGCTAATATACATTATGAAATGGCTGTGCTATGCATTTGGAATTCTTTTAGTAATCTCATGTATTGGTGTATTTATTACAATTGTTTTAAGCGTAGTAGGAGCATTTTCATATCCATGGAGTGCCGCACGTAACTTTTTAGGTGAAGATTTTCCGATATTGGTTGTGCTTGACAGTAGTCCTAACTGGTTGATTTGGACTGCTATTATCAGTCTTTTGAGTTTTATTGGATTAACTCTTTATCTTACAGTTCATTTTATCTTCAAAATACTCGGTCGTGTGCGCCCTTTGAGCACCTCTCTTAGAGTAACATGTATGATTTTCTGGATGCTATCAATAGTTGTCTGCACAGCATCCTCCACAAAGATTGGAGGAAATGCCGCACATTATTATTACTATATGTCGCATAAGAAGGATACTAAACAGAATAATGAGACAAAGAAAGATAAGGAAAAGAAGCAATTGATTGAAGCTGGATGGGAAATAATCAAAGACAATAACATTAGGAATTATATTAACAAAGGAGAGCATTATTCAGGTGATAGAAATCTTACGTATCTCGACGCAGGTATGCTACATGACGGTCTCAATATGGAATACGAGGTTGAGAAGACCCAGAAGGTTATTCCAGGGACCTATCGACTTGAAGCGAAAGGAAGAGCCAATGGTATTGGAGCTGAGATTTATGTTGTTGCTGGAGACAGAAAAAGATTATTTCAACCAATTCCAGTATGTGGCAACAAAGGGGGTGGTATATGGAAAAATGCTGCAATTGCCTTAGATGCAGACACAGCAAAAATCTTGCCCAATCGCCATTATCTGAATAAGTTGACAAAAGTAAACAATTTACAAGGTTATGGCTGGACTGACATCGTCATCGATAATATTGTTGTAGGACAAGACAGTATCATAAAATTTGGATTGACTAACGTATCTCCAACACATACATGGGATGGAACCTGGCTATCTGCCACTTCTTTTGAGTTGATAAAAAAGGATTAGTATCCATTCTAAAAGACAGGGGCCTTAAATCAAAATCAGGAATCACAAACATTGTGACTCCTGATTTTTTTATCTGACAATTGGAAAATTTTTATATGTTATAGGGCATAAAGCTTGTTAATATCAGAAATATTTTGTATTTTTGCAACATAGAAAGCAAACTTTTGAGGTTTGCAGACTCGTTAACCTATCAAAATGACCTAATACATGAAAATTAAGAAACTTCTATTGGGTGATGAAGCTTTCGCATTGGGCGCTATCAATGCAGGAATGAGCGGTGCGTACGGGTATCCCGGTACTCCATCCACAGAGATAATGGAGTTCATTCAGGCAAATCCTATTGCTAAAGAAAGAAACCTTCATTCACATTGGTCAAGCAATGAAAAGACCGCATACGAAGAGGCTTTAGGCATGTCTTATGCCGGAAAACGCTCTATTGTCACTATGAAACATGTCGGTCTTAATGCCTCTGCCGATGCCTTTGTAAATTCTGGAATGACCGGTGCTAACGGTGGTATGCTCGTAGCTGTTGCTGATGATCCTTCAATGCACTCCTCTCAGAATGAACAAGATTCACGTTTCTATGGTGAATTTGCTTTCATTCCGGTTCTCGAACCTTCAAATCAGCAGGAAGCTTACGACATGGCAGAATATGGATTCAAACTCTCCGAGAAATTTGATATCCCTGTCATAATAAGATTCGTCACCAGACTCAGCCATTCGAGAGCTACAGTCGAAGTAGATACTGAAGCTATGGCTGAAAATGAAATCCATTTTCCTAAAGATGGAAAGAGATGGGTGCTTATGCCAGGCAACTCAAGAGTGAGATATAAGGAACTTATTAAGATATATGACAAATTGGAGATGAACTCAGTGACCTCTCCATTCAATATTTATACTCCTGGTAACGATCATTCTCTTGGTATTATAGTTAGTGGAATAGCAGCTAACTATCTTAACGAACTATTCCCCAATGGATGCCCTTTCCCGACACTGAAAATATCGCAATATCCTCTTCCTATCGAAATGCTTCGAGGACTTGCGAATGAAAGTAAAGCAATCCTTGTGATAGAAGAGGGTCAACCGTATATAGAGAAAGCTATGCGCGGGATCTTAGTGTCCCCAAAGAAAATATACGGTAAACTTGACGACTCATTAATCCGCACTGGGGAATTGAATCCTGATAGGATAAGAGAATGTCTATTAAAGATACATCCTGAGTTCGATTCAATTAAGATCGGGGAGATTAGAGAAGCTTCAGACATTACTGTTGCACGTCCACCATCTCTTTGTAAAGGATGCGGCCACAGAGACGTTTATCAAGCTCTCAATGATGTCCTTGCAGAATATGAAGATGCACGTGTATTTGGTGACATCGGTTGCTATACTTTGGGATATTTGGCCCCTTTCAAAGCCCTTCATACTGTACTCGACATGGGTGCATCCATCACAATGGCAAAAGGTGCTTCGGAAGCTGGAGTGCATCCTGCTGTGGCAGTTATAGGAGACTCAACGTTCACTCATTCAGGTTTGGCCGGACTTCTTGATGCGGTAAATGAAGACAGCAATATTCTTGTGATCAT
Organism: uncultured Sangeribacter sp.; assembly: GCA_964634905.1. GTDB lineage: Bacteria > Bacteroidota > Bacteroidia > Bacteroidales > Muribaculaceae > Lepagella. The sequence continues at coordinate 59,111 of CAZWJO010000001.1, forward strand.
TTCTGATAATCTCACGACAGGCATGACAGGTGGACAGGATTCTCAGGGCACCGGGAAAATCGAAGATATCTGCCTTGGACTTGGAGTAAATCCCGAACATCTGCATACCATTGATTCGCTTCCGAAGAATCATGACCAGATGGTTGAGCTTTTTAAGAAAGCAATCGACCACAAAGGACTCTCAGTTGTGGTCTCAAGAAGAGAATGTATCCAGACTGCTCGTCGCCATGGTGCTCATAGAGGACCTAAGACTTAATCGTTTAAGTGTTTAATTGTTTAATCGTTTATCGTTAATCTAACTCTTAAAATAATAGACCGTGAAAACAGATATAGTACTTGCAGGAGTTGGAGGCCAGGGAATCCTAAGTGTAGCCACTATTCTTGGTGTAGCAGCTCTTAAAGAAGGTCTGAATATCAAGCAGGCAGAAGTGCATGGAATGAGCCAACGAGGAGGAGATGTTCAGTCAACGTTGAGGATATCTTCATCATCCATACATTCCGACCTTATTCCTAATGGAAAAGCCGATCTGATAGTAAGCCTCGAACCAATGGAGGCTTTGAGATACCTTCCGTTGCTTTCTCCCGAAGGGTGGATTGTCACTTCATCAGCTCCATTTATAAACATTCCAAATTATCCGGAGATGAAAGAGATTGAAAAAGAACTTTCTAAAGTCGGAAATGTGATTTCATTCGATATGGAGGAGATGGCAAAGGAAGTGGCGTCTCCACGTTCAAGCAATATGGTTCTTCTCGGAGCGGCTTCTCATTTCATTGAAATCACTTCAAATGAAATTGAAGATGCCATAAGAAAGGTCTTCTCTTCAAAAGGAGAAGCAATAGTTGAGGCAAACTTAAAGGCTTTCCGTGCCGGACGAAAAAGAGCAGACTCATTTATAGCAAAGTAATTTAAAACGAATTTTTATGTTTCCATTATCTCAAGACATATTATCACGAAAAGCTTCTGAATTAGGAATCATAGATATGGCAACAGCTACCATCAGGCAGATAGTGGCCCTTTCAGTTGCTCTGGAATCGGAAGCTAATGAAAAATTCGTACATCTTGAACTCGGCAATCCCGGGCTTCCAGCTTCTGAATTTGGCATTGAAGCCGAGATAACAGCCCTTAGAAATGGAGTGGCCAATAAATACCCAGCTATCAATGGAATTCCGGAATTGAAAAAAGCTGGCTCAAGATTCGTAAAAGCTTTTTTGAATATTGATATTCCAGAGAAAGCCATCGTGCCTACAGTCGGATCTATGCAAGCAAGTTTTACCCTTCAGCTTCTACTTTGCCAAAGACTACCAGGACGCGACACGATCCTATTCTTCAATCCTGGATTTCCAGCTCAAAGACATCAAGCAAAGGTGCTTGGTCTCGGAATAGAGCAATTTGACATATATGAGTATAGGGGAAAAGCACTGGAAGAAAAACTTGAGCAAATTCTCTCGAAAGGTAATATCACAGCAATGATCTATTCTAATCCTAACAATCCATCTTGGATAAATCTGACCGAAGAGGAATTGGAGATTGTAGGAAGAATGGCTACGAAGTATGACGTCATTGTGATTGAGGATCTTGCATATATGGGAATGGACTTCCGAACTGATTTCAGCCATCCATTTGAGCCTCCGTATATTCCCACTATAGGCAAATACACCGACAATTTCATAATGCTCATTTCCGGATCTAAGATATTCAGTTATGCCGGCCAGCGCATTGCTATAGTGGCAATGAGCCAATATGTATATGAACGCCAGTATGAATTCTTTACAAAATTCTATGAGATGCCTGCATTTGGAGAAGCATATATTTTTGGAGTGCTATATACGGCAAGCTCAGGCACAACACATTCTGCACAATTTGCTCTCGCGGCAATGATGAATGCTGCTTGTGAAGGCAAATTGGATTTTGTAAAGGAATCTTCCGAATATGGTAGAAGAGCTGAAAAGATGAAGAAATGCTTTAATGACAATGGATTCCATATTGTCTATGACAAAGATGGAGACAGACCAATATCCGACGGATTTTTCTTCACTGCAGGTTATGCAGACATGGATGGAAAAACATTGCAGCAGGAACTTCTTCGTCATGGCATTTCCGCTATAACACTTTCTTCAACCGGATCGGAACAGGAAGGGGTAAGAATATGTGTGTCCACTCTTTCAGAAGATAAGGATTTTGAAATTTTAGACAAAAGATTAAAGGCTTTTAATAATGAACATTAACCCTCGATATATGACTGCAGAGGAAGCAGTCAGACTGATTGAAAACGGCGACCATGTCTTCATTCAAGGTAGCACTTCCACTCCGGAAGTGCTTTGCCGTGCTTTAGCAGATAGAGGAAATGAGCTCCGCAATGTCACTCTTTATTCAGCATTTGCCGTCTGCAAAGGGGAAGCTCCATATTGCAAGAAAGAGTATCTTGAGGCTTTCAATGTAGAAAGTTTCTTCGTCTCAAATGGTGTAAGACGCTGGATTCAAGAAGGCTTTGGAAGTACTATTCCACGTTTTCTTGGCGAAGTACCTGCATTGATGCGGGATGGTACGTGCCGTGTAGATGTAGCATTGCTCAACTGCTCTATGCCAAATGAGGAGGGACTGGTAAGTTTTGGCGTTTCCGCTGATCTTGCCACAGCGGCAGTAGAATGTGCAGACAGAGTAATAGCTCAAATCAATCCTCAGATGCCGTTCAGTTATGGGGATCCCATAATACATATTGACAATCTGTCGGCTGCTGTTATAACAGACGATCCGTTGGTAGAAGTCCCCACTGCTATTCCTTCTCTAGATGAAATAAAAATTGGTAATTACATAGCAGAACGTATTCCGGATGGTGCCACCCTTCAAATAGGAGTAGGAGGTATTCCTAACGCAGTAATAAGAGCTTTACATAGTCATCAGCATCTCGGACTCCACACTGAGGCAATGACCGACGGAGTGCTTCCTCTGCTTGAAAAGGGTATAATTGACAATAGCCTTAAGAAAGTCATGCCTGGCAAATCTGTTGCATCCCTTGCTCTTGGTTCGAGAAAGCTATATGACTACATGGACGGTAATAAAGACATCATATTCAAAGATGTCGCCTGGACCAACAATCCATATATAATAGCCCAGAATCCACGTGTGGTAAGCATTAATTCGTGTCTGGAGATCGACCTAACAGGACAGATCTGTGCAGACTCCATCGGCACAAAGATTTTTTCCGGCATTGGTGGCCAGCATGACTTTGTCTATGGATCTCAATTATCAGAAGGCGGAATGTCTTTCCTTGCGATGCTCTCGAAGACTAATAAGGGTATGAATAAGATCAAGCCGGTTTTGACTGAAGGTGCCGGAGTGGTCACTACTCGATTCCAGACCAATTATGTAGTGACGGAATACGGTGCCGTTGACCTTCGAGGAAAAGATCTCGCTCAGCGGGCCAAACTTCTTATCTCCATTGCGGCTCCTGAATTCAGGGAAGACTTGGAAAAAGCTGCTGAACATAGATTCGGACATTCTTTTATTAGACTGAAGTAAACAATATATGCCCTTCCTCTCTCGTTATTTATTAATACTATAAAACTATATTCCTATGTCTACATTTAAAATAGCCCAACCAGATTTTTGGTTAGAAATCAGGAAAGAGTACATTATTGAAAATTTTGAAAAACTATTGTATTATATCAGAAGATATCAATATAACGGTGAGAAAAATTCAGGAAATGGAGAATTTCTCAACACTTGCCGTTATCTTGTTGACCTTGCTGATGAACTTGCTGAGTTTTCTTTATCCAGGACATTTATTTCTACTCCCGAATTCAAACTCTCTGGGTCTGATATGAATGTTTCTGATGTTTTGGCTTATCGAATTATTGTTGCAGCTATTATAGCTTCTCAAAAGATAGGAGAAGACCAGCATTTGCTTATCCGTCGTCTGCTAAATTTGCTTGTTGTGGCACAAAAGATGCCTCATACCGACATTGCAGACGATTTGATTTATGTAACAACTAATTGTATACGTAAATCTCCAATCATAAACCTGGGTCTGACATGGAATGACATTGAAAATCCGGAGACGTTCACCCCCATAAGGGTCCTGCATAATCTGAGCCGTACTAAATTCGATGTCAATGGCGGTAAAGAGGCTCTTTATGAGGGTAAAGGCACGGTAGTTTTTACTGAGGATGAAGTTTTGGCAGCCCCTGTGAATAAAACTGACTTTCTAAAAGGAAATCTTTCAGAATACATATCTCTTGGCAAAGGCATAAAAGTGCTTCTTCCTAAAAGTGATCACATGAAAAGTCCTGATTCAGTAGATGATGTTGCTGAGGGGATGACATTTATGACAAGGGCACAAGGAGGAGTCAAGACCAGTACAGCTGATCCTAAAAGGAAGTATGCAGCGGGCTCTATCATACCAGTGAAAATTCGATCGAGCTATGGCGTAAAAGTTGAGGCTGAAACAATCAACAAGGAATATGAGAAGATTTCAGGAAAAATCAACATAAACCTACTGGAATCTTTAAGATATGCCGATATTTTTCAGGTATTGACCTTTTTTAGCCCTGGTAGACGTCTTTATGTTGAGTATACTCCAGATAATAAAGAATTCTGTTTTGAATTGAAGGGGGGGTTCAACCAATTCTATCTTGAATACGCCAATCAAATGAGGGGAGAATCTTTACCAGGAGTATATATTGGTGACTATTCGGCAGGCACTCAATGGCTTACGGAGGATGGTTTTGTGGTAAATGTGATGGGTAAAATCACTAAAGAAGAGATGCTTGAGGCAATGGAACAAAGGATTCCTCTAACAATAAGGATTAACTCTTCTAAAGTTATTCCAGGAACTGTTCTGATCAATGGATCTATTATAGATGACATCGAACTTTATGGGTTGCCAGATCCTATCGTTGATTTGGAATCTTATCAACATGAATGTTTCATTTATATTTTCAGCCAATTCATTAAATATTGCGATGAAAGCATCCCTCTGACTTCTACTGACTCGCGTATCAATGAAATTGACAGTAGCGGAGTGATGGAGATAAGCAATATCTTAATGAGTCATCAGCGGCTGCTTTCTGACACGATGCCTCGACTGCTCTGTCTGCAAACAGCTCTCATGCTTTCGATTACAGCAGGCGACTATACTATTAGCGCATATATACGTCATGAACTTGAATATCAAATTGCTATAGCAAGATTTGCTGCCGGAGCCTCTCCTATGTCGATTTCTCTGACTCATGGCCCTAATCTCGATGGGATTCTTGAAGTTGAGAAACACGAGCGAATCATCTCAATGCTTCGCAACTACAAGGAGCCAGAAATCGACCATTCCACTGAAAGGATAACTAACGACGAGAATATTGAAGACACTGTTGACGGTCTGATAGATGCATCAAATCGACTGATTGGAAAGATTGACGATAGGGAAATATCACGTATCAAACTTGAATTGGCACGAACTCTCGATGTCGATGATCAATATAGAAGTCCGGATTTAACAACTTATTACGGTGTTGAAAGCGACACTTTAGAGTTCAAGATGTCGGCTGTATGCCCTCCTAAAAATAAATTGAAAGGGTCGGCTGAATATGAACCTGATACTCAAAAATGGGCAATTCTAAAGACTATATGCGGCTTTCTGAATTCAACTACAGGTGGAGAATTGCTCATAGGAGTAAGAGATAATGGCATTGCTTTTGGAATCTCTCACGATTACGATCTCCTATATGAAGATAGAAGAATTCCTGAACCCAACTCTGACCGATATAGGACTTATCTGAAGAATATAATCGACAATTCTTTCATTGCTTATAAATCTCGAGCCCAAAAGAAAAGCGTGACAACTGCCAACATCACGTATAATATCGAGATGAACAATGAAGGGCTTGAAATTTTACGCATCCATGTCGACAGCTATCGCGGTGATATGGTCCATTTCCATCCGGATTGCCGTCGGCCCGAAGAAATACATGAATCTTATATCCGGACAAGTGGGGCTACCGTGCCGATGAGCCATGAGGTGCGTGATCAGACCCTGTTGAAGAAGTATCATCTTGCAGGGGATAAGGAAGGCGTCGGAATGGCTGCCATTTACGAGGCTCGAAACTCTAAGAAACGCGTTCTTCTAAAAGAATATACGTCAAGGAGCGGAGTGAAAGACCGTGAGATAGAAGTGTTTCAAGTGTTTCCAGAGTCTAAATGTATCTTAGCTTACGACGTGGCAGCCCGTGATGTCCGTCTATTCAAAACTTTGAGATGGAAGGATGCGAAAATACTTGACAAAAACTGCACTCAGAGCAGTAGTTCGAAGAGAGATCTCCGTCCTGATATTTTTGGATTCGTGTTTGATCCATCCAAACCCATATATAATGTCGAGGTACGCCTGACCCACTACGGTGCATTGCTTCTTCAGGAAGAATATCCAGGTGCTGAATCAGTTTTGACTTTGACTGGACACAAGGAATATCCATGGCTCCTGACTCTAAGCTTAAATACTTTAGAGGGTATTGGAAGGTTTGTTAGGGGTCTGCCTTCGGAATGTTTGGTCGATAAAGGCACAGATCTTGGATCTATGATATTTATTTAATATTTAAGATGGAAACAGATAAGATCAAAAAAGATATGATGGAGTTGTGGAAAGAGACCTTCCATGACTCCTTTCATTATATAAGACTCGTTTTTGACACTTATTTCACCCCGGATAATGCTTTTACTGTCTACGACGGAGAAAAACTTATAGCCGCTTTATTAGGAGTGGAATATGAATTCTATGTCCTCAATGAGAATAATCAGACTATTAGTTTGAAGGGATTATATTTATGTGGCCTTGCAACTCATCCGGAATATAGGAAAAGGGGAATAATGGCTAAGCTGATGAACGAAGCTGAAATTTCTGCCAAGTCAAGAGGATTCTCAATATCATTTCTCATTCCTGCTGATTCTCATCTTAGGGAGTATTATTGCAAAAAAGGATATGAGACTACTTCATTCAGGCTAATCAAACAGATCTCCAGGACTTGCTTTGACAACAAGAGTAAAATGAATATTTATACATTTCGGTACTTCTTCGATGAAGGAAATTATGATTTTTTGAACGAACTGGCACAATGGTGCAGAGAGAGAGAAAAGCCAAATTTAACGTATGTGTCACTCAAGCATTCGAGGAAGGATTTCGTCACGATTATGTTAGAAAATGAGAATTCATTTTTTTTGACCGAGCCATCATTCGATCCAAAATATCCGATTCTCGCAAAAGTGAGGGCAGTGGTGTTTCCGGCAGAGGTAGATGAAAAGAATCATCGATGGAGAATAGTGGGAATCTTCCTTAGAGATGTTGAAGAGTTTTTTAGTGAAAAGGAGGAAGATTTTAGGTTTTCCTCAGAGATCTTTTCAGCTATTCAGAGCCTCCATTCAGAATGTAAACTTGAACTTTGTCTATCATATATAGGAACCCTAAGAGGTGAAGTTGAGCCCTACGCAATGGTCAAGTTTTTAGATAGAGATGAAATAAGTGATAATTTTGAGAATCTTCCTTTCAATATTTCTTTAATGTTGGATTGAATTCCTGAAAGAATGAATTCTCAAAGCCTTATTCAAATCACAAATTACCCCAAAATGCTTGCATTCAAGCATTTTGGGGCAATTATTTTTTTTTATTTTCAAGAGCAATGAGAGAATTTGATTAATGAGCCATTCGCACATCATTAAATTGGTCAAATTTTCAGTTTTATCAATGATCGGAGAAAAATAGGGGAGGGGAGGACTGGTCAAAAAGAGAACTTCATTTATAGTTCAATATACGCAAATTAAAAATTTGCAATTTTAATTTTAAAATGCACATTTGCAATTCCAAATACCAAATAAAAGTGACTTGATTTCAAATTACGAATTTCAAATAGCAAATACTTATATGTCGATTAAGAAAAGGTCTAAATTGCAAATTTACTTTTCAAAACGTTTGCAAATACATTATAAAACGAATTAACATTTATTAATATTTATTTTAATTACTCTTTAATCAATAAATTAGCTATAATACTTAATTAACATTTTTAAATTCCTGTATTTTCTTTGCTGTATTTTATATCTCCTTTTATGACTTTAATAAACTCGCTAAAAGTGGCTTTGATTATCATCTAAATATAGCTAACCTCTATAATTAATTTTAAAAATCAAATTTGCAAAACTTAATAGATGGTTCTGTAAGTTGCAATTTGCAATTTTAAAATTTAAATTCAAAAACTCATTTCTAAAATTTGAAATTTGCATTTTTTTTTGTAACTTTGCAACTCTAAAAATAAATGCAAATATTGAGATCATGGAGGAAAATTTCGCCACTCGTCTAAAACTCTTTATGGACAGTATTAACGTACAGTCCTCTCAGTTCGCAGATATGTGCGAAATTCCTCGTCCTTCTTTCTCTCAGCTTCTTTCCGGACGCAACCAAAAGGTAAGTGATACACTTATCAAAAAGATCCATACTGCTTATCCTGATCTCTCTGTCATGTGGTTGATGTTCGGCGAAGGTCCAATGCTGTCGGTGCCAGATAAAAATAGAAACTCAGGATCTAATCAAAATCAAAATCCTCCTGATGATTCTTCAAATTCTAAAGATTTGCTTGGTAATACCCGGGAAAATTCTGAATATTACGCTCAGAATGTCTTAAATCAGCCTCAAAATCTAACTAATGGTAATATATATCAGCAACTTGAAGAAAACAAGAAAATCCTGGAACTACAGCTTCAAATAGACAAAATGAAAAAAAATCCCCGAAGAGTGGCTCAGATCACTGTTTACTACGATGATTCTACCTTCGAAACCTTTGTCCCGGCTAAATAGACCGCTTTCTATTTGGGATGATACCTTCTAATAAGTTTTTTTGGGCATTTCTCATGAAACGACTACGGGAAATCTTTAAACTTAGAAGACTCTCCATTGCACTGTAAAAAACCTTCTAATATTTTAGAATCTTTGATCCTTTGTAAAGACCTTTTTTATATATTAGATTCTCATCGCCTTAACTACCATTTATACTTATATTATATAATGTGAGTATCAATGACTTGGGTCCTCCCCAAAAAGTTAAGCATTTCCTTTATAAAAAAGAAAAAACAGGGTAAAAATCTAATAATTTTAATAATTTATTATATTTATAAATTTATTCAAATAATTTGTATAAGAACTTCTGTGATATCTTACGTATAAAATTCATATAATCCGTATTATGTTAAGTAGAGTGTTATGAGTTATTTGTGATAATATTTGTTCTTAAGAAAAAATGTCTCGAGGAATGTTATTATAATATGGAAGTGACAGAAAATATGATGGAGTTTGTGCGAAAGCACGCTAACGACGATGTAAATGCCTTGCGTCTTAAATTCGCTGGAAATAAACAAATAGAATTTGATTTTGACTTAGAATTCGCTCTTCTTCAGATTGAAGCCCGACGAAAAACAAGGAAGAAACTTCCTGAATTTTTGTCGCACCCCGATTTTATTTTCCCCACTCTCCTATCTGCAGAACAAGCTTCCAACGAAACTGTTGCAAAATTTCATGCTTCTTTGATCTCAACCTCAGCAACTCTTTTGGATCTTACTGCAGGACTTGGCATTGATGATATGACTTTCGCATTGAAGGGAATTAATGTGACGGCATGTGAGATTGATTACATCAAATGTGAAGCTTTGCGACACAATGCTGCGATTATGGGAGTTACAAACAAATTATCCATTGTCAAAGGAGATTCCATTGACTTGGTTCATCATAATAAAGATAAATATGATGTCGTGTTTGCAGACCCGGCACGTAGAAATGACACAGGAGGAAAACTTTATGCTCTCTCAGACTGCCAACCTGACATACTTTCAGCGATGCCTTATATTCTTTCGATTTCTCCCCGTCTACTTGTAAAGAGCTCTCCCCTTTTGGATATTTCATTGATTCGCGATACGGTAAAGGATCTTAAGCATATCTTCGTAGTGTGTTTTAAAGGAGAATGTAAGGAGGTTTTGATTGATATTCAGAAAGATTCTTCTTTTGAAGGAGTTACGGTCGTTGATATAGACCGAGAAAGTGAAATCTCACGCTTCCATACTGACTTTATTACAACAGAATCAGGTTCAAAAGTATCTTTGTGTGACAGAAAAGATGCAGGTGATTACAAGTATCTTTATGAGCCCAATGCCGGAGTCATGAAGACCGGAGCTTGGACAACCCTAATAAACAATTTTCCTATGCTATCGAAAGCTAATACAAATACCCATGTTTTCCTCTCAGACACATTTTACAGCGATTTCCCGGGAAGAGTAATGCAAATTCATTCGGAGCCTGATAAAAAGGCTCTAAAAGCATTTAAAGGGGAAAAGTTGAACATTGTGGCAAGAAACCATCCCCTTACAGCTACACAAATAGCTAAAAAGTTTTCGTTAACATCTGGATCTGATAATTTTCTATACGCCTTCAGATACAGGAATAGCCCCACTTTTTTAGTCACATCAGCTATAAGTGTAATACAACAATGAGCCACGAAAAAGAATTTGAACGATATTTCAAACGCTTCTATACGCCTATTGGCATGTATGTGATGCGATTTTGTGAAAATGCCGATGAGACGGAAGATATTGTGCAAGAAACTTTTTCTACCGTATGGAAAAGATTTGCAAATGAAGAGTTTCCTGAAAACCTTAAATCCTATCTTTACAGGGTGGCGCATAATATCACAATAGATCACCTTCGCCATAGAAATTCTCAGGATTCTATAATATCTTTGGAAGAGATGGGAGAAATGGACGTTACGGAAGAGGCAATCGACACTTCGGAAAGAGATGCCCGGCTTTGGATTGCAATCAGTAAATTGCCTGAACGTTGCAGACAGGTTTTCCTTATGTCAAAACGAGATGGGCTTTCTCATGCTGAGATAGCTTATGAACTGAATATTTCAATGAAAACTGTTGAAAACCAAATAACAAAAGCTTTCAAACTTCTTAGGGATTATCTTGAACCTTC
>CAZWJO010000001.1:70207-78047 GCA_964634905.1 uncultured Sangeribacter sp.
GAAAACAAGATTGAGAAAATTGAATTCTATAATGCTTCATTGAAAGAGGTAGTTGCAGAGATTGAAAGAATATATGATGTATCAATCTCGAACGTTCCGGAAGAAGAAATTAGGGTTACAATCTCTTATGAGGGTTCTGCATCCGATGTAGTAGATACCCTCAATGATTTGCTTAATACTAATTTAATTGTTTCTCATAAGATTGTCGACAAGAAATGAAAAGGAAATTAGTAAGCATAGCAATATCCATAGCAACAGCCACCCTATCTCTGCAATCTCAAAATGTTACATTGACTGCTACTAACAAAAGTGCAGAGATTGTGTTTACTGAGCTAATGCAACAAACCGGAAAGAATTTCATATATCCTGCAGACCTTCTGAAGGGATTGAAAGTTTCCATCAAGGCCGATGAAATGCCCTTACCAGATGTCTTAGATAAAATTTTCAAGGGTTCTAATATAACCTATAAAATAAAGGGAAAGAATGTTACCCTCAGACGAGACAAAGCCGCGATCACAGTAAAATACACTATAAGCGGTTTTGTTAAAGAAGCCGGAAATGATGAAGCTCTTGTCGGCGCGACTGTTCTTGACCTTAAATCAGGAAAAGGTACGGTCACAAATGCCAATGGATTTTATTCTCTCACCATACCCGAAGGTGAAGTTGCGCTTAAAATACAATATGTTGGTTTTGATCCTTATTTATCAGGAAATTTTTTATTGACAAAAAATAAGAATTTGAATATAACTCTTGAAATGTCGCATGAATTGGAGGAAGTAACTGTCAACGCAACTGTCAACAACACAAAGGCAATGTTATCCACCGAAATTGGAAGCCTAAATCTGACAAATGCAGCTATTAAGGCAACTCCTGTGATTTTCGGAGAAAGTGATGTCGTGAAGACTCTGCAACTTGAGCCGGGTGTATCAGCAGGGATAGAAGGGATGGCAGGAATGTATGTTCATGGAGGAGATACGGACGAAAATCTATATATGCTCGACAATATTCCTTTGTATCAAGTCAATCATTTTGGTGGTCTTTTTTCCGCATTTAATACAGAAGCATTGCGTAATGTTGACTTCTACAAATCCTCTTTCCCGGCAAAATATGATGGAAGACTCTCCTCTTTCATGGATGTCCATACAAAAGATGGAAGCCTGAAAGAACACCATGGTAGTTTCCGTTTGGGTCTGACATCGGGTGCTTTCGACATCAATGGACCATTATGGAAAGACCGAACTTCTTACTCTTTCGCAATCCGCCGCTCATGGTACGACCTTATAACTATCCCGGTCTTTGCAATCGTCAATAAGATTGACGAGAGTTACAACACTCATTTCAGATATGCATTCACCGATATAAATGCTAAAATCAACCATCATTTCTCAGACAGATCAAGTGCATACGTAATGTTTTATTACGGAGAAGATTTCCTGAACGCCGGTCAAGATGATAAAGGCAAAAGGTATGAATATGATGATTATTATGGAGGTGGACTGTCTGAAAATGATTATTATCATCCTGTCAACAGAGTAAAAGATGAGTCATACTCAGACCAAAAAGCCAAGCTGATCTGGGGGAATATCGTAGCCTCAGCCGGATGGAAATATGTGTTCTCTCCCAAACTGTTCGGTGAGGTAACAGGAGCTTTCTCAAGATACTTCTCATCATTGCGCAATTATTACGAAGAGTGTGATATCACTGATGGCACTATAGATTCCTTCTCAAGATCCTCATACAAGCACAAAAACAATATCAACGACATCATAGCACGCACTGACTTCAATTATCTTATCGACCCTAACAATAAATTGGATTTTGGAGCATCTTACACTCATCATTCATTTATTCCCACTCGTGGGATTCGTTCTTTGACAAAGGATAAAGAAGAGGCTACAGTATATGACAATGTGCCGACTTATAAAGCCAATGAATTTAACTTCTATATCTCTGATGACCTATCACTCGGGAATTGGCTTAGAGTAAATGCAGGTTTTCATTATAGTATATTTAAGCTTGGCAGCAAAACCAACAGCGGCCTCTCCCCTCGCTTTTCATTCCGAGTGACTCCAATCCACAATCTCGCAATAAAGGCAGGATACTCTAGATCAGTTCAGTATGTGCATCAACTTGCCGAAAGCAATATTTCTCTACCTACTGACCAATGGGTACCTATAACAGGCGAACAAAAACCACAGATATCCGACAAGATAGCATTAGGAGCCTATTGGTCAACTCCTGACCGGCAATATACTTTCTCCATAGAAGGATATTACAAATGGATGCATAATCTTATTGACTATACTGATGAATATTATCTTGTACCCCCTTCTGCCGACTGGACTGAAAAATTAGGTGTCGGAGAAGGTAAATCAAAAGGTATTGATTTTAAAGTGACCAAAGAATTCGGAAATATAACCGGACACATTGCCTATTCTCTATTATGGGCAGACCGTCGATTTCCTAATAAAAATAAGGGTGAATGGTATCCTGCAAGATTTGACAACCGTCATAAAATCAATATTGCCCTTTCATGGAAAATCAATTCTAAATGGGATATAGGAGCCTCATGGACAGGGATGAGCGGAAATCGAATCACACTACCTGTGCAATGCTGGAGTGACCCCGGTTTGGGTCCATGGCATTTCGACATGAACTATTATGATAAGACAAATAATTACCGACTCCCGTTCTATCATCGACTTGACCTATCAGCTACTCGAAAGACTAAAAAAGGATATTGGACTTTCAGTATATACAATGCCTATAGCTACATGAATGTAATAGCAGTAAGAAGAGATTCCGGTTGGCACAATGGAGAGTTTTCCGATATGTTCCAGCATGTACGTGCCATTCCTATAATCCCCTCCGTATCTTATACATGGCTATTTTAATGACAATACATAAAAATTTTATGATGATACTCCCTAAAAAGATAATGAAAATGATGCTGGTAACAGCATTATCAATAACTCTTTCGAGTTGTTACACTTATTTTGAACCTGACATCAAAAGTACTCCGGTGGTCTGTATGAATTCGCAGATTACCGCTGGCGATACAATCAAGGTGGAGGTGACAAGGACATGGAGATATTCGGAAGGTCATCCTTCCAGCAAAATTGACATTTTTCTCAAGGATGCCGAAGTATATCTATATGTAAATGACGAGTTTGAAGAAAAATTAGAATTAAAGAAAAATCCCCAATTAATTTACGATCCAGCTACTTATGGGAATGATAGCTTATTCGAAGCACAATATATACCTCGGAGCGGAGATAGAATCAAATTGATAGCAATAGATCAGACATACGGAGAAGCCTTCGCGGAAGTTATGATTCCTTATCCAGTAGAAATTGAAGCAGTAAAAACGACAATAACTGATAATGAATCGACTTACGATTCAATAGAAGATACTTTTAGATCTTCATTTAAAATGGACATTCAACTGACATTGACTGACCCTGTATCAGTCAGCAACTATTACATATTCGATATGCAGGAATACAAGAGATTAGAATATGATCCTGGAAATAATTTTGCTCCAATGTCAGCTGAGGTAGTAAGATTAATACCAGATTATACTTTCGAACCAATATTCTCTGAGCATATATCTCCTCTTGAGACAATCATCACAGATGCATACGGACTATATACTGTCTTTTCCGACCGCCAGATCTCTGGAAAGTCTTATACACTCGAAATACCTGTAGAGGGCTCCTATTGGTGTGATTACCGACATCATCCCAATGCCGACAACAAACTCACAATGGACATAAATTTAGGGCACATTTCCACTGCCTATTACAATTATCTTATGTCTCTCTGGGCAGACACTGAAGGAATAAGTGGAGCATTGGGAAATGTCGGTTTAGGAGATGTGGTTTTTGAGTTCAGTAATGTCTCCACCGGAGCAGGAATTATCTCTGCAAGAGCAAATTCAACTGTGAAACTCAACATTCATGATATCCTTAAAGCAAATCAACAATGATAGAATCAGATATGAGAATAGAGGATTCACTTAAGGAAACACTATCAATGTCTATTAAAATTAAACCTTGTTTCTTCAATGATTGAGCTTTAGCTATTAAACGCACGAACGCTTCTTCTCCAAATCTAAGGCGGAAGTCATTAAGAGGTATCCCCTCCCGTGTTCTCAGCCTTGTCATGATATATTCTTCTTTCAATTGTTCATACGTTAAAATCTCCGTCTCATAGAATGGGACGGATTTATTTTGTTCTGAAGATTCTTTATTCCAATACTCAAGATACCCTCTGATATCGGCTCTGTTGGCTTTTCTTTTCCTTTGTCCGTCATAACTATGTGACGAAGGACCGAGTCCCAAATATGGAGTTTGATGCCAATAAGAAGAATTATGAATGCTTCGGAATCCAGGCAATGCAAAATTGCTAATCTCATAATGATCATAACCAGCTTTTTTTAGTTGATGGATCAGAAAAAGGAACATCTGCTCTGAAATTTCTTCCGACGCTTCTTTCACCCTTCCACTGTCTCTGAGAACTGTCAAAACCGTCGATGGCTCATACATCAAAGAATATGCGGATAAATGCTCAGGGCGCATTCTGATTGCCTCTGCCACATCTTTCTTCCACATATCGAGAGTATGACCTGGCAAACCAAACATCAAATCTATAGAGATATTGTCGAAATATTTCCGTGCGAGTTTGTAAGCTTCCCTTGCAGTCAGTGCATCATGACGGCGACCTATGGATGCAAGAAGTTTGTCGTCAAAACTCTGGATTCCCATGCTGAGCCGATTGACTCCGCATTTTTTCCAAACCTCCAACTTCTCTTCAGTTACATCGTCAGGATTAACCTCGATAGTGAATTCCTCTACAGTTCCCATATACGGCTTTATGAAATCGCAAAGCCTCGAAAATTCATCAGCAGGCATAAGCGAAGGCGTGCCCCCTCCGAAGTAAACAGTACGGAGTGGACACGCCATTTCTATTATTCTTTTCCTAAACTCGGAGCAAAGAGCATCTACATATCCATGCCAGTCAGCAATTCTTTCTCCTGCACTGAAGAAATCGCAGTAGATACATTTTTTGCGGCAATAGGCTATATGTATATAGAGCCCTCCCCTTTTAGGAATAACTTCAACATAATCAATGCCTTCTGCACCTTTTTGCATAAGGTCTTATAGAGCCAGAAGCTCAATGATTTTGTCGCGGGCGGCAGAAATACCTTCTGGATCCTTGCCACCGGCCTGTGCGAAGAATGGTTGACCGCCACCGCCTCCCTTGATAAGTTTGGCAGCTTCACGTACAATCTGACCTGCATTGGCGCCGTTTTTCACCATATCGTCAGATAACATAACGGTGAGAAGCGGTTTCTTTTCCGGTGATACTGTTGCTCCGACAAACACTGTATGTTCAGGACTCTTCTTTCTTATGGTGAATGCCACATTCTTAACCATATCCGGCATTCTAATACCAACTAACTCAACGACTTTAACGCCATTGATTTCCTTGGCTTTTTCAAGAAGCTCGCCAGCAAGGGTATCAATACGCTCAGCCATCGCTTCCTCCACTTGTTTGCGAAGGTCACTATTTTCTTTGAGAGCCTTTTCAACAGATGTACGAATATTTCCAGTAGAACCGAGGAGTTCTGCAAGACCTATAGAGAGATCCTGAAAATCATCAAGCATTTTCTCGACCCCTGCACCACTGACAGCCTCAATACGACGGATTCCGGCGGCAATACTGCTTTCAGAGACGATACGAACGATACCGATGTTGCCTGTGTTTGCAACGTGAGTTCCACCACAAAGTTCTACTGAATCACCAAACTTCACGACGCGTACCTTATCACCATATTTCTCACCAAAGAGAGCCATTGCACCGAGCGCTCTTGCTTCGGCTATCGGCATTTCGCGGTGCTCATCAAGAGGCATCGCCTTGCGTATACTGGCATTGACAATATGCTCGACCTTACGAATCTCTTCTGGTGTAACTTTCTGGAAGTGTGAGAAGTCAAAGCGTAATGAATCGGGAGATACGTAAGAACCCTTCTGCTCTACGTGCGTTCCGAGCACTTCGCGAAGAGCCTCATGCAAGAGGTGTGTTGCGGAGTGATTAGCAGATGTAGCGGCTCTTGCCTCAGTATCAATTACAGCCTTGAAAGTGTCAGCCGGATTTTCAGGAAGCTTATATGTAAGATGTACACTTACATTATTCTCACGTTTTGTATCGAAAATTTCTATTTCTTCTCCATTTGAATCGATAAGTTTACCCTTATCTCCTACCTGTCCACCCATTTCTCCATAGAATGGGGTTTCGTCGAGGATAATCTGGAAGAACTCTTTCCCTTTCTGCTTTACCTTACGATAGCGGAGAATACGGGATTCGTTTTCTGTCACGTCATAGCCAACAAACTTCTGCTCACCGTCCTTAAGGATAACCCAGTCACCAGTCTCAATGGCAGCGGCATTGCGGGCACGCTCTTTTTGACGGTTCATTTCCTCCTGATAACCCTTTTCATCAAGTGTCATACCCTGTTCGCGAAGGATAAGTTCTGTAAGGTCGAGAGGGAATCCGTAGGTATCATAGAGTGTAAATGCATCCTTACCGCTGATTTCAGTCTTACCTTCCTTCTTGGCAGCAGCCACAAGATTATCAAGAAGACCAATACCCTTGTCGAGAGTGCGTAGGAATGATTCCTCTTCCTCTTTTATCACTTTCTTGATAAGATCTTTCTGAGCTACAAGTTCAGGATAGGCCTCCCCCATCTGATCTACCATTACATCTACAAGCTGATAGATGAACGGATTCTTTTGGTCGAGGAATGTATATGCGTAACGCACCGCACGACGAAGAATACGTCGGATCACATAGCCAGCCTTAGCATTGCTCGGGAGTTGGGAATCAGCAATGGAGAAAGCGATTGTGCGACAGTGGTCGGAGCAAACACGCATTGCCACATCCACCATCTTGTCTTTTCCATATTCCTTGCCGGAAATCTCGCTTATCTTGGCTATGTAGGGAGTGAATACATCAGTGTCATAGTTCGACTTCTTACCCTGAAGTGCCATACATAGACGTTCGAATCCCATTCCGGTGTCGATCACCTTTGCAGGTAAAGGCTCAAGATGTCCGTCTGCTTTGCGTTCATATTGCATGAAGACAAGATTCCAGATTTCGATTACCTGAGGATTGTCTTTATTTACGAGAGTAGCACCATCCACTGTGGCTCTCTCTTCGTCGCTACGAAGATCGATATGAATCTCAGAGCAAGGTCCACAGGGTCCTGTATCACCCATTTCCCAGAAATTGTCATGACGGTTGCCATTGATTATATGGCTCTTCGGCAAATGAGCTTCCCAATAGGAAGCGGCTTCATTATCACGTTCAAGACCTTCGGGTGCATAACCCTCAAAGACGGTCGCATAAAGACGGTTAGGATCAAGTTTGAGCACATCTACAAGATATTCCCAAGCCCAATCAATAGCTTCTTTCTTAAAGTAATCGCCAAACGACCAGTTTCCGAGCATCTCGAACATTGTGTGGTGGTAAGTGTCATGACCAACTTCTTCGAGGTCATTGTGCTTACCGCTGACACGCAGACATTTCTGTGAATCAGCAACTCGGGTATATTTAGCAGGTCGGTTGCCGAGAATGATATCCTTGAATTGGTTCATTCCGGCATTAGTAAACATAAGCGTAGGGTCATCCTTGATGACCATTGGAGCAGAGGGCACGATATGGTGACCTTTGCTTTCAAAAAATCGTTTAAACGACTCTCTGATTTCCTTAGAAGTAGGCATATATTTTCTTGTTGTTATCTTTCAAACTGCAAAATTACTCATTTTCTCTGAATATT
>CAZWJO010000002.1:0-65689 GCA_964634905.1 uncultured Sangeribacter sp.
AACTCGAAAACTTGACAACTCGACAACTCGACAACAAATATGATAGAAATTAAGAATATATATAAATCTTTTGGGAATTTGGAAGTTCTCAAAGACATTTCCCTCAGCATTGAGAAGGGAGAGATAGTGGCTATAGTCGGCCCATCGGGAGCCGGAAAGACCACGTTGCTCCAGATAGCGGGAACGCTTGAAAAACCAGACCGTGGAAGTGTGCTTTTCAATGGCATTGAGCTTATCGGAATGAAAGACAAGAAACTATCCGCATTCCGCAATAAGAATATGGGATTTGTCTTTCAATTCCATCAACTGCTACCGGAATTTACAGCACAGGAAAATGTTGCGCTTCCTGCATTAATTGCCGGAACATCAAAAAAGAAAGCCATGAATAAGGCTGCCGAACTTCTTACCCAATTGGGACTGGGCGAACGCATGAATCATAAGCCAGCGGCCATGAGCGGCGGAGAACGCCAGCGTACAGCTATAGCCCGAGCGCTTATTAATGACCCGGAAATTATATTTGCAGATGAGCCAACCGGAAGTCTTGACTCAGCCAACCGTCATGAGATTCAGGATATATTCGTAGATTTGCGCGACAGGTTTGGACAGACTGTAGTTATGGTGACACACGACTCGTCGTTAGCAGCTATTGCAGATCGAATAATAGAAATGGCTGACGGCAAAGTCTTGCCGCCAGCCATAGAAGTAGAATTTGAGACAGTAGATGTCTCAGAAGAAGAATCATTCTCTATAGTAGACCCTCTTGACGCGGGGAGATACGGAAGTGAGAATCTCGTAGGGGATAGTATCGAGGAGGTCGGACAGTCGGTCGACTGAGGCTGAAGGTCCGAAAATCTCCACAACGTCGCCTTCCTTACAATCTATTCCGGTGACATCAATCATGCAGGCATCCATACAGATATTTCCAACGGTAGGGGCATCCTTACCGTTTACTTTTACAGTAATGTTGCCACGACCGAAATGACGGTTCATGCCATCGGCATATCCAATCGGGATAGTGGCAATTCGTGAATCTCGGTCAAGAATAGTTCTACGAGCATACCCTATGCTCTCCCCTTTATTCCAGTCTCGGATGGCAATAATGACTGTACGGAGCGTACTGACCACCGATAGCGGGGCTTCTACTTCAGTGGGAAGGGTATTGACACCATACAGACCGATTCCAAGACGCGCCATATCATAATGGTATTGGGGGAAACGAAGAATACCTGCGGAGTTAAGTACGTGGCGCAAGAATGGACGTTGAGACCGAGAAAGCATGAATTGAGTAAAACGTTCGAATTTCTGCAACTGAAGAAGAGTGTAATCGTCCATGTCAAGACAATCTGCAGTCGCAAGATGACTGAACGCCGATGCTATGCGTACAGCATCAGTGGAATTAAGGATATGCATGACTTCAGGGAGTTCCTCCTCTACGAAACCCATACGATGCATACCGGTGTCGAGCTTAATATGGACCGGATATTCCTTCACTCCATATTTTTCTGCTTCTTTCACCACATCAAGAAGCATAGCCATAGAGAAAACCTCCGGTTCAAGACGATTGGCAAACATCTGGCGATAATTTACCACTTTTGGATTCATCACCATTATAGGCATAGTTATGCCTCTGCGTCGGAGATCTATACCCTCGTCAAGAACTGCGACAGCAAGATACGCAGCCCCACAATCTTGCATCGTCTTCGCTATCTCATAGCTTCCCGCACCATAGCCTGAAGCCTTTACCATAGCCACCAGCCCCGTTCCAGCAGGCAATTTAGAACGGAAATAATTATAATTTCTGACTACCGCATCGAGATTCACTTCCAGGACAGTCTCATGTGTACGGGCTTCAAGAAGTTGGGCTATTCTCCCAAAATCGAACTCCGGAGAGCCTTTAATCAGGATTGTCTCATTGCAAAAATCGGAAGTACTCAAAGAGGCAAGCAAATCATCTGTAGTATCGAAGAAAGTTGAATCCTCAACTACAGCTGAGAGTATATCCTTTCCTTTCTTCATCCCCTCTCCTACTCCAATCAACCTTTTTACACCCGATGTTTTAAGCATATTCGCCATTGAAGCAATGGCATCTTCAGAAGAATCTGCCTCATGAAGAAGATCGCTGACAATAAGGGTCTCTTTGCTACCAGGAGCAAGACGACGCTTCATAAAATCAAGAGCCGGGGCAAGGGATGACTGATCGGACGTATAGGAGTCGTGGATTACAAGGCAATCGTTCACCCCTTCGCTGACATTGAGACGCGTACCAATCCGGTAAAGTCTCTTCAACGAATTCTTAATTTCAACATCAGATAGACCAAGGGATTTCGCTATTGCTATAGCATGCCCAATATTCTCAATTTCCCAATCCTTCACATCCTTCTTTCTGAAACTATCTCCGAATGGATCATCCGGTAATTCCGACCTATGCCAACCTATAAGTTCCTTTCCCACACATTGACGCTTCACTTCTGATTCTATGTCAGAATCGTCGGCACAATATATTACCCTCATCACAGAATCTCCTGAAGCAAGAGACACTTTCTCTCGGATTTTTTCTTCTCTTGATGAAAAACCTTGCGCATGAGCATCGCCAACATTGGTTATGACTACAGTATCAGGAGCAACGCAATCAGCTATTGTATGCATTTCCCCAACCTTGGAAATACCGGCCTCTATCAAAGCGACGTCACTACCGGGACGTATTGCCCATAAACTGAGAGGGACTCCGATCTGAGAGTTATAGCTGCGAGGGGAACGACTAAGATTTAGAGATGGAGAAAGAATCTGAAACAGCCACTCTTTGAGAGTCGTCTTCCCTCTTGACCCTGTTATAGCTACTATTGTGGAAGCATTACTGCGACCCAAAGAGCCAACTTTCTGTAAGGCTTTCAGAGTGTCGGAAACTACTATCCAGGAGGCATCGGGCATATCCGCACAAGTGTCCGGAAGTTCATTGACAACAAAACTACGGACTCCTTTAGTATACAAATCAGATATGTATCGATGTCCGTCGTTGCTTGGTCCACGCAGTGCAAAAAAAAGCGACTTCGCGGAGTCGGTAAGGCTCCGCGAGTCGGTAAGAAGGAGTTCGATTTCCCGGTTGTGGCCAATAAGTTTAGTCTTAAGAATCGAAGCTATTTCATTCAGATTGGTTTTCATTCTTACATGATCAATGATGTAATAAAAATAACAAGGATCAGAATAGGAGTGACCCACTTAAGCAAGAATATAATAGTGCCAGCAAAATTATTACGTATAGTTCCTCCGTTTGTGAGCTGATCTTTCATTAAATTCTTTGGTGCAAACCATCCAAGATATATCGACATAATAAATGCACCAAGAGGCATAAGGACGTTTGCTGTCACCGCATCACATGCGCCAAAGATGGTGTATCCGAAAATTGTCCAGTCTGATAGAATACCGTTGCTCAATGAGGATAAAGCACTAAGAAGCAGCAAAGGCAGAAGAACTACACATGTAGCCGGGACTCTCTTCATCTTATAGTGTTCACTAAAATATGCAATTGAGACTTCCGCAATGGAAATACTGCTTGTCAGGGCTGCAACAGAGAGTAGGATGAAGAAAAGTGCCGACCAAAGTTGTGGACACCACATATTGTTGAATATTTCCGGGAAAGTTACAAACACCAGAGCGGAACCATCAAAAGATTCACCCTCCAACCCAAACGACATTACTCCGGGGAAGATTATCATACCCACGAGAATAGCAACCATCATATCAAGGAGCGACACAGTGAAAGCCGTGCGTGTAAGGTTTGTGTCTTTTCGAAAGTAACTTCCGTATGTTATGAGGGTTCCCATACCAAGACTCAATGAGAAGAAAGCCTGGCCCAATGCACTGATGCAAACATTTGGAGTGATCTTCGAGAAGTCAGGGTTGAAAAAATATGCCAACCCCTCAGAAGCCTTTGGAAGACTCGCTGCTTTGACAAATAATATTATGAGTATAAGAAACAGAAGTGGCATTAAAATATTGCTTACTCTTTCTATACCTTTCTGGACACCCATACAAAGGACCGCACCACAAATAACAATAGTAATCCATGTCCAAATCATAGGAGGCCAAATTCCTGCTACATATTGCTCCATGCGATCGGCAAATTGAAGATTGCTTCCTTCTTCTACTCCCGGAATTGAGGTGAAAAGTTGTCCGGTTATTGATTGATATAAATACTCGAGTGTCCATCCAGACACCACCATATAGAAAGTCAATATGAGATAAGAACATAGAATCCCAAGAAAACCGGATATCCACCATGGCTTACCCGGACTTAATTTCTTATAGCTCCCTATTGCATCGCTCTTTCCAGCTCTGCCGATAGCAAACTCTCCCAGCATAACCGGGATACCGAACAAAAGAACGCATATTACATATACGAGCAAGAAAGCAGCTCCTCCATGCGCTTGAGTTTCAGCAGGGAAACGCCAAACGTTTCCCAGACCGACTGCACTGCCGACTGTTGCGGCTATGAGACCTATTTTACTGCTAAATTCAGAAGTGTTAGCCATATAAAATTCAATTTTCGTAAACGAAAACCGAGGATTAAAGGGTTAATTAGTTAAAAGGTTAGGGTGCTCCTTAATGGAAACACCCTAATTAAGCTATTTATTCTACCGGGTCTGCGAGAGTTGCATCAGGCACTGGCTCAGGCATGTCGCCTGTAGCAGCCTCGAGTTTCTTCATCTGAGAGAAGATGAATGCTGCGGAAAGGAGACAGAGAGCGATGAGGATTACCCAAATGGTCCATACAGGAATCTTTCCCCAGAGAAGCATTGGGATAGATACGAGATAGTTGCCGACTGCAGTTGCAGCAAACCACCCTCCCATCATAGCACCCTTCAATTTCGGAGGAGCTACTTTGCTGACGAAAGAGATACCCATCGGAGAGAGAAGGAGTTCGGCGAATGTAAGGAGGAGATAAGTTGAGATAAGCCAGTTGGTGGAAACTTCACCGTTGGTGCCAACAAGTGAAAGCGAACCGAATACCATAACGAGATATGCGATACCTGCTACTACCATACCATATCCGATCTTGCGAGGAGCAGAAGGTTCTTTACCATTTTTATTGAGCCATCCAAATAAGGCAAGCGAGAATGGAGTAAGAGCCACAACGAAGAATGGGTTGAACTGCTGATATGCAGCGGGGTCGATATTTGTGAGAGTTTCCGGAAGCACACCGGTATAAATCCAGATTACAATTCCAGCACAAGCAGCAAGGATTATACCGCTGATTACTTTTCCTTGAGCTGATTTAGACTGTATAAGACTGAAGAAAGCATAAACTGCGACAGCAATGGCAGCAAGAGCACCAAGGTTGAATCCTATGCGAGTCCAAGAAGAAGATTCGGAAGCAGTACAACTCTTGGCAAACTCCGTAAGAGTCTGTCCGTTCTGATGGAATACCATCCAGAAGAAGATAACGACAGCAAATACAAGGAATAGAGCCACGACACGTTGTTTTGTCTGCTCAGGTGTCAGCTCTGGACCATTGTTGACAGCTGCTGCTTTCTTTCCGTCAGCCTGCTTAGGCGCATCTGTAATAATGTGCTTGTAGGTCTTGCGACCAAGAGTATAAATAAGGAAGCTGATTATAAGAGAAGCGCATGCGAGTGAAAATGCGTATGTGCAACCGGTAGAGAAAGCGGAAATGTAGCCACTTGCAAAGTCTGTCAATGTTGAGAAATGAGCTGTGCAGCTGTCAGCAAAATTCTGAAGGTAACCGGTGAGCCAAGTAGCAAGATCACCTCCTTGTTCCATTCCGTTCTTTATTGCGAAGTCTGTCATGCTCTTGATGGTCTCCGAGTCTGTCGGCATTTTGGTAAAGCCGTCAGTATCAAGACACCAGTTGCTGACCGTAGCAGCCATGGCATTGTTTGTCAAGAATCCCGCTTTTGTCAGAGCCATATTTTTCAGAGCGATAGCGGCTCCCGGGGCGAACATCGATCCGAGGTTGATCGCCATATAAAAGAGTGAGAATGCGGAGTCACGACGATCGCTATACTGCGGATTATTATAAAGGTCACCAACCATTACCTGTAGGTTGCCTTTGAAGAGCCCCGTACCAGTGGCAATCAATAGCAGAGCTGCAAGAAGGATCATGAAAGAAGAGTTAGTGCGGATAGGAGTAGGCGCCGACATAAGGGCATAACCTACAAACATTACCGCAATACCGGCGAGCACACATTTATTGAAGCTCCAGCGGTCGGCGAGCCATCCGCCGAATACGGGCATGAAATAGACGAGGGCCAGGAAGATAGAAAAAATCTGGCCGGTCCAGGTGGCGTCGAAGCCAAATTTTGCCTGGAGGAAGAAAAGGAAGATGGCGAGCATGGTATAGTAGCCAAAACGTTCGCCGGTGTTCGCAAGGGCGAGCACGTAGAGTCCTGCCGGTTGGTTTTTGAACATGGTTGTTATTGTTTTATAGTTTTCAGTTGTCGGTTGTTAGTTGTCAGACTGGTCGGACAGGTCAGACGAGTCAGACATGTCGGACTAAATTATGCATTATGAATTAATTTGAATGCCGTGGCGTAGTTGCGGATTTGCTTCACCATTGATACAAGGCCATTGCTGCGCGTTGGGGAAAGATGCTCTGAGAGGCCAATTTTGTCGATGAAGTAAAGGTCTGCACCGAGTATTTCGTCTGGGGTGCGGTCGTTGAGAACACGCATAAGTAAGGCTACGATACCTTTTACTATCATAGCGTCGGAGTCGGCTTCGAAATGAATTTTCTTCTCGCTGTCTTCTTTGGCATCAATCCAGACGCGGCTCTGGCAACCTTCGATGAGGTTGGTTGGGGTCTTCATTTCCTCCGGGATAGGAGGGAGGGTATTTCCTAAGTCAATGATGTAGGCATAACGGTCAAACCAGTCGTCCATGCCCGACATTTCGTCGATTATTTCGTCTTGAACTTCGTTGATTGTCATAATTTAAATTTAAGTTTCGCTTTGCTCAACTTAAGGTTTAAAAGGTTAAGGGGTTAGAGGGTTATTCAACTCAGAAGTCTCATAACCTTCAACCTTAGATAATGAGCAAAAGCTGATTAATGTGCAAATTTAGCAATAAAAATTTTAAATGGCAAATGAAAACTCAACTTTCCATTATTTCTTTTTGTTCAGTTGGGAATCGGCAGTCTTTGTTGTTACCAATATAGCACCGTTGGCGCCTCTTGAGCCATACTGAGAAGCTTCTTTAATCACTTCTACATGGTCTACCTCGTATATGCTTATGTAATCCAGGGAATTGACCGTCACTCCGTCAACGATGTAAAGTGGTTCACTGGAAAGGGTCAGAGAATGGATACCACGGATATTAACAGACTGATTGCCTGCAGAACCTGAAACGTATAGACCAGGTACAAGACCCTTTAGGGCACTCATGATATCTCTTTGTCCAGTGGCACGCAATCGATCACCGCTGATTCCAGAGCTGACTCCCGTATGTTCGCGGCGTTTGACATATCCGAATCCGGTATTCACCAATTCATCATCATCCTGCGCTTTGAAGGAGCGTTCATTGGCAAGAATAATCTTGATTGCTTTACGGGATTCGACTGGAACAGTCAATGTTTCTTTCTTAGAGAGCACTAAATGCAATGTGTCATCGGGTTGGACATCTGTCAAACCGAAACGACCCTTCTTGTCAGTAGTGGCATAACGTTTCGGATCCTTGACATACACCTTTACTCCCTTCATGGGTTTCAACTCCCTGTCAAGCAGCAATCCATTGAAGGGGACTTCAGCGAAAACATTGCAAGGGAAGCTTATCAATGTCAAAAGGGTAACTAAATATTTGAATAGTCTCATGATTTTCCAAATTTCAGGTTATTTTCAACTACTCCGCAAATTTAGTAAATTGAGAGAATATATGCAAATAAAAAACGGGATATACCCTTGCGTCAAAAAGACACTCGAATATAAACCGTTAGAAATATGATATCTCATTTAGGTGTCAAGATGACCAATGAGCACATTTTATATTTCAATTGGAGAGCCATCCTCAATGATGGTGATGGGAGGCATGGGGCCGTGTTTTTCTTCCCATCTTTTCTTCATTCTATTGGCGTAATGATGAGTATGCCCATCTTCGAGACAGAATCCAAAGAATGGAGCCTCGTAAGGGTATCCACACCAAAGGGAGGCGAAGATTATCCTATTGAGTTGTCCTCGGGTCATAGTAAAATACTGATCATCATACGGTTCGTATTTCTTATCTTCTGAATTGTCAGCCATAATTATATCATTTTTGGGGTTACGACTGCAAATTTACGAAAATTATCGGAAATAACAAATTATTTTGTTGAATCTCACTCATAGTTATCCATGTGTATTGGAAATCAATAATAGACCAATTAAAGTAAGTATTCCCCATATACATAAGCCCCAAAACTTGTAGGGCTTGTAGATAGCGTTAAATTTATCCCTATTGACATTGCGATAAGGCAGAGCTTTTCTTGCACCAATGATAATAAGCGCAAGCATTATTGCCGGACCTGAAATTATAAAAGCTATTCCAAGATTAACCATATTCTAATTTATTTTACTTTATATTATTGTAACAATATGTCAATAATATAGTTCTTAACTGCTCGACATGAATAAAGTTGTTAACGATATCATAATGGCAATAAAAAGGAAGAAACGGCTTAAAATCGTCACCACACGTTGGCAAATCATCAATTTTATACTCAGGCATTTTATGTAAAATGGTGGATTCCTCAACTTACAATTTATTTCCTTTTGATTGAAAAAAATTGTTATTTCGCTGTTACGTTTTGTCTCTTCTATCGTATCAATAGTAGAACACAATGAAAATGAAAAAGGATACTCTGACAACATCATTCCTTGACATTCGGAGCAAGCTTCACCGAATCGCCATGAGGCTTCTTCAAAACGACGAGGATGCCAAGGATGCCGTACAAGATACCTTTGAGAAGTTGTGGACAAAAGAGGATATAGAATCCAATGCGGAGGCTCGCAATAAACTGGTGCATGTGTTACGCAACACCTGCATAGACCGGCTCAGAACCAACCATTCCGTACCACTGGAATCTGTGGAAACAGATTTTGAAGGTGGGTATGAGACACCAACCGAGTATATGGAGCGCTATGAGAAATTAATCGTGAAAGGATTGACAGAAACGCAAATGCGCACCTATACTCTGATTACCCACGATTGTCTTGAATATGAGGAGGTTGCCAAAAGACTGAATATGTCAGTTGAGGCCGTTCGGATGAATATGAGCCGCGCACGCAAAAGGATTCGCGAAAACATTAAAATGATTGACCGATGAAGACAGACGAAATGAATATGACAGTAGCTGAACTGGACGAACTTTGCCGTCTTTATATGGACTGCAAGCTTTCTGTGTTCGAAGAGAAAGAACTGGAATATGTTCTTTCCCAAACCTCACTGACTTCACCAGCGATTGAGGAGGTAAGAGCCCTTATGGATATCCAAGTAATACCAACTTGTTCATTAAAAAAGTCAGCAAGGTCGAATCGCAATTGGAATTGGCGGTTGTATTCGGGTATAGCGGCAAGTATCGCTATATTTATATCAGTTGCCATTTTCTTCGTTTCTCCGCAAGAAAGGCTGCCAGACAATAACGGCTGTACAGTATATATCGCTGCTTACAGCCATGGTCAAAAGCTTAATGAGCGGGATGCCATTGCCTCAACAGATATTGCAATGGCGAGGGCGGACTCATTGATGCAGTTTGCAGCACTTACAGAGCGCGAGTACATGATGAGAGCAAATGACATTATTTCTGAGACATCCAACAATTAAACTCCTGCATTATGAAAAAGTATATTATTATAATACTCTTCTCACTGGTCTCTCTTTCGGCCTTTGCAAAAGCTCCCAATCTGCATGTGGAACAAATGTTCAATGGATCATACAATAATAATCCGAGCGTTTCTATCAATATGTCGAAAAGCCCGGAGAAATATTTCAGAGGCTGTACAATAACCAATAATAAGTCCCTTCTCGACAAGATTGAAAAATTGTATGAGAAAGACTTGCCCGAAGCAATCCGCTCACAAGACATTATCGCCAACGGCACAAGATATCAATCAATGGTCATCATTAATAATGGCGAGGAAATTTACATCGGTCTCAGCTATGACTCGAACAACGGCTGCTATCTATTCATCAGCGGACCATTGAAAGCATTTAAGTAACTTCAAATCTTACATTTATGAAAACAATCCTTAAGCCACTCTTAGGAGTGGCCTTACTTCCTGCGTCCCTTTTCGCACAAGAACTCAACGATTCCATAGTTGACTCATGGGAGCGTGAACTTGAACTCAATGAAGTTGTAGTTGTGGCAAAACGCCCGGTTGTGAAGCAACAGGAAGGTAAGCTCGTCTATCTTGTCAAGAATGATCCTTACGTCAAAGGTCTTGACGGAGTAAATGTACTCGACCGTGTGCCCCGTGTTTCCGTGAATAATGGTTCCATCACAGTTGCTGGCAAAGGCAACGTACGCTATATCATCGACGGCATACTGATGGAGCTTGACGCAACTGCAATGTCAATGCGACTGCAAAACCTGCGAGCCGAAGATATTGAGAAGATTGAACTGTTGACAACACCACCCTCGCGTTATGCCGCCGAGCCCAATGCAGTGTATATCTCAATCACAATGCGCAACGAGTCCCTCGGGACAAAAGGCAGCGTCTATGGTTCATTGAATCATGGCAATAAAATGCGTGAATATTTCAGCGGAAGTATCAGCCACACCACAAGAAAAGTGGATATGTCGCTCGATGCGAGCGTGTCGAATTACTACAATATCAATGATAACGATATGGAGTATTCATTTCTTAACGGAATCCTATCCCGCATATCTTCCTCACGGACTAAATCACACATGTTCGATGCCGGGTTCAATGCCATGTTCAGATACAAGTTTACACCCAATATGAATTTAGGTGTCATTGCGAACTATAATTATGAGAATGTTTCAAGCAATGGAACGAATTTCACCGATTATGGTAGCTATACTTCAACATCACAGTCTGTTACAAAATCTCGTCCCAATAACGCTCTGACTGTTACCGGATTTTATGATTGGGCTTTCGGTAACAAAGGTGAATCAATGCAGTTGACATACAACTACTTCAACCGTCACAGCCCCACATTGTCTAATATTTATACCCAATATAACAATAGCACTGATGATTTTGGCGTTAATGAAAATGGTAAAACAGATTATCATTTTCACAGTGGAAAGGCAGATTTCAAACTGCCCTACAACTGGGCGCAATTGGAAACCGGGGTTGCCTACACTGACATCCTTAATTCCTCTGACAATTTTCTGAAACATATTCATGGGAACGGGACTGCTACGGGCACTGAATCCAATCTGTTTGACTATTCAGAACGAATAGCTGCAGCCTATATCACCGCATCGCGTAGTCTTGGTTCAGGCTTTTGGGGCAAAATCGGATTGAGGTATGAATATACATGGGCCAGAGGTGAGCAAAAGTCCATATCACAGGTTGAACGCGACAATTACGGTCACCTGTTCCCTTCCGTCAATCTCTCGTGGAATAAAAACGGCATCGGGTCTTTCAATATCAGTTACTCAATGGGAATGGGTCGCCCCAATCTTTGGGAGCTTAATCCATTCAAATATTACTCCACGACTGATGAATTTGCCGCCGGTAATCTCTCTGAAACCAACGATCTACAACAACGCCGAAATCAATTACTACGGACTCGGAGGCCTATACGCTGTGCTTTATACATCTTTTGCTTCAGATGGAATCGGATATGTCCGTAGAATTGATGAGTCGGGCACGATAAGCACCATACCGTATAATTGCCTCTCCACAAACAAGACAGGACTATACGCCAACTACAAGCGCACATTCTTTGACCGCTGAGAGATGAAAGCAGGAGGTGAGGTGTTCCGCTCATTCTCACACAGCGATATTCCTGATTTTAAAATAAGCAGCATGGAAGATTGGTCCGGCAAACTTGAACTGTCAACCAATATCATGCTGAATCGACAGAAAACGCTTATCTTTGGAGCCCAGTTTACCCACTTCTTCCCATGGCAGCAAAACCTGATTAATTATGATTCATTCCAACTCTTCAATCTATCGCTCAGATACTCATTGCTAAACAATCGTCTTAATCTATAATTGAAAGCAAATGATATTTTCGGATGGAACAAGACAAGGTCAAAAGAGCATTATGCCGACTACACCATCCGACAGACTTTCAATGCTCATCCGGCATACGTCATGTTTGGAGCAAGTTACAGATTTGGGCGCGACAAAGTCAACAGTGTGTATAGAGCTTCAAAAGAAGACCAATCCGGTCGAACAAAATAAGGCATTCGAATCTCAGCGATGGCACCGCTGACGCAAGCTATTAGAAGCAACGCCTCGGTAAACTTATTACATTGGTATTTATTTATGTGAATAATTCACAACTATATTCAGCACGTTACTACTCGGAGGCATCAAAAAGCATGTATAACGAAAATCCGGACCTATATTCAATAAATACATACACCAACTTTAGGCTATTGGACCAGAGCATAGGATTGCTTGACAAAGGAACGGGTGTCTGTTATTTTATCCCCTTGCAACAACTCGCATAGAGAGCGTATCGCTTCTCTCTTGCATAGACGTCATTTCATACTCCAAGCACTATAGCCGGATCGATATCAAGTTTCTGACTGAGAAGCCGTCCGACTTTAAGCGTCGGCTCACTCTTGCCTGAAAGATAGTCGCTGATTCTTGATGGACTAACTCCTATCAGCTTAGCCAAAGCAGCCTGAGTGAGCCCCATCTCATACATGCGCAGCTTGATGATATCTACAAGCGATGGTTCCCCAAGAGAATAGTGCTCATCAGAATAATCTGCTACCAGATTAGAAAGAAGAACAAGTTCTATATAATTTGAATCTGACGTGGGAGTATCTTCTTTCACAAGCGGCAACAACTCTTCAACCCTCGACACTGCCCAATCATATTGCTGCTCATTTTCAATCTTTGTCATAAATAGTCTGTTAAATAGTTGAACAATCTATACGTTCATATTCAGCGTGAGTTCCTATGAATCTAACATACACAAATTGAGGACTAAACTGAATCACTACAACCAAACGATAATCATTACCTTTTATATTAAACACATATCGTTGGTTGCCAATATAATCAGCACTCCTAAATGTCTGTTTAACATCAGCAAATGACATCCACTTTGCTTTTTTTACTTTTCTGATCCAATCCTGCAAGGCCGACTTTGCCTCTGGATGGCAATTTGCATACATCTTGAGTGGTTTTTCAGTAAAGATTCTCATATATTCTCACATTTTTCAATTGCAAAATTACGAATTAAATTCGATATTACAAAATCCTTCTCAAAAAAAATTTTGCCAAAGATAGTCTTACTATCTCTGGCAAAATTAAGTTATTGAAGAGTCTTTCCTCCAATATAATCTCCGGATGATTGCTTTTGAGGCAAGATATCCTTCAGAAGTTGCTTCAACTCACTTCCTCTTACAAAGCGCCGGAGGATTGTTCCGTCCGGAGCAAAAAGGACTATCTCAGGAATCGAATATACTCCGTATGTAGCCATCAGCCTCCTGCAATCTTTTATTTGCTCCCACTCAATACCAAGTTTATCCACAGCTTTACTTATATCATCCATTCCAACGCCAACGAATATCACATTAGGATCATCTTTATATTCTTCGTATAAAGGTTTCAGATATTTTTTAGTTTCCACTATGCAACCTCCACACCAACTTGCCCAAAAATCAGCCACTACAAATTTGCCTTTACCAACAAACTCAGAAAGACTTATGGCCTCACCATTAAGATTCTTCCCATTAAGCTCCGCATACGGCTCCCCTTCCCATACTGGTTTCAATCTTTCTTTTCTTTCCGTAAGATTTTCAATCGCAACAAGATTTCTTGTCTCTGCATCAAGCATCGCCGTCAACTCAGTCCATTCATCGGGCGCGCAAATCCATCCATAATCCAACAGGGCTTTTTCTCCCAATCCATTACCTATATTGTTCAAAAAATACTCTTTCAATATCTCTTTCCTTGCAACTGTCTTATATTCAACATCAGCTATTCGCATAGCGCAAGCTTTATATCCCTTATTAAGGACTCCTCCGGATAAAGGGAAATACTCATTGACATCTACCACGATTGTACCGGGTTCAACGATAAGATCAATATTATAATTAATCGAGCCATTCGTATTATGCTCCCTGTCAGTGATAGTCAAGCGAGCAGGGAATGACCGCTCACTATTGCCTTTTATGTCAATGACGCCATTTTCCACCACGCCAAATGATTCTGTCGACCAATCGATCTCATTGTTAAGCAGCAATTCCGCACCATTGAGTTTACTATCTGGAGTTTTAGACACGACCCTATACTCAAAAGCGTATGAGCGTATTGACGCAAGCATCAATAAAAGAATTAAACTGACAATCTTTTTCATTTTTTCTTCAATTTAATGTCACACAATCCGCCTGGAAATTCCTCACTTGGAGGAAATACTTTATACGATTCTATGTCACTCATGTCAATAGTCATACTTTCTGTGAGCAGTTTGCCATCAACTCTAAAAGCCTGCGTGTCGCCAACATCGCATTCTTTTTCTTCACTTGGTCCTACCACGAGTTTGGCACTTCCATTTTCGCTTAGTTTTATATATGTTTCCTCTTTTTTTATAGGGGGCATTCCCTCTGACTCATTCATGGACTGCAATCGGAAGTTTATTGGAATTGAAAACTGCGAAGCTACAGGGATTCCACCGGTAGTTGCAGGCTGCCACTTAGGCATAGATTTTACCACCCTTACAGCCTCTGCATCTAAATCTGGCCACGCACTCTCGAGTATCCTTACATCTGAGATGGCACCATCCGCTTGGATAGTGAATCCAACCACTGATTTGCCAGTACGATCTTCAACATGAGCAGCCTGAGGATAACGAATATTCATGGAAAGATACTGCATCAGTTTTTCAATTCCTCCCGGGAATTCCGCTGGTATCTCAGGATCTTGAAGAGGATAATCTTTCAATTCCTTTTTTTCTTCCATGATACGATCATCAATTACCGCTTTAGAGTCATCATCATCAATGCCGGCTTGAGAATCACCCGTTGAAGTCGCTGCCTCCGCAACCTCCAATGATATCGATTCTGCAATGACCGGGATGTCGGCTGAAATCATTTCTGACTTATTGTCGATATGTAAGGAGGCAGCTTCAAGGGTTTTCAAATCAGAAGCTACTGTGGGGATATTCATTAATCCAAAAGATACGATGGGGGCAATGGCAAGTGCTATGACTCGCATACGTCTCACCCCACTACAATTTTCTTTCTGC
The DNA here is from genome assembly GCA_964634905.1 of uncultured Sangeribacter sp. Classification (GTDB taxonomy): domain Bacteria; phylum Bacteroidota; class Bacteroidia; order Bacteroidales; family Muribaculaceae; genus Lepagella. The sequence goes on from CAZWJO010000002.1 coordinate 15,388, forward strand.
ATCATTGCGATCCTGTCTTTAAGTTTACTATGGTTTAAGCTATTGGAAAGTGTATTAAACCGATTGCCTACGGTCCTTTTGATCAAAAGCATCTGATACGTAAAGATATCTACACCCCTGTCAATAACCTTTGCATCTGCTTGATATTCATGTAGTAATTTTAGTTCATCACGCATTAGCCACGATGCTGGATTATACCAAACCATTACACAGACAATCTGAGCAATGATAAGATCTACATAATGCATACACTTGATATGGGCAAGTTCATGGGCGGTGACTGTGTCCCCTACTGTCTCATAATCTTTTGCACTCATCACAATATAATTTCCTATACTGAATGGGGTTATATTGGCGTCAGGCATCAAGAAAATTTTATATCCTTTATTCCTGACTATTTCTCCTTGACGGATAAATATCATAATTCTGAGGATAGAATACAGACTACTCGCCAATACTGCGACAGCACCAAAAATATACACCCAAATCAACATCTGCGGAATAATTGATTCCGAATGTTCACCAATCGCAAGAGTCTGTAATGAGAGATTATCTATAGCCATTAATGGCACATGTGTCGACTCCTGTTTTGCAACATGCCAATCTATTCGACTTATCGGCCATGCCGCAAATGACACAGCATAACATAGAAGCAACAATACACGGTTAAGGACAATCTGTTTTTCTCCAGACACAAGTAATTTGTAGAACAGGAAAAGAAAAAGCAGAAAAATCCCGGAATAGATTGTATATGCGAGTAAAGCACCCATAATGCCTACTTTTTATTGCGTTTCTCAACCATATCGATTATCTCACGTAGCTCTTCTACAGAAATCTTCTCCTGATCTACAAGAGCTGACACCACTGAACGATAACTATTGTTGAAATAGTTCTTCACAAGGCGAGCAAGACTGCTTCCACTCAACTCACTGCTTTCTACAAGAGCACCGTAGGTATATGCCCCATTCTTCTCTCCCTGATGCGCTACGAATCCCTTATCAATCAACACCCTCACTATAGTAGACACAGTGTTGAAATGGGGTTTAGGGTCAGGATAAGTAGCGAGTATTTCTCGGATGGTCTGCGGACCCTCACTCCAAAGGCGCTCCATGATTTCCGCCTCCTTCTCAGTAAGTTTATTAGGTTGCTTTTTCATAATTAAAACTTAAATTTTAGTTTGACGATGCAAAAATAATAACTATTTTCATAATTTCCAAATTTTTCAAACTAAAATTTAAGTTTTAATTATAAAATCTCTTCAGAATATTATGTTATCTGTCATCAAGCGATATTTTCAAGATAATCGGTATTGAGAGCATGGCTATTCGGATCTATTCGCACGGAGAAGAAACACCTTCGTATCGTACATGAGTACTATACGATTAGTCCACGGAAATTATGGGCAACCATCATCGATGACATTCCTGCGATTATTCCTATTCTTGAACAACACATAGAGTATTTTAATACTGATAATTAGTAGTAAAATACCGAGACAATTAAGTTCACTATTAGAAGGGATATCCAATAGAGAAGTGGAAAGAGGCGTCGCGGTGCCAGTTGGGAGAGATTAGGGGCCAGGGGCGCTCGTCCATGGCGGGATTGTGGGCCTTCATTCCGAGGTCGAATCGTAGAAGGAAATAGTTGAAGTCCATGCGCAGACCGAGACCGTAGGCAGCCGCAAACTGCTTGTAGAATTCATTGAACTTGAAGACTCCTCCCGGTTGGAAAGGATAGTCGCGGATAGTCCATATATTACCTATGTCTATGAATGCGCCTAATTCCAGTACCCAAAACAGTTTAGCTCGATACTCAGCACTGGTGATCAGACGGATATCACCACACTGATTTATAAAATCGCTAACGGAATTACGGCTTGGATAAGCCCCCGGACCGAGAGTGCGAACAGCCCATCCCCGGACTCCATTTGCTCCTCCCCCATAAAATCTCTTCTCAAACGGAAGCATTTCCGAATTGCCATACGGAATGCCTATTCCTCCTCCAACACGGAATGCTACTGAATTCTTCTCATCAAATCTATGGAGAAGTGCATAGTCGGCTTCCAGTTTGAAATATTGGGAATAATGTATGCCAAATATCCTATAAGGATCATCATGGAAATTACTACGATGGGCAAAAATGCTTGATATCGCAAAGAGCAGATTGCCCGCTATCTCCGCATTCACACGCACATTGTAGATATCTCTCTGCATACTTCTTTGCCATGGCGTAGCCTCGCGCTTATTGGAATGATACCATCGCCATCCCATACGCATGATGAAGTGATCTTCATAGCTATAACGGAGCAATGGATTGTCGGGAGCAATCAGGTCGATGAAATCATTTGTAGAAGCTGGAAGATACACATAGTTTATATCCAAGGGAGTAAAGACATGACGGTTGTTCTTCCGTGCATCAATCCACTTATAGCTCCATCCGGCAGTGGAAATCACACGTGTATACTCAGGACGCTCCTGATAGTTCATCGAGAAGTTCATTTCAGTCGAAGCCTGAATCCTTCGCCTGATACGTCGGGAAATAGGAGCTTTAAACTCCGGCATAGAAAGACCCATGTCAACGGAATATTCCAAATACCGATTGTTGAGCAAACCCTCTAAGTTGCCCGAAAGCGACTCATAACTGCCACGAAGTTTTCCCGTAAATGTTTCCGAACCTTTGCCTATATTGCGATGGGAATAGGTTAGGCCGACAGCCACCCCAAGGTCACCTTCTGAATTGGTGCCCTCAAGCTCCACACTCGCAGTCTGTGACTTTCCCGGAGTAAGCAATATATAAGCATCCAGAATCCCCTCATCATCAATGTGACCGACGGGAACGAAAGAAACGTTTATAAACTTCAGAATCCCGAGACGAGAGAAGGCACGATATGTCCTGTCGACGTCTTTTTGAGAGAATATTTGACCCGGAACAATATAACAGTTGTTAGCTATTACAGAAGGACGCAGATAACGCGAATCAGCATAGAGTATCTCTATCCCATGATAATTGACCGAATCCTTTCCCACTGCTAAAGCTGGATTATCAGAATCAATTGCTTCGGCATCGGCAATCACCGTCACGCGACGAATAAGGAACTTGGAATAGAGGTCAAGACGCTCCTTCTGAGATCCGGATGGATAATTTACCTTCATCAGTAGATCTACATCGGAACTCCCTTCAGTAGTATCAGCAACAAAGGTAATACACTCTTTGCCAAAATTATAATATCCATTATTTCGGAGAGCATCAGCCACGAGGGTACGCTGATTTTCAAGAACATCCCTTGAAAGTGGTTGACCCGGGTAAGTTAAAAATCTCGAAGAATCAGCCATCACGATATTCTTGACAGCCGAATCGGGAAACTCATATTCCACTTGAGAAATCACCTTTCTGGGACCAGGAGCCAGTGTATAAGTCAGTTCGATCTTCTTCTTTTTCTCATTTTTTACGGAATCAATAGCTACATCAGCATTGAAATACCCCTTGTTGGCAAGATATTGCATCAATTGCTCCGCGCTTGCCTCCGACAAAGCCGGGTCGTAGATCACCGGGGCCTCACCAAGCTTACGCATCCAACGGTTCCACCAATTAGTGGAATCATTGCCAGCCAAGTTATAGAAGCCGAGCCGGAACTTTATGCTCCAGAGCATCCGATGGTTTGGAGTCTGCCGGAGATAAGCCTGCATCTCCGTGACATCGAGCTGCTCCTCTTTCCCCACAGAATCAAGACGGATATGCACCTTATCGAGAAGATAGCTTCCATCCGGAACATGCTTGCTCGACGAGCACCCGGACAAAATGACACAAATCAGAGCCAGTATCATCAAAGATACCGGCATCACGCTCCGATGTATTCGCTGCCCGAGTGGAAACATAATGCAAAATTAGGGATTTTTTCTGAATAATAAATCTTATAATTCTTATAAATCTTATAAAACTAATAAAACGTGTCGCTTTTTTGTCAGTATATCGCAAATTTTCACTAAATTTGCATTATGGATACTTCAACCTCACGCACTCTAACCTCACGCAGAGGTCGCAGAGGGGCAGAGTTTTCAATGCAATTAGAATATGAATACAATATATCCCAGATATACCCTATCAGAATTCTCTCGATTTGTTGCAGCAGCGATGAGTCGAGAGCCAGTGCTTTTGGGAGCTTGGGTAACAGCCGAAATAAGCGACCTCTCTACAAGTGGAGGACACTGCTACATGACACTAATTGAGAAAGATGCAAAAGGAACTACAATAGCGCGCATGAGAGGTACAATTTGGGCAAACAGATTCTTCCATATCAGGAATAAATTTCTCCAAGCCACTGGAAAGGAACTGTCCAATGGAATGAAGGTAATGTTTTATGGGGCTGCTAACTATCACAGTTCATACGGTCTTTCTTTTAATATCGGAGAAATTGACCCATCATACACGATGGGAGATCTTGAGCGGCTAAGGCGAGAAATCTTGGAAGCACTGCAGCGTGAAGGGATAATAAATCAAAATAAAAACATCCGAATCACTGAACCACCGTTGAAAATAGCCGTAATCTCTTCTGAAAAAGCAGCCGGATATGGCGACTTCATCAATCAGATTCAGGGGAATTCGGTTGGCGTAGAGTTCCAGACATTGCTCTTTCCTGCCATTATGCAGGGAGACAGGACGGCTCAAAGCGTTCTTGCGGCTCTTGACCTTGTAGAACAAAGCTATAAATTCGTGCAATGGGACTGTGTCGTGATAATACGAGGAGGTGGTGCTACAACCGATATGAATGGGTTTGATGACCTCACGCTTGCTCGTCGCGTAGCCACTTTCCCGATACCAGTTGTCGTGGGAATCGGGCATGAACGAGATCGCTGCGTTCTTGATGAGATAGCATGCATAAGATGTAAGACCCCTACCGCGGTGGCAGCATGGTTGGCTGACACAGCCGGAATGGCATGGCAAAGGGCTTGCGACCTCACATCCAGGATCGCATCTTTCGCATCTGAACGTCTCAAAGGGGAACATATACGCCTTCAAAGCATCGAGACGATGATTCCAGCTCTTGCAGAGGCACAATTGAAGAATGCCCGAATGAAACTTCATGGCATTTCTGCCATCTTGCCATCAGCTGCAGGGGAAGCTATATCGAAAGCTAAGATACGCATTGAAGGATTAACCACGACCCTACGAATCGCCTCACATACACGGATTCAAATTGAATATCCGAGACTTCAGTCACTCTCGACTTCACTCAAAACAGCTGCCACTTCACTTATCGAAAGAGAACAGGCAAGGCTTGAAAACCTTGAGAAACTCACGGATGTTTTAAATCCAGCCTCGACACTGAAACGTGGATATTCGATTACGAAAATCTGTGGAAAAACAGTGACGAATGCGGAAAAGGCAAAAGCCGGAGATATACTTGAGACAATCACTGCCCACGGCAGTATCAAATCTATTGTTGAAAAATGAAAAAACTTATTATATTTGATCTTGACGGGACTCTGCTCGACACAATTGCTGATTTAGGCACAGCTTGCAATCATGCACTCAAAGCCAAGGGATACCATGAGCATCCTTTGGCTGCGTATCCCTATATGGTGGGCAATGGAGTTAGAAAATTGATGGAACGCGCACAACCTGATGCCAGTCCTGAGGAAATCGAAGAGCTACTTGAAATTTTCAGGGAATATTACGATGCTCACTGCACCGACCTTACGAAGCCCTATCCAGGCATTCCGGAATTGTTGCAACAACTTACCGACAACCACATTGGCATAGCAGTTGCCACCAATAAATATGAATCTGCGGCAAAGAAGATAATAGATCATTACTTCCCTGACATTCCGTTTGTGGCGATTAAGGGACAGACCGAAGACCGACCTGTCAAACCTGACCCAAGCATTGACTTTGCAGTGCTTCTCGCCCACCCGACTCCTAAAAGCGAGACGATGCATGTGGGGGATTCTGCCGTAGACATTGAGACAGCCCGGAGAGCATGCATCGACTCCGTAGGAGTGACATGGGGGTTCCGACCAATCACTGAACTTCGGAAGGCGTACGCCGACCATATCGTATGCAGCCCTTCTGACATTCTTAAACTTGCATTCAAAAATGACTGATATAATAGAAAATCCATCTGAAAATTCTGAACGATTGACATTGCGGAAAAGCGCTAAACTACGTCATCGGACCCTTGTACAGGATTTATTCCAAAAAGGGAAATCTGTATATTCAGGTCCGTTGAGAGTGACATTCCGCACTCTTTCTCAAGAGGAATTGGAGGGGTCATTCCGTGTCAGAGTGCCTGACCTTTTGGGACCAGTGCAGATGATGATCACCGTGCCAAAGAAAAAGCGTCGGCATGCAATAGACCGGGTATTGATGCGCAGGAGAATCCGGGAAGCTTTCCGTCTGCAATGGCGACCGCTTCGAAAGATGATACAAGAAGATCCTGAGATACGAACTCTATCGATTGCAATAGTCTATATGCATACAGAGAATTCAGATATGGATACAATATCTACAGCTGTAGGATCGGCATTATCGAAAATAAGAAAAAAGATTTATCCTCAACCTATTCAACTTAAAGAGGAAGAGAATTGTTGAAATTATGAATATAGCTCAACTTTTGCTTACGGGCATCATTCGCTTTTATCAATATGCCATCTCACCTCACACTCCCCCGAGTTGCCGGTTTACTCCAACATGTAGTGAATATGGCATAGAGGCAATCCGAAAGCATGGAGCTCTGAAAGGAGGTTGGCTGACAATAAAGCGTATTTGCCGATGCCATCCTTGGGGTGGGTCGGGATATGATCCTGTTCCTTAGTCACGCAGGGGCAGCAGAGGTGTAGGGAACGCAGAGGAAGGGTCTGTCAAAAATAGGAATGGAGCGAGCTGAAGAAAGGGGATTTATACTTATCCACTATAACTATATATCTAATTACCATGGATTTCACACCAATTGCCAAACATATATTTGCATCCCGTGCCCGAAGGACAGAGAACTGGAAAGGGCATGTAGAGGATTTGCAGAGGAAACAACTCGAGTGGCTCCTTAACCGGGCTGCAGATACCGAAATCGGTCGGAAATATGGATTCAAGGAGATTTTGAATTCCTCCAACCCGGTAGCTGCCTATCAAGCGGCTGTGCCTACTGTATCATACGACGACATCAGACCTTACGCTATGCGGATGGTGGAAGGCGAAAAGGATGTGCTTTGGCCCGGTGTATGCAAACGATTTGCCCAGAGCAGCGGAACGAGTGGTGGGAAATCTAAGTTTGTTCCTATTACGAATGATTGTCTTAAGAGGAATCATTATCCAGGCACTTCTGATGTTGTGGCGCATTATCTCAAGATGAATCCTAAGAGCCGCATATTCTCAGGGAAGAGTCTTATACTGGGAGGAAGTTTTGCTAATGAACTGAATCTGAAATCTGATGTGAAGGTGGGAGACTTGAGTGCTACGCTTATCGACAGGATGCCAAAACTTGTGGATATGGTACGTGTGCCTGAAAAACGGATAGCGTTGATGGAGGATTGGAGTGAAAAACTACCTGCACTTGCCGGAGCCGCCTCCAAGTCAAATATAACCAATATATCAGGAGTGCCTTCATGGTTTCTGACAGTCATCAAGGAGGTTTGCAAAATAAAGGGTGCAGATAAGATATCTGATGTTTGGCCAAATTTGGAGGTTTTCTTCCATGGTGGCATAGATTTCCGACCATACCGCAAAGAGTATGAGGCACTGACAGACCCTGAGAAGATGCATTTCATGGAGACTTATAATGCGAGTGAGGGTTTCTTTGCTTTCCAGAATGATTTTTCCGACCACTCTATGCTTCTCATCCTCGACGGATGTGTGTTCTATGAGTTTGAACCTCTGGGCGGGGGGAATCCAATTCCTGCCTGGGAAGTGAAGCCCGGACACACATACGAACTACTAATTACGAGCAGCAATGGCCTTTGGAGATATCATTTAGGGGATACAGTAACTGTGACGTCTGTTGACCCTGTGAAGATAAGGATAGCCGGACGTACGAGAAGTTTCATAAATGCGTTTGGGGAGGAAGTCATGGAGGACAATGCAAACCGGGCGATTGAAGCAGCGTGTGAGGCTACGGGTGCGAGCATTGTAAATTACACAGCAGGTCCTTATTATGCGCACAATAACCGACGAGGACATCATCAATGGCTAATAGAATGGGATAAGCTTCCTAATTCTATGGAAAAATTCCGTGAAGTTCTTGACACAACATTGCAGGAAGTGAATTCCGACTATCAGGCAAAAAGAGCGCACACCATCTTCCTCGATCCGCCTGAAATTATCACTGCTCGTCGCGGACTATTCGACGATTGGCTCTCTCATGCTGGCAATCACAAACTCGGAGGCCAACGCAAAGTACCCCGTCTGAACAATAACCGGAGTCTATTGGATCAGCTGCTTGAAATCAATGTATAGTGCAAAATGCATAATCCATAATCTGAATTGATTATGGATTATGCATTTTTTATTCTGGCTTGTTATAGTTTGAGCGTAGATAATTACGCTTTATGCATTTCCTTCGGAAGCTGCGAATTCCATTAGATAGGCTTTGATGAATTCGTCGATTTCGCCATCCATTACTGAGTTGACATCGGAAGTTTGGTAGTTGGTACGGTGGTCTTTCACGCGGCGGTCGTCGAAGACATAGCTTCTTATCTGTGAACCCCATTCTATCTTCTTTTTGCCGGCTTCTACCTTTGCTTGCTCTTCAAGACGATGATTCATTTCTTTCTCGTAGAGTATGGAACGGAGGTGGCGCAGGGCATTCTCTTTGTTCTTGGGCTGGTCACGTGTCTCAGTGTTTTCGATAAGGATTTCCTCTTCTTCGCCAGTGTAAGGGTCTTTGTATTGGTAACGGAGTCGGACACCGGATTCAACCTTGTTGACATTCTGACCTCCGGCACCACCGGAACGGAACGTATCCCAAGATATACGAGCCTGCTCAACATTGATTTCTATGGTATCGTCAACGAGCGGCGTGACGAAAACGGATGCAAAGGAAGTCATACGTTTGCCTTGAGCATTATAAGGACTTACACGTACAAGACGGTGCACTCCATTTTCACTCTTCAGATAGCCGTATGCATAATCGCCTTCAATGTTTATGGTCACCGATTTGATACCAGCATCATCACCTTCAAGAAGTTGGGCGATGGAAGTCTTGTATCCGTGACGTTCTGCATAACGGAGATAGAGACGCATGAGCATCTGTGCCCAGTCCTGGCTTTCAGTGCCACCGGCACCGGAATTGATCTTAAGCACAACGCCAAGTTTATCTTCTTCGCGACGGAGCATATTGCGTAGTTCAAGGCTTTCAATATCTTTTGCCACTTCAGCATATTGCGCCTCTACTTCTTCTTCCGTCACCAGACCTTCCTTCACAAAATCAAAAGCCAAGCGGAGTTCTTCAACCTGCTTTTCCAGAGCCTCGTAAGCATCAATCCAGAAATGGAGATCTTTTATCTTCTTCATCTGAGCCTCAGCTTTCGTACGGTCTTCCCAAAAATCAGCAACGTGGGTACGGAGTTCCTCCTCCTCCACTTCGATTTTCTTCGAGTCTATATCGAGGTATCTTTTAAGTGCGGCGGTACGTTCTTCCGCCTCTTTGAGTTGTTCTTGAGTTATCATTTTTCTAATGCATAATTCATAATACACAATTCACAATTATATGTCGGTATAGAATATGCTATTACTTATTATGCTTTAATTTAATGGTTACTTAATCCTTTTTTCGCATAGTTTCATAAATACATTTTAATTGAAGACCCGGGTCAAACAACTTACTTGAGCTCGTGCGTAGCTAATTTTGCATTATACATTATGAACTATGCATTTAATTAATTATTTTTTGGTTCTGGAAGTCGGTCGCTTCTTAGGGGTAGCATCCTGCTGCTCTATGAGTTTCAGCACATCTTCCAAAGTCAGCGAATATGGGTCAGTGCCTTTGGGAATCTTATAGTTCACTTTCTTCTTTGCTCCTTCGGGCAAATAAGTGAAGTATGGACCGAAACGCCCGTTTAGAATCTCAATCTCCGGATGCTCAGGGAAAGACTTGATAAACTTATTTGCCTCATCAGCCCTTTTCTTCTCAATCAGTGCAATAGCCTCAGCCTCAGTGATCGACAGCGGTGACATGTCTTTTGGAATAGACACAAACACAGAATCGTGACGGATATATGGACCAAACCGGCCGATAGCAGCGAGAATCTTCTTTCCCTCGAATATACCTACATCACGAGGCAACTCGAACAGCTTGAGTGCCTCTTCGAGAGTAAGAGTCTGCACGCTCTGATCCGGTTGTAAGGAAGCAAAGAGAGGTTTGTCTTCATCTGTAGCCTCACCTATCTGCACGACGGGACCGAATCTGCCAATCTTAACATAAACAGGACGTCCTGTCTTTGGATCGACACCTAACTCACGCTCTCCCACCTTATGCTCCATCTTGAGAGAATTGATCTTTTCGATCTCCGGATGGAAATCACCGTAGAACTCTTCCATCTCATTCTGCCAAGGGAGTTTTCCTTCAGCTATATCATCAAATTTCTCCTCAATCTTAGCAGTGAAATTATAGTCAAGAATATCAGGGAAATATTCAGTCAGGAAGTCATTGACCACCATTCCTGTATCAGTCGGGACGAGCTTTCCTTTCTCTGACCCAACTGAAAGAGACTTTGTCTTCATAGAAATCTTCCCCTTCCTAAGGATAATTTCTTTGAAATCTTGAGGAGTACCCTCTTTCTCCCCTCGCTTAACGTACTCACGTTGCTGGATAGTGGAGATGGTAGGAGCGTAGGTCGAAGGGCGCCCAATACCAAGTTCTTCCATTTTCTTAACGAGAGAAGCCTCTGTATATCTTGGAGGAGCCTGCGTGAAGTCTTCAGTAGCGGTAATCTCTTTGGGCTGGAGATCCATTCCTACGGAGAGAGGAGGAAGCGAAGTGTCTTTGCCTGTTCCTGTCTGATATACAGTCAAGAATCCGGGAAAAATGACAACCTCTCCTTCCGCTTTGAAAACGCCATGGGTAGTATCTTCCGCAACGCTGGAGGCAGACGGTGTAATCGCAATGTCAACAGTAGTTTTCTCAATATCAGCGTCAGCCATCTGTGAAGCCACGGCACGTCGCCAGATTAGGTCATAGAGTTTCTGTTCCTTTGCGTCCCCCTCGATAGTTCGGTTGCTGACGTAAGTAGGACGGATAGCCTCATGAGCTTCTTGTGCGCCCTTGGAGTGAGTATGATAATGGCGCACTTTCAGATATTGTTCACCATAATCCTTGCTTATAGTATCAGATATATCACGAAGGGCGAGCTCAGAAAGATTAGTGGAGTCGGTTCGCATATAGGTTATCTTTCCGTCTTCATAAAGTTTCTGAGCGATCACCATAGTTTGATTGACCGAGAACCCGAGTTTGCGTGAAGCTTCTTGCTGGAGAGTGGACGTAGTGAAAGGAGGATAAGGCTGACGTTTGCCGGGTCGCACATTGACCTCCGCTATCCTGAAAGTGGCGTCGCTACATTCAGCCAGCACATCCATTGCCTCCTTTTCATCGGCACAACGGCGAGAAAGGTCGGCTTTTAGTCCGGCATCAGAATCTGGGATATCAAACTGACCTGAAATTCGGAAATAGGACTCAGGAGTAAATGCAGAAATCTCTTTTTCGCGTTCGCAAATAAGGCGCACAGCGACACTCTGCACTCGTCCGGCAGATAGCGATGGCTTAATCTTCTTCCATAGCACCGGGCTTAGTTCGAAACCCACGATACGGTCGAGCACACGCCGAGCTTGTTGGGCGTTTACTCTGTCTATATCAATGTCGCGCGGATTAGCTATGGCATTTAGTATAGCCGGTTTTGTTATTTCGTGAAAGACAATTCTCTTTGTATTTGTGGGATTAAGTCCAAGCACTTCATACAGATGCCATGCGATAGCCTCACCTTCACGGTCTTCATCGGAAGCGAGCCATACCATATCAGCTTTCTGAGCAGCCTCTTTCAGCTTCTTAACGGTGTCTTTTTTATCTGCCGGTATTTCATATTCCGGTTGGAAATTATTTTCAAAATCTATGGAGATTCCTTTCTTCTTGAGGTCGCGGATATGTCCGTAGGAAGAGAGCACAGTGTACCCCTTACCAAGGAATTTTTCGATGGTCTTAGCTTTTGCAGGCGACTCTACTATTACGAGATTATTCATAATATCATTATAATCAAGCTTCTAAACGCCCTAAAACACATCATTGGCAGATATGGAGGGCTAATTCTTGCGCAAAATTAATACTTTTATTTCAGAAACACAATATTAAGGTGTATTGTTTTAAGAAAAAATAGATTCTTAATCGTTATATATGTATATGGAATTCCCGTTTTCTGCGTTTTCATAGTTGCCTTCGCAAAACGAGAAACACCCAAACGATATTGAGAATTAGATTTTTGATTACTTAGTCACTTCTCTATTCAAAATTCTTAATTCTAAATTCTAAATTCTAAAAGATGGCAAATAAACTTGTAGAAATGATTCGCCGCCAAGCGGAGAAATATGGAGATAGAGAGGCCTACCGCTATTGCTGGCGTAAGGCTGGAGAATGGCTTCCCACAAGCTGGGAAGAATTCCGTGTGCAAATAGATGTTGCGGCAAGGGCACTCGCAAGATTGGGTATTAAAGAAAAAGATACTATCGCAGTATGCTCCAACAATACACCGCAAATTCTGATCACTGAATATGCAGGCTTCCGAAACAGAGTGGCAACAATTCCTTTATATTCAAGCAGCAGTCAAGGCCAGTATGACTTCATTGTTAATGACGGACAACCAAGAGTTCTCTTTGTCGGTGAGAAACACCAATACCCTCTTGCGTATAACTATTGGAAAAACCATCCTGAGCAAATCGACAAGATAGTTATATTCAAAAAAGAGGGTTTTGATATTTATGCCGATGATACTGTATCTATGGTTTGGGAAGACTTTATGAAGCTTGGGGTGGAAGCTGATGAAGACACCAGAATTCTTGTTGAGCAGAGATCAGAAAGGGGCCTTCCTGAAGATATCGCGACCCTCATATACACATCAGGCACGACGGGCGAACCCAAAGGAGTATGCCTAAGCCATTCCAACTATGATGCGGCGATGGAGGCTCACTTGAAATTTTTGATCAATGTCACAGACAAAGACCTCTCCATGGCTTTTCTGCCAATGAGCCATATCTTAGAAAAGGCATGGTGCTTCTTCTGCCTGACAAAAGGAATTAGGATTGCCATTAATGAGGATCCAAGAATCATTCAGGACACCTTACCACAGGTAAAGCCAAATCTTATGACCTGTGTGCCACGATTCTGGGAGAAAGTATATGCGGGTGTCAAAGAGAAAATCTCTAAGATGAGCAAAGTGCAGCAAATGATGGTAGGGCGTGCAATCCGAGTAGGGTATCGCCGAAACCTTGGATTCAGAAGGGAAGGGAAACCTGTGCCATCATGGCTCGAGAAAGAATATCAGTTCTGGGACAAGAGAGTTTTCTCTAAAGTTAAGAAGACCATAGGACTACCCGAACCAAAGATGTTCCCGACTGCCGGGGCTCCGTTGAGTCCTCGCATCACAGAATTCATGCAGTCGATCGGCATCAATGTTATCATCGGATATGGGCTCAGCGAGACTACAGCTACAGTTTCGGCATTCCCATTCAAGGACTTCGAGATAGGGACAGTCGGGAAACCCCTTCCCATGGTTAAAGTCAAGATCGACACTGAGGGTGAGATTCTCGTCAAAGGGCCTACTGTCACAGCAGGATATTACAACAATCCCGACGCTAATGCAAAGGCTTTCACAGACGACGGATGGTTTCGCACCGGCGATGCAGGATATTTCACAGAGTCTGGAGCCCTCGTTCTGACAGAGCGTGTGAAAGATCTCTTCAAGACTTCTAACGGTAAATATATCGCACCCCAGCTGCTTGAAAGCCGGTTGGCGGAGAACAAGTTTATCGACGAAGTGGCAGTAATAGGCGACGAACGGAAGTATGTGACGGCTCTCGTGGTGCCTAACCTCTCTCAATTACTTGCATGGGCAGCTTCCAAGAAACTTGATACTGATAATGTAGAAGCCCTTTTAAAGAATCCCGTTGTCATTGATATGCTGATGGGCGAAATCAACGAACTCCAGAAAGACCTTGCTTCCTACGAGCAGATCAAGAAAATCACATTGCTGCCGAATCATTTCTCTATCACCCATGGGGAAGTGACCAACACTATGAAGGTACGCCGTCCGGTAGTAGCGAAGAGATATGCCAAGGAAATAGAGGCAATGTACGACGGTCCGAAAGATGGGGACACTCCACTCATCCCGGAGGAAAACGAGGAGAAATGAACAGGCATATCTCCAGACATATAATAAGCGGAAACGCGACAATCAGGGAGACACTGACGGCTCTTAATGAGCTGAGCGGCGACTCTATGACTCTTTTTGCCTTAGACGATGATGGGCGACTGATAGGGAGCGTCACTGACGGGGATATTCGTAGGGCACTCATCGCAGGACACACCACCGATGACAAGGCTGCCGATATAGCATTCCGAAACTTCATTTCCCTTACTGAGGACCCATCACCTACAGAAAGATACCGGACTGTAGCACGAGCCAGAGAAAGAAGAATCAACCTACTGCCCGTCTTATCTGAAGGGATATTGAAAGACATCATAGATCTGAGGAAATTGAAATCGGCAATTCCTGCTGATGCTGTCCTCATGGCAGGAGGCCGGGGGGAACGACTACGTCCATTGACACTCGATACTCCAAAACCTCTTCTGGAAGTTGGAGGGAAACCTATTATCGACTATAATGTGGAGTCTCTGATCAGTTATGGAGTGAAGAATATTTATGTGACAGTCAATTATCTCAAGGATCAGATTATAGAGCATTTTTCCGAACCGAAATGGCATGGAAGAGTGCATTGCATAGAGGAGCCATGCCGTTTAGGAACGATGGGAAGCGTCGCCCTAATTGATACGCTGACACAAGATCATGTGATTGTAATGAACTCCGACCTTCTCACCAATATCGACTTCGAGTCGCTTTGGAGACATCATGTAGACTCTGGCGCAGTGTTGACAATGGCGACTATTCCATATACCGTATCAGTTCCTTTCGCCATCATAAGGACAGACGGAGACAGGGTGACCGGACTGGAAGAGAAACCGACATTCAACCATTTTGCCAACGCAGGCGTATATATAATAGACCGCAACGTTTTGGGCGACATCAAGCGAGGAGAATACCTTGATGCACCAGACTTTGTGGAGTCGTTGATTGCAAAAGGATTGAAAGTGTCTCATTTCGTCATAGAGGGAACATGGATCGACATCGGCTCGCCAGATGATTTCCGCTATGCAAATGAGGTCACAACAAGAGCCTTCAGTCAATGATAAAAGATTAATTATTAATGATGAATTAAGAAAAGAGAGTAAGAATTAAAGGCTAAGCCTTATAATTCTCAATTCTCAATTCTCAATTCTCAATTCTGAAGAATTATGGCTGAATCGAATTTTATAGATTATGTAAAGATACTTTGCCGGTCGGGCAAAGGTGGTGCCGGGAGCAGACACTATCATCGTGCTAAATATATACCAAAGGGTGGACCTGACGGAGGCGACGGTGGACGCGGCGGACATATCATACTTCGTGGCAACCGTCACAAATGGACACTTCTTGACCTCAGATATCAGAGACACATCTTTGCTACGGACGGACAAAGAGGTGGAGAAAACCGCAGTACCGGTAAGGATGGGGAAGACCGTATCATTGAAGTGCCAGTTGGGACTACAGTGTTTGATGCCGACACTGGGGAATATCTATGTGAAATCACTCAAGACGGAGAAGAGATCAAACTTCTTCGTGGAGGCAAAGGAGGACGTGGGAATGTTCATTTCGCCACATCAACCAACCGTGCGCCTCGATATGCACAGCCGGGGCAACCTGCCATTGAAAAGGCTGTCGTGCTTGAGCTTAAATTGCTCGGAGATGTAGGTCTGGTAGGATTCCCGAATGCAGGAAAGTCCACTCTCCTATCGGCTATCTCAGCTGCAAAACCCAAGATTGCTGATTATCCATTTACGACAATGGAACCGAGCCTTGGAATCGTCAGCTACAGAAATGGGCAGAGTTTCGTTATGGCTGATATTCCCGGTATCATTGAAGGAGCAAGTGAAGGCAAGGGGTTAGGACTCAGATTTCTGCGTCATATCGAAAGGAATGCAGTTCTACTCTTTATGATTCCGGCAGATTCTTCCGATATCAAGAAAGATTATGAAATACTACTAAATGAACTGAAACAGTTTAATCCTGAGTTGATGGACAAGAGCCGTGTGCTTGCCATCTCAAAGAGCGACTTGCTCGATGAGGAGATGATGGAAGAAATGAAGAAAGAACTTCCTGATGGAATTCCGGCTGTCTTTATTTCTGCTGTCACTGGCTTTGGTCTAACTGAATTGAAAGACCTCCTTTGGCGCGAAATCAATTCTGAGGATAATCTTGCGAAGTCGACTATAACCCATAGGGATCTTGACCGCCATCATCGGGTGGAGGAAGAAGATGAGTTTATCTTCCATCAGGACGATGATGAGGAAGAAGACTGGCTACCCGAAACTGATGAGGAATGGGAAGACGAATTCTGGGACGAGGAGCACTCTGTCAATGATGAAGACGCATCATGGCGCGGAGCCAAGAAAGGCACCGGTAAATAACACAACCGATAATTATATAGGGACGCACGGCTCGTGCGTCCTTTATCAAATAACCGAAATGTCAGAACGACCCTTATTACAATTAGACATAGAGCAAATTCTCAAAAGCAGAATTCCTGCATCCAAACAGAAGTTCATTCCAAACTTCTTCTACAATGCGCTTGCCAAGTTAATACATCAGGAAGAGCTAAATAAAATTCTCCGAATGGCTTATCCATCTCAAGGGAGCGAGTTTTCAGAGAAAGTTCTGAAGCATCTGGATATCAAGGTTGAAGTAGAGGGTGCTGAGAATCTGCCTCCTCTGGGACATCGCGTGACATTTGCATCAAACCATCCACTTGGTGGTCTTGATGGGATAGCACTGATAGCAGTTTTAGGAAATCTTTACGGAGATGAGAATATACGTTTTATGGTCAATGACTTGCTGATGAATGTTGAGCCATTGAGTAACGTCTTTTTACCCATAAACAAATATGGGAGTCAAGCCAGGACGGCTGCAGAGGCCATCAATAAGGAATATGCCTCCGACCATCAACTTTTGGTATTCCCGGCAGGACTTGTTTCTCGGCTTCAAGAGGGAGGACATACCCATGATTTGAAATGGCAGAAAGCTTTTGTGCAGAAATCGATCGAATACGGCCGCGACATAGTACCCATCCGTTTCGTAGCCCTAAATCGGAAACGCTTCTACCGACTCGCCAAATGGCGTAAGAAACTTGGAATCAAATTCAACATCGAGCAAGCCACTCTCCCGGCAGAACTGTGTGCTTCTCGTGGCAAACGCTTCCGCATCATCATCGGCAAGCCGCTGAGTATCTCTGGACTTAAGGCATCAGGGAAAAGCTATCAACAGTTGGCTGAAGAAATCCGCAGACTGATATATGGAATGCACCAACCAGAGAAAATTTGATTAACTATGCTCTTCCACATAAGTAACAGACAATAATTTATAATGTTTTACGTTTTAATTAAAATGGTTTCTACGTAAGAACGAAATAAATATACACAGAATATGAAGAAGGCATTGATAACAGGCATAACGGGGCAGGATGGCTCATATCTTGCAGAATTACTTATTGAAAAAGGATATGACGTTCATGGGACCATTCGGCGGTCTTCAGTCGACTTCCGAGAACGGATAGCTCATCTGGAAGGGCATCCACAATTTCATCTTCATTATGCAGATCTCACCGACTCAATGTCAGTGATTCAAGTGCTTAATGCTGTGCGTCCTGACGAAGTCTATAATCTTGCTGCCCAAAGTCATGTTCAGGTATCCTTTGATTCTCCGGAATATACTGCCAATGTGGATGCTACAGGAGTGCTTAGATTGCTCGAAGGTATTCGCCAGACCGGATTAGCCAAAACTTGCAAATTCTATCAGGCTTCCACTTCTGAACTATATGGGAAAGTTGAAGAGGTGCCGCAAAATGAAAATACTCCATTCCATCCTTACAGCCCTTACGCAGTAGCCAAACTCTATGGATTTTGGATTGTCAAAGAATATCGGGAGGCATACGGGATGTTCGCATGTTCCGGCATTCTATTCAATCATGAATCCGAGCGGAGAGGGGAGACATTTGTCACACGAAAAATTTCACTTGCAGCTGCCAGGATTGCGCAAGGCAAACAAGATAAACTATATCTTGGTAATCTTTCTTCTCGCAGAGATTGGGGATATGCAAAAGACTACGTTGAGTGTATGTGGTTGATATTGCAACAACCTGAGCCGGAAGATTTTGTGATTGCAACCGGAGAACAACATTCAGTACGTGAATTTTGTCTATACGCTTTCAAGCGAGCAGGTATCGAACTTGAGTTCATAGGAGAAGGAGCTGAAGAGAAAGGGATCGATAAAGCTACCGGAAAAGTCGTCATTGAGGTCTCACCGGATTTCTATCGACCTACTGATGTAGTAAACCTATGGGGCGATCCTTCTAAAGCGAAAGAAAAACTTGGATGGGATCCTCTGAAGAAGACATCGTTTGAGCAACTTGTCAACATAATGGTAGATTCAGACATGGCAAAAGTTGCAATCGAAAGAGCCGGAGATCATGTCAGGATGAATTTAGAGGAGTTCCTTGAGAAAGGCATTGTAAAATGACATACTCATAGAAATGACGATGGAGAAAGATTCAAAAATATATGTAGCTGGGCATCGTGGAATGGTGGGATCAGCTATTGTCAGAGAGTTGAAAAGACAAGGATATAGCAATATCATTACTCGTACCCACGCAGAGCTGGACCTTATCAATCAGCAGGCGGTCAACGATTTCTTTGCGGAAGAAAAGCCGGAATATGTGTTTTTAGCAGCCGCCAAGGTAGGTGGTATTGTAGCGAATTCTGAGCACCTGGCAGATTTCATGTACGACAATATGATGCTTGAGATGAACGTCATCAATGCAGCCTGGAAGAATGGATGCAAGAAACTGGAGTTTCTTGGGTCATCATGCATTTATCCTCGTCTGGCTCCTCAGCCCATGCCGGAAAGCTGCCTGCTGACTTCTGAATTGGAAAAGACGAATGAAGCATACGCATTGGCAAAAATATCAGGATTGAAATATTGTGAATATCTAAATCGCCAATATGGAACAGATTATATATCAGTGATGCCGACCAATCTCTATGGTCCAAACGACAATTATCATCCTGAGCATTCGCATGTGCTTCCGGCTTTAATCCGGCGTTTTCATGAAGCTAAAGAGAATGGGCTAAAAGATGTGACCTGTTGGGGTGATGGGAGTCCGCTACGAGAGTTTCTCTATGTCGATGATTTGGCAAATCTTTGTGTATTTCTAATGAACCACTATTCCGGGAATGAGACAGTCAATGCAGGCACCGGAAAGGAGCTGACAATAAAGGAGCTGACTGAATTGGTAGCCAAGGTGGTCGGATATGAGGGGGCTATTCACTGGGATGCAAGCCGCCCTAATGGCACACCCCGGAAATTGCTGGATGTAAGCAAAGCAGCGGGTCTTGGATGGAGATATAAGACTGAGTTGGAGGATGGCATTCGGCTTTCCTATCAAGACTTTCTCAATAATCCTATGAGGGCGGAAAGATAAAAAGAACCTCTGTTTTGATTCATTTTTAACATCAAAATTTCAAGTTATCATTATTTTTTAGTAATTTTGCACTTTCAACATAAATAGAAGTGTTTCTCATCTCTAATTAGCAAGAGGTGAGAAGAAAAAGTATGTGTGTAAGCACGAGTTTTTTTCATTCAATATTTTGCAATAATTTAATAAATATAAACAAATTACAAAATTACAAAATTATAAATTGTCGAATGTCTGCAGATGTTCGACGAATGGAATTTTTACACAACTACCATGCATGAGGCGTCTGGAAGAATAATTAAGAATACGGGGCTGCTATATACTCGTTTGATCTTTCTCACATTTGTCAACCTCTATGCAGTACGTATCACCCTTGATGCTCTTGGAGACATTGACTATGGTATTTATAATGTAATTGCGAGTTTGGTTGCATCACTCTCTATCCTTACGGGTGCTATGACTTCTGCTACACAGCGATTCCTTTCATTCCATCTCGGACGTCAAGATTACGAACAATACAGCAAGACTTTCAGCCTTCTCCTACTGTGTTTTTTAGGTATTACGGGATTGCTCATCATCATAGGAGAGCCACTCGGAATATGGGCTATAAAAGACTGGCTAAATTATCCTCCAGACAGAATAAATGCCGTCTATTGGGTATTTCAGACTTCCCTGGCGGCTTTCGCAATCGGACTCATCACAATCCCTTATACCTCATCGATAGTCGCCAATGAGAAAATGAATGCTTTCGCACTCTTCAGTGTTGTGGAGGGTCTGCTTAAACTTGGGATAGCGTTCATACTAATACATTATGGCAGGGATCGCCTTATTCTATATAGTGTTCTAACTATGCTGACAAGCATTGTCGTATTGGGAATGTCGATCCAGTATTGCCATTCAAACTTCAAATATTGCAAATATATCTGGACATGGGATAAAGGTATTTTTACACAGCTCTACCAATATACGGGATGGAATCTCTTTGGTTCGGTTTCAGGAATTTTAGCCACGCAAGGCCAAAACATTCTACTTAACATATTCTTCGGCCCTATAATAAATACATCCAAAGCCATCGCTGACAGAATCCAGCACGTTATCAATGGTTTTTCAGTCAATCTATACATGGCGGCCAGTCCACAGATAATTAAATCTTATGCCGCCAACGACCATGAAAGAGCTCTCAGGCTGGTAACTAAGACATCAAAAATGTCTTTTCTGCTTATTTTTGTGCTCTCTTTTCCTCTAATATGCAACATGAAGGATCTTCTTGGTATTTGGATTATAAAGAGTACAGAGACTCCGGACATGACAATATTTTCGAAACTCGTTCTGCTCTATTGCCTTGCACTTTCACTCGAACCCCCTATCAGCCGTATAATTCAAGCCACTGGCAATATCCGCAAATACCAAGTCTGTATAGGGGCTATCACATTATCGTTTATTCCTACCGCTGCTTTGGCTCTTTGGCTTGGAGCGTCAGCTCCAACCACATTGGTGATTCAAATTATAGTGCTTTTGATAGCTCAATTCGTAAGAATTATCATAGCCCACTCCCAAGTGAAACTTGACTACAAAATTTATTTTTATGAAGTAGCGTTCCCAATTATAAAAATCCTTGTCATTGCCATTCCTTCTTATTTCATTTTGGAGCCTACCCTTTTTACTATTCCGGGATTTTGGGGGACTCTGATCAATACTGCATTAGCAGGAATATGGGGCTGCGCAATAGTAGCGCTCTTGGGACTCAACAAAAGTGACTGGGCAATGATCAAGGAAATAATCACCAAAAGATTTAAACTCTCTCGCAAATAAAATCATGTGGTATCTATTCAGGCTTACTAACCTCTTTTGGCTATTGGCAGCAACTTATATTTGGATAACATCCACTATAAATCAAGGTCCAATACTGGCAATAGTAAATTTCATTATGGCATTCTGTGTGAGCATGATGCCCATAAAAATCAAGTTTGATGCACTTTTAGGAAGAGTTATTGTAGCTATATTACTCATCGGTCTATGGTTTTTATGGATTGACGGGCCCATAATGGGGGTGACCACCATTCTGATGTATATGCCAGTCATCTGGCTACTTATGCTGCCTTTCAAATATATGGAAGATTTGCTGAAGTTCACTACTAAATGGTATGCCATTCTCCTTATTCCCGCTCTTCTTATATACGGATTGACAATTTTTATCGATCTCCCTTCGATAGGTAAATTTGTTCACCCTAATTATGTGCCCTTTACCAATTATATCTTCTATATTAAGACCACATGGGATTCCGGATTCTTAGTCCGATTCAATGCTTTTTTTCTGGAGCCGGGACATCAGGCACTACTTAGTACTTTCCTAATGATAGCTAATCGCTTTAGATTTAAAGAGTGTCCCTGGCTTTGGGTATTATTGGCGAGTACAATCTTCTCTTTCTCTTTAGCCGGCTACTTACTTGCAACAGCAGGTTTTATCTTGCTCAAAGTCAACTCTATATTAAAGGCACTGATTGTAGGTGTAATTGGAGCCATTGTAATATCATTCGCTCTCAATTGGAGTGGAGGAGAAAATGCATTGAACGACCTGATAATTAAACGCCTGGAGCAAGATGAAAGCAAAGGTATAAAAGGCAACAATCGAGTTGACGATACAACTGACTATACCTTTTCCATGGTTGTGAGACGCCACAATCTATGGCTTGGTGTAAAAGAGCGGACCAATATGGATCTTATTGCCGGAGCAGGCTATAAAATATTTATTATAAATTATGGATTGGTGGGAGCGGTACTGGCTTTACTCTTTTATCTTAGTGTCATTCCTCCCAAGCCGGATTATAGGTACACTATAACCTTTCTAATAATTTTAATTCTTTGCTTTATGCAACGAGCTTATCCGGCTTGGTATTCGTGGCTATTTCCTTATGTAATGGGAATATATATAGCAAAGGGAGAAAAAGATAATTTACTTGAGCAGCATAATTACAATCAAAAATGAAACGTCGACTAATAATAATATTTCTATTTAGTCCGTTGTACATTTTTTTCCTCCTTAGGGGGACAAAAACACTACGCCGAGAAGTTGGGGAGTGGCTGAAAGTAATACCACTTCCTTCATCTAAGAGTTTATATATTAATTCATTAGAGTTAATGAGCAGATTGCCGGAATTTAGGACGATTCTATATTATCGATATAAAATCAACGAATTCAATCCGATCAGGCTTATTTATCCCGGGCAAATGATGTCGATAAGCTGTCCTCAGGTAGGAGAAGGCCTCGTCATCCAACATGGATTTGGCACTCGAATCGGCTGCTCCAAAATGGGAAAAAACTGCCAGGTATGGCAAGGTGTGACACTGGGCAAAGTGCGTAGTGGATTAGATCAACCACGTCCGATAATTGGAGATAATGTCAAAATTTACGCAAATTCTTTAGTGCTTGGAGGAATCACTATCGGAGATAATGTCATAATAGGAGCAGCCTCCGTTGTGTTAGAGTCTGTTCCCCCTAATAGTACTGTTGTAGGTAGTCCTGCAAGAATTGTCAAACGACACTAATCTGATTCTGAAGCTACCGGATTTGTCAAGCCATTAGAAAATGTACTGGTATTAAAAGGTTGGCTACTAAAACCCACATAAAGGCAGAACCCCTATTAGCTTCTTGTTAGGAGCTACTTAAAGCATAGGAAAAGAGAAAACGACTAAAGGCACCGACTCATAAAATCACTCTCCCATAAGCGCCATAGCAAACCCCATTTTTTAGGAGTCGGGAGCTTATATTTAAGAAAAACGAATAATTTTTGTATTCCAATACAATAAAAAAAGGGATTTTTTCATTATTAAGTAAGGGAAGGTCTATCGGATATTGACATTGATAGAGTCAATATTTGCTATTCTCATCTACCTTCCCTCAAGGAATAAAATGACAAAGGTCGCTATAATAGGCACTCAGGGTGTACCTGCAAAATACGGAGGCTTCGAAAGCCTGGTGGAAAATCTTCTTGGCGATAATTGCCCGGAGGATATCGAATACACTGTCTTTTGCTCTGGAAAAGACATGCAGAAGCAATTATCCCAATATAAAAAAGCAAAACTGAAATATATTCCCCTTAGGGCCAATGGAGTCCAATCAGTGCCATACGATATTTTATCACTTTGTAAAGCATTGAACGGATATGATGTTGTCCTTGTGTTAGGGGTATCGGGTTGCATATTTCTTCCTATCTTCCACATGCTTAATTCCAAAAAGCTCATCATCAATATTGACGGCATGGAGTATAAACGTGATAAATGGGGGAAATTAGCAAAAAAGGTTCTTAAGAAGTCGGAAGCGATGGCTGTAAAATATGCCGATGTTGTCATCACCGACAATAAGGCTATCCAAGATTATGTGGCCATGGAGTATGGCAAAGAATCAAAGCTTATCGCTTATGGAGGCGACCATGTGGTCAGAGACGTTCCGGAAGAATTTATAGAATCTACATTAAAAAGATATAATCTTACAAAAGGGGACTATGCAATTGCAGTGTGCAGGATTGAGCCGGAAAATAACTGCGACATGGTGCTTAAGGCTTTCTCAAAGACGAATAAGACCTTAGTTTATATTGGCAATTGGGACCATAGTGAATATTCGAAACAATTACGCAATAAGTATTCGAGCTACCCGAATATCAAAATACTTGAAGCTATTTATGATCTCGACGTGCTGTATGTATTGAGAAAGAATGCTGGAATCTACGTACACGGCCATAGCGCCGGAGGCACAAACCCTTCTCTTGTAGAAGCAATGTTTTTCGGAATCCCAATTGTGTCTTTTGATGTAATCTTCAATCGTGCTACTACAAAAGACAAAGCATATTATTTTAAAGGGTCTGACTCTTTGATTAAAATAATCAATAGAAGGAATCTTGATGGCTCAAAAATGAAAGAAATAGCTGAGAAGAATTATACATGGAAGTCTATCTCTGCCCAATATGTAGAATTATATAAGTGACACAACATCCTTTATACTGAAAATCATGAAAGGTATAGTTCTCGCCGGAGGCTCTGGCACAAGATTATATCCAATCACCAAGGGGATAAGCAAGCAGCTTTTGCCTATCTTTGATAAGCCAATGGTCTTCTACCCTATCTCAACCTTGATGCAAGCGGGCATAAGGGATATTTTGATTATTTCCACACCTCAGGATCTTCCGGGATTTCGCCGACTACTTGGAGATGGCTCCGACTATGGCGTGACATTCTCCTACGCTGAGCAGCCTTCTCCTGATGGATTAGCCCAAGCTTTCATCATTGGAAAAGACTTTATAGGAAAAGACAGTGTTTGTCTTGTGCTTGGCGACAATATATT
Source organism: uncultured Sangeribacter sp. (assembly GCA_964634905.1). Classification (GTDB taxonomy): domain Bacteria; phylum Bacteroidota; class Bacteroidia; order Bacteroidales; family Muribaculaceae; genus Lepagella. The sequence continues at coordinate 40,538 of CAZWJO010000002.1, forward strand.
CCATGGTCCTGATTTCGCCAAGGACTTAAAGGAAGCTGTTGAAGATGCTGAGCAAGCAAAAAAAGCCACAGTCTTTGGATATTGGGTGAATGATCCGGAAAGATATGGAGTAGCAGAATTTGACCAGAAAGGCAATTGTCTCTCAATTGAAGAGAAGCCATCCCATCCAAAGTCGAATTATGCGGTAGTTGGACTTTACTTCTATCCTAACAAGGTTGTCGAGGTAGCACAAAATATTAAACCTTCAGCCCGTGGTGAACTTGAAATCACCACAGTGAATCAACAATTTTTGAATGATAGGGAGTTGAAGGTTAAGACACTTCCAAGAGGTTTCGCATGGCTCGATACCGGAACCCACGATTCACTTGCAGAGGCTTCAATATATGTAGAAGTGCTCGAAAAACGGCAAGGATTAAAAATAGCGTGCCTTGAAGGAATTGCTTTCAGCCAAGGCTGGATTTCAAAAGATAAATTGATTGATATTGCCAAGCCCATGCTGAAAAACCAATACGGACAATACTTAATGAAGATAGCAGAAGATGGAAATACTCGACACTGAGATAGAGGGTATCAAAATATTGAAACCAAAGATTTTCAAAGACGAAAGGGGTTATTTTTTCGAATCTTATTCAAAAAAGGTTTTTGATCATGAAGTCGAAAAAATAGAATTTGTGCAAGATAATGAATCCTGCTCCTCTTTTGGTGTGATCCGCGGGCTACATTTTCAATCTCCACCCTTTAGCCAGGCTAAATTAGTGAGATGTGTCCAAGGAAGTGTCCTCGACATCGCCGTTGATATTCGTAAGGGTTCTCCTACGTATGGCAAACATGTAGCCGTAGAACTGACTGGAGACAACCACATTCAGCTTTTCATTCCCCACGGATTCGCTCATGGATTTGCTGTCCTGAGCAACAAAGCCATTTTCCAGTATAAATGCTCCAACTTCTATAATCCAGAATCAGAAGGAGGACTCTCGCTTCTTGACCCTGTTCTTGGGATAGACTGGCGTATTACTACAGACGATGCAATTCTCTCAGAAAAGGATAAGCGACATCCATTGTTAAAAGATTTTAATTCTCCCTTTTTATTTTGAATAAAAAATTATTCGTAAAACACCATGGATGTAAGCAAAGGAATAAAAGTATTATACGTGACTCACTACAGAGAACTGTATGGAGCCAATAATTCCATGCTTCAAATGATCTTGGAACTTCAAGAAAAGGGAATCCAACCAACTGTCCTACTGCCTGATTATGAAATAAAACCAAACAATGATTTAGGGATTGAACTCGACCGATACGGAATAGCCAGACTCGAAGCTAAAATTAGATTTGATAAACATTCTGATTGGAAAAAAGCTGCACTGAGTTATATTCGTACCATTTTCTTCAGAAAAGATGTGGCCAAAGCCATAGAAGAAATAGATTTTGATATTGTACATTCTAATTCGAGCATTATAAGCGCTGGAGCTTATATCGCAAGGAAATCAGGCAAACCACATGTATGGCATTTAAGGGAGTTCGGAAATCTCGATTATGGCTTGGTTACCCCTTTTGGCAAATGGTATCAGAAGATCATTTATCAAGGCAACAACACATTTATTGCCATTTCCAAATCCATCAAAAAAAACTTTAGCCGTTGGATTGGGAAACAAGACATTAGAGTGATATACAACGGTATCAAGCCATCTCCTCACAAAGAAACGGGAATAAATAACCCCGTGCAGATTTGCGTTGTTGGGTTAATTCAACCATGGAAGGCACAAATCCAACTTATTGAAGCGGCTGATATTCTCATCAACCATAGACATATAAAAAATCTGCATATCACATTGATTGGAAATAACGATACTGATTATGCCGAAAAAATCAATCGTTTTGTCGATACTCATGGTCTGTCAGAGTATGTCACTCTGACAGGGAGGCGAAATGATGTCCCTGAAATTCTTACCAAAATGGACATCGGCGTCATGACATCACTGAATGAAGCCTTCGGCAGAACCACTGTAGAATATATGATGGCTGGTTTGGCTGTTATTGCTTCCGACGGTGGGGCCAATACAGAAATTATTGAAGATGGTGTCACCGGTCTTATCTACAAGAGTGGAAACACTTTGCAATTGGCAGACAAAATTGAATTGCTTATGAAGGATAGAGTATTATGCGAAAAGATTGCCATCAACGGACAAATTTATGCAGAAAAAAACTTTTCCTCTAAGTCAAACAGTGATGCTGTCTTCAGATTATATAATGAAATCTTAAATCAAATATGAAAATTTCTGTAGTCACGGTGTGCTTCAATGCTGCTGATTTGATTGAGAAGACAATCAAATCAGTGGTCAATCAGACGCATCCAGATGTGGAGTATATAGTTATTGACGGCAATTCTACAGATGGCACTGTTGAGATTATCCAGAAATATGATGATAGAATTGACTTTTGGATAAGTGAAAAAGATAAGGGAATTTACGATGCCATGAACAAAGGGATAGCCGCTGCTACCGGTGACTATATTATCTTTATGAATGCAGGGGATAAATTCTCAGATGAAAATGTCCTTGCGAAAGTGGCGCCAAAGCTTGGCCACCATACCGTAGTTTCGGGCTTATGGAATAGATGTTATGCCAATGGGCATATCAAAGGAGCTTCCCCAAAAAAACTCGAATCTTTCAGGGTTGAAATGCCAATATGCCATCAGGCTACATTCATCAGGCTTGATTACCATAAGGAAAATCCATTCAATACTTCTTTTAAACTGAGTGCTGATTATGATTTTTTCTACAAAGCTTGGCGACACAATGAGAAATTTCTTTATATCAAGGATATCGTAGTTGACTTTCTTGAAGCTGAGGGAGCATCCACTGAAAATATAACAACTTCTGTGATGGAAAGGGGAAAAGCATGGAAAGGCGAAAAAAGACTATTCTTTCGCATTCTTAATTTGAAATATCAAATTTGCAGAATCAAAACTGTCAAATTCTTAAAATCAATAACACCCAACTTGATATGAGACTATTAGTCGACTGCCATTGTTTTGACGCCGGAGAGACACAAGGGCTCAACACCTACATCCGATGCCTCTACCAATCAATGATACCTATAGCTAAAGATATCACCTTTGTACTCGCCGCTCAAAACTTACCAAATCTTAAACGATTGTTCGGACATAAAGAAAATATTGAATATGTAAGGCTGGGCGATCATTCACGACTCTACCGATTGACGATAGAGTATCCTCGTATCATCAAAAAACATAAAATAGACATAGCTCACTTTCAATATATTGCCCCATGGGTAGCAAACTGCAAGAATATCGTGACTGTCCACGACATTCTCTTCGAAGATTTTCCACAATTTTTCCCTTTCTCATATAGGATATCACGTCACTTTCTTTTTAAAGAATCTGCGAAGCGAGCCGATATGCTCCTGACAGTATCTGACTATTCAAAAAAAAGAATTTCAGAAGTATATAAGATTCCGGAAAATAATATTTATATCACTCCTAATGGAGTCTCCAAAGATTTTCTAAAACTTGACACAAAAAGGTGCGAAAATTATATTTCAAAGACTTTTGGCATCTCCAACTACATACTATACGTAAGTAGATTTGAACCAAGAAAAAAGCAAGCAACTCTTCTTCAAGCGTATAAAGACCTTCGTCTTGATCGTAAAGGCATTGATCTTGTATTTATTGGAATCAAATCAATTCCAGACCCATTGTTCGAGCAAATTTATGAAGAGTGTAGTGAAGAAATGAAGTCACACATTCATATCTTGAATCATGTGCCATACGACGAACTCCTCAAATGGTATGGGGGAGCAAGATTATTTGTCTATACATCCGAAGCGGAAGGATTTGGCATTCCTCCTTTGGAAGCTGGAGCTTGCAGAGTGCCTGTCATTTGTAATAATAAGACAGCTATGGGCGATTTTACGTTCTTCGGAGACAATCTTATTTCTACCGACAATCAGATTCTTCTTAATTCGCGCATCCTGACGCTGCTAAAAGAAGATAAAAATGAAGAAAGGCTATCTAAGATTAGAGATGATATCTTCAATAATTATTCTTGGGATGTAATCGCTCAAAATTTTTACGAAGGATTAAAACAAGAATTTCTAAAGAAATGAATATACTTATCACAGGAGCCAACGGACAACTCGGCAACTGCATGCGCAAAGCGGCAAAAGACTCCAAAGACAATTATATTTTTACTGATGTGGCGGAACTCGATATCACAAATTCGGATGCTGTCAAAAAAATCGTCAAAGAAAATGATATCAAAGTAATCGTCAATTGTGCAGCATACACTAATGTTGACAAAGCAGAGTCAGATTCAGACTTCGCTGAGCTTCTCAACGCTATAGCAGTTAGAAATCTCGCCGACGCTATCAAAGAAAATGAGGGCACTCTTATTCATATATCAACCGATTATGTCTTTGGAGGATCAAACGGGAACACCCCTCGCACGGAGTCAGAACCCACTAATCCGACCGGTGTATATGGTGTCACCAAACTCCACGGAGAGCAGCAGATAGAGGAATCCGGAGTCAAGGCTCTTATCTTACGCACTGCCTGGTTGTATTCCGAATTTGGGAAAAACTTCGTCAAGACGATGATGCAGCTTACAGCAACGAAACCTCAGCTCAAAGTCGTTTTTGACCAGGTCGGCACTCCTACCTACGCTCAAGACTTGGCTGATGCAATTTTCAACATCATCGAAAATCGCAAAATAGATGGAAATGAAGGTATATATCATTATTCCAATGAAGGCGTATGCTCATGGTATGACTTCACTAAAATGATCGCTGAAATATCCGGTAGTAAAGCCTGCGACATACAGCCTTGCCATAGCGACGAGTTTCCATCTCCTGTCACTCGCCCATCATTCTCCGTCCTTGACAAGACAAAAGTCAAGAATACTTTTGGAATTAAAATTCCGTATTGGACCGAGTCCCTCAAAAAATGCATTAAAAACCTTGAAAACTAATGAATATGAGGAATATACTTATCACTGGCGGTGCTGGTTTCATAGGAAGCCATGTAGTCCGGCTCTTCGTTAATAAATATCCTGACTATCATATTGTCAACCTTGACAAGCTGACATACGCCGGCAATCTCGCCAATCTGAAGGATATCGAAGACAAACCAAACTATACATTTATCCGTGCAGACATTGCTGATCTGGATGAGATGCGACGTATCATAAAGGAATACAAGATTGATGGTATCATCCATCTTGCAGCTGAAAGCCATGTCGACCGTTCGATCAAGGATCCTTTCACTTTTGCCCGCACAAACGTGATGGGAACTCTTGCCCTCCTCCAAGCAGCAAAAGAATATTGGGATTCTCTACCCGAAAAATATGAGGGTAAACGATTCTATCATATATCTACAGATGAAGTCTATGGTGCTCTCGAGCTGACTCATCCGGAAGGTGTTCCTGCTCCTTTCACCACTAAGGCTTCCAGCGAAGATGACATGGCTTACGGCACAGAATTCTTCCTCGAGACCACCAAATACAACCCTCATTCTCCATATTCAGCGTCCAAGGCGAGCAGCGATCACTTCGTTCGTGCCTACCATGACACATACGGCATGCCGACAATAGTGACAAACTGCTCTAACAATTATGGACCTTATCAGTTCCCTGAGAAGTTAATACCCCTCTTCATCAACAATATCCGTCACGGCAAGCCACTCCCCGTATATGGAAAGGGTGAGAACGTTCGTGACTGGCTCTTTGTAGAAGATCATGCACGGGCCATCGACCTGATATTCCATGAAGGAAAGATTGCCGACACATATAACATCGGAGGCTTCAACGAATGGAAAAATATTGACCTCATCAAGGTAATCATCAAGACGGTAGACCGTCTGCTTGGAAATCCGGAAGGACACTCTGAGAAACTTATCACATTCGTCACAGACCGTCTCGGGCACGATATGCGCTATGCCATTGACAGCCGTAAGCTTCAATCTGAACTCGGCTGGGAACCAAGCTTACAGTTTGAAGAAGGTATTGAAAAGACAGTTCGCTGGTATCTCGACAACCAGGAATGGATGGACAACATCACCTCCGGTGACTACGAGAAATATTATGAAGATATGTACAAGAATCGATAACAACTAATGCATAATGTATAATTCATAATGCATAATTGTTAGTAAGTAAACGCCGTGACCCTTCTGGGTTGCGGCGTTTATTTTTTAGCTAAGTTGTTTTGTCAGATAAATGAATTGCTCGACGGAAAGGCGTTCCGGCCGCTCTTTTAGAATTGGATCTTCAATCAGAGCACTTCCTGGAGGTACCATTCCGGAAAGTGAATTGCGGAGTGTCTTACGACGCTGTCCAAAAGCTGTCTTCACTACAATCTTGAATTTCTTTTCATCTACTCCAAGCTCAGTGCGCGAGTTTCTCGTCAGGCGAAGAACTCCGCTCCTTACTTTTGGTGGTGGCGAAAACACGTCAGGTTCTACTGTGAAAAGATACTCACAATCATACCATGCCTGAAGCAAGACTGACAAAATACCATATACTTTTGAACCCGGTTTAGAACATATTCGCTCTGCGACCTCCTTTTGAAGCATCCCTGCTATCACAGGTATTTTCTCCCGATATTCCAATGCACGAAAGAATATTTGTGAAGATATGTTATAAGGGTAATTACCTATAAGAGTTATTTCCCCCTGAGTAATTTTATTAAGATCAAGCTTGAGGAAATCTCCTTCTATCACTTTAAGCCCCTTCTTGTATTTCCCAAGATACTCCACACTTTCATGATCGATCTCAATAGCGGTCACGTCGCGACCTGCAGACACCAGATAATCAGTCAAGACCCCCATACCGGGACCTATCTCAATCACCGGGAGAGATCCCCAAACAGAGCCTTTCTCTTCTCCGCAAGCTTCCGAAAGTTCTTTGGCAGATATGGTTTCGGCTATCTTCTCTGCGGTGGGCAAATCCGTGAGGAAATGCTGCCCCAATGATTTTTTTGCTTTAACTTCCATCTTTGCGTTATACGTTTTGCGTAGTGCGTTTTGCGTGGTGCGTGGTGCGTAGTGCGTTTTACGTTTTGCGTTTTGCGTGGTGATTAAGATATCTCGCAAGACTCAAAACGCAAAACGCAAAGCGTTAATTAAGTCCTGCTTTCTTTGCGATATCCTTGGGCACTCCTGCTTTATTGAGCATAATGTCGAGTGTCTTTTCTAAGAAATAAGGTTCGGAGACATAGAAATATCCATTATAAAGCTGATTGGTATCCCATGAATTTTTCACCTTATAATAGCGGTTGCCTTCCTGGTCTGTAGCATAGCCAACAATTACCATTCCATGGTCGTCGGTGGTCTCACGGTTCTCAAACGAACGTTGACGGTCTTCCTGAGTGATAGTACGCTCCTTTACAGGACCCTTGATATCATACTGCATAGCGTCGCGGTCGGAATCGGAAAGTTGAGTCCAGCGAGCAACCTCCGCATTATCCATATCTTCCTTTGCTTTCTTTTCTGGAAGAAGAGCATATCCCTTACGCCATTTAAATCCTTTTTCGCTGACATCAGCAGCCCAACCTACAGTGAAGCCATTGTCAAGTGCCTCGTCTACAATTCTCTTCATTTCTTCCATTGGGATGTTTATGCTCTCAGCCCAGAGCCAGTTGTCGGGAATCTCAAGAGCGAATGGCTTATAGAAAGGATGGTGAGTGTAGCTTGTGAATGAGACATACTCATCAGGCACGATATTCATTTCCTTTGCAAATGACTGTGGAGTATAGGTCTTGCCATTGTAAGTGAAGCTTTCTACTGCAGGACCCATATATGCATCAAGTATCCCAACAAAACCGGGAAGCCAAGCGGTAGACAACTTCTTGTTTGGGTTTTTGTTAATGGCATTCAAATAGGCCTCCAGAGCTGCAGCCATTTCATAATGAGAATGTTTATCTTCGCCATAATTAAGCCCTGCATACACTTCCTCCGGAACTGCACCGTAGTGGTCAATGGCATAAATCACATCGGAGAAAGAACCACCTTGAGCAAAATTTATATTGCCATTTGTGCTTATAAATTTCTTTGCCTTGTCGATATAGCAGTTGCGCACTGTCCACATTTCTGAAATGTCGAGTTCAGGACCACCTTTACGCATTACATCGTCTTCTATCATTGATGTTCCGGAGAATGCCCAGCAAGTTCCAGACTTATTCTGGTCTTTCACTGAAGTGGTCTTATTGACCTTTACATCAGTAAATTTGAAACCTGTAGAATCAGGTATTTCAATTTTCGGATCAGCTTGCGCAGCCTGATATTTATCCATATAGCTGGCTCCGGAAGTGAATGTAGCTGTTGCAGCTACTGTCAGTGCAAGAAATAATTTCATTGTATTTTGATGTTTAATTGTTTAAACGTTGAATCGTTTAAGTATTTAATTTTTAGCTATTTTGTGCTTTTGAGATCTCCCGGATAGAGGGGGTCGCTATCCAGCAGGCTACAAATGTCGTCAGGCAGCAGACCATAACAAACCAGAAATATATCTCAAACACATTTCCATCGCTAAATCCAGTGATGCCAAGATCTGCAAATCGTTCAAATATCCATCCCGCTGCCATCCCGGGGAGCATTATCCCGGCCATAGAAAAGGCTATACAGAAGGCATAGTGAGATGTCTCCGACTCGCCTCGGGCAAAATAGATCATATACATCATCAAGGCGGTCAGTCCGAACCCATAGCCAAACTGCTCAAACCCCACTGCTACACATATCCAATGGAATCCCGTAGTTGGCCATATTGCCAATAGACAATATACGACACATGGGACCGCAAGTGACAAAGCCATTGGCCATATCCAACGCTTGAGCCCACCTTTCCCAATCGCAATGCCTCCTAAGACACCTCCCACAAGAAGAGCTATAACGCCAACTGTCCCGTTGGCAAACCCGATTTCTGTCAAGGAAAGTCCAAGACCACCATCTTCGAGAGGCGACTTCATAAAGATAGCGACCATCTTCGTACACATAGCCTCCGGAAATCGGAAGAGAAGCATAAAGGTCAATGCCGCAGCTATATGTTTCTTTTTGAAGAAGGTGACAAAGGTCATACAGAAGTCCTTAATGATTCCTGAAGCAGTCGTGCCTCCGATGGGATGGTCGTCTGCAAGCTTGGGAAGAGCCTGAGTATGCCAAAGCCATATACAGAAGAAGACCGCAGTCAGACAATAAAAGACAATCGCCCATGAGCCTGACGGAGCCATTCCACGGCTTTCAAGCCATCCTGCCAAAAGCGTTAATCCTCCTTGGCCCAAGACAGTCGCAACCTTATAGAACGTTGACCGTATGCCAACGAAGTCAGCTTGTTGTTTTTCCGAGAGAGCAAGCATATAAAATCCGTCGGCTGCAATATCGTGTGTGGCAGAGAAAAATGCCATACATGCAAACACGCTTAAAGTGGATGCGAAAAAGAATGAGGTAGGAAGGCACAATGCAACTGCAAGCATACAGAGTGTCATCAGAAGCTGCATTGCCAATGTCCATTTTCTCTTTGTGGAAAAAATGTCAACAAACGGACTCCAGAAAGGCCTTATCATCCAAGGAAGCGACAGAAGACCGGTCCATACAGTGATCTCCGGAATTGAGATTCCGAGTTCACAGTAGAATAGCACCGGAAGAGTATTCACTGCACAATAAGGGATTCCCTCAGCTATATAAAGCGAGGGAATCCATTTCCATGGGGAATTGTGCAGTCTGTCGGCCATCAAGAAATAAATTATTCTTTGATAATTAATTTATCATTTATAATTAATCATTCATCATTAGATTAAGCCATAGGGCAGCGAGGCTTGATCTGCTTGAAGAAATCGTTGCCTTTGTTGTCCACAAGGATAAATGCCGGGAAGTTCTCAACTTCGATCTTCCAGATGGCCTCCATTCCAAGCTCAGGATATTCAAGGAGCTCAACATTCTTGATTGAATTCTTAGCAAGGATAGCAGCCGGGCCTCCGATCGATCCAAGATAGAAACCTCCATGCTTCTTGCAAGCATCCGTCACTTGCTGTGAGCGGTTGCCCTTTGCAATCATTATCATAGAGCCACCTGCAGCCTGGAACTGGTCTACGTAAGAGTCCATACGTCCTGCTGTAGTCGGTCCAAAAGATCCTGAAGGAAGACCTTCCGGCTTCTTTGCCGGACCTGCGTAGTAGATAGGATGTTCCTTAAGGTAATCAGGCATTGGTTCGCCGGCATCCAGACGTTCTTTTATCTTTGCGTGAGCGATGTCGCGGCCTACGATAATCGTACCCTTTAGTGAAAGGCGGGTGGAAACCGGATATTTATTAAGGTCTGCGAGCACCTCTTCCATCGGGCGGTTGAGATCGATTTCGATCACTTCCCCTTCTCCTGCCTGACGGAGTTCAACAGGGATAAGTTCTCCGGGATTTTCGTCAAGTTTTTCAATCCAAAGACCATCCTTATTGATCTTGGCCTTCACGTTGCGGTCGGCTGAGCAGCTTACGCCCATCCCTACAGGACAAGACGCACCGTGGCGTGGCAGACGGATTACGCGGATGTCATGTGCAAAATACTTGCCACCGAACTGAGCTCCCAAACCGATATTATGTGCAGCTTCGAGAAGTTCTTTCTCAAGCTCTACGTCACGGAAAGCACGTCCATATTCATTACCCGTGGTGGGAAGGTTGTCGAAATATTTCACAGAAGCCTTCTTCACTACTTCAAGATTCTTCTCTGCGCTGGTGCCACCGATTACGAAAGCGATGTGGTAAGGAGGACATGCTGCAGTGCCAAGTGTCTTCATCTTTTCAATCAAGAAAGGCACGAGAGTCTTCTTGTTGAGGATAGCCTTAGTCTCTTGATATAGATAAGTCTTGTTGGCTGAGCCACCACCCTTTGCTACAAAGAGGAATTTGTATTCATTTCCTTCAGTAGCGTGGATGTCGATCTGCGCAGGAAGGTTGCAGCCGGTGTTAACCTCATCATACATTGTCAGAGGCGCATTCTGAGAGTAGCGAAGATTATTTTCTGTGTAAGTCTTGTAGACTCCGAGAGATATTTTCTCCTCATCGTTACATCCCGTCCAGACCTGCTGTCCCTTATAGGCTGCACAGATTGAAGTGCCTGTATCCTGACAGAAAGGAAGCACTCCCTTAGCTGCTATTTCAGCGTTGCGCAGCATAGTAAGTGCTACAAACTTATCGTTTTCTGAAGCTTCCGGATCATGAAGGATCTTAGCTACCATCTCATTGTGTTCCCTGCGGAGCATAAATGAGCAGTCGTGCGAAGCTACGTTTGCAATGATAGTGAGGGCCTCGGGGTCGACCACGAGCATTTCGTGGCCGTTCCAGTCTTCTGTCTTCACATAGTCTTTAGTTATGAGCTTATATTCCGTAGTGTCGGGGCCAAGCTCAAATGGCTCTTGATAATGGAAAGGTTTTGTTGCCATTGGGTTATTTATTAGAAGTTTAGAGTATTTTTGGTTAGGGCTTTAAAGGCTTTAAAGGCTTTAAAGGCCTTAGAGGCTCTTAGGGCATTAAGGGCTTTAATACCCTAAAAGAGGGAAGATTATTTTGACACGGAGCCTATCTCAAGAAGAGCTCCGGTGACGGGGTCAAACACTGCAAACGACGGCTCTTTTTTATCAGTGAAAAGCACCGGATCCAGACCGAATGTCATTCCAAACTGCGACAGCTGCATCTCCTTCTCGTATAATTTCTTTCCGAGCGTAGTGATTGTCACCTGGGCACTTCCCGGAATATTGTAAATGACAGCATTTTTTGGGAGTTTTTTTGGCTCACCCTTTGCGTCAACAGGAAGTGAGGCTTCATTTAAAGTCTCTATCTTTATGTACACCGGATCGCCGGAAAGATCGTCAGCATCCACGAAGCCTGCAAAATCAGACATTCGGAAAAGTATATTCTCACCATCTCCTTCCGGGATATATGTATATTTTCGAGTGACAGTCTCTGTTGTGATGCTTCCTGTGAAGGCTGCATTGAGAGCCGCCTCCTGCTCTCCGAGCGATGCGAGCATAAGCTCCATCTGTTTGCCGTCAGCCGGCATAGCATCCGCTGTGCCTCTTGTAAGAGCAAGTTTTGACTCCCTTACCTCCATAAGCGACTCAGCAAGCAACTGAGCCTGCTTAGCTGAACTCTTTGACGCTACAAAATCTTCATCTACAAAATCAAGATACTCGCTACCAGTCGGCCACTTCACTTTTTCTTTCTGCGCTTTATCGTTGGGAGAGGCTGATTCAGACTTAGGTTGCACTTCTTTATTAATTGCAAGAAGCATCCCATTGGGATCTACTGTAATTGAAGTCAATGCCCCTGGCCGAAGCTGCATAAGATATTGGGTGCCGGAATCAGACACGCCATACGGGAGCACTTTAACCTCTGTAATTTCCCACTTTTCAAAGTCTTCAGCTACAGCTTTTTCTGTTCCTATCGACTTTTTTGCATATAGATAATATGGGCCTTTTTTCCCGACTTGATGCGTTGCCGTGACTTCCACTTCTAATGCTGTGGTAGGCAATGAATAGACGAGTCCATAATCATTGCTCTTCTCTGCAGTGAGCACTTTGGTAGCTTGTCCATACATACCAAAACAAGCCAACAAGCCAGTCAACATTAATATTGGTCTCTTCATATCAATTGAGTATTAATGCATAGTTCATAATGCATAATTCATAATTAGCTACGCTTCAGCTAAAGCAAGTTTTTGGTCACCGGTGTTCAAATGAAAATGCATTAATGATAATACGCTTATAATTTGAATTATTGACTTTTATATTAAATTTTACGATCCACGACATCTTTGATTGCTCTTCCTATACGGTCAGATATATCTGATGCCACTACTCCATACTCTCCGACTTCTTCCGAGGCAATATCTCCAGCCCTGCCGTGAATGAAGACTCCGAGTGCAGCTGCATTTTCCGGTTGCATACCCTGGGCCAAGAATCCTGCTATGACTCCGGTCAGCACATCTCCTGCCCCAGCAGTTGCCATTCCGGCGTTTCCGGTGGAATTGAAGTAGACGACCGGGACGCCACTTGGACGCACTATCATCGTATAGTGCCCTTTAAGCACAATCACTATTTCATATAGTTTTGCCACCTCTATTGCTTTTTTAAGCCTCATTTCTGATGATGGCTGCTCGCCAAACAGCCGGTCAAATTCTCCGATATGAGGAGTGATGATGGTACGTGGAGGAAGCATTGTAAGCAATGAAGGGCGCTTTACGATGCAATTAAGGGCATCCGCATCGAGCACCATCGGAGACTTACATGTCTTAAGCATCAATTCAAGAGCATTCACTGTAAGGTCATTGGTGCCCAGTCCCGGTCCGACAGCTATTGCCTGATGGGTATGGTGCAAGCTCATGTCGCTGATAATTCTCTCATTCCGGTCTGGCTCAAACATCGCTTCTGGCACTGCCGTCTGCAATATTGTCAGTCCCACTCGCGGAGCGTGCACGGTCGCAAGGCCTGCACCACTTTTAAGGGTTGCCTTGGCACATAGCACGGCAGCCCCCATCATGCCTAAACTACCGGCAAAAATCATGACCGACCCATAATCACGTTTTGCGCTGAAGGGATTTCTTGGTCGTAGAAGTTTATATAGTGTACGCGCCTCAATCAACAGCCATTCTGATTTCATGCTTTTCAAGGCCTTTCGGTCGAGTCCTATGTCGAGCACCACCAAATCGCCTATTATATCGGCATTTTCCGCAAAAAAGAATGAAAGCTTAGGAAACTGGAAGGTCAACGTGAGATTGGCATGCACCATATTATGGAATAAGAAATTGCTGTTCCATTCCGCTGCAAGTCCCGAAGGAATGTCGATACTTACAACGTATGCACCCGATTCATTGATCAATCGTGCTACGGCAGCGAAACCTTCCGTCAGAGGATCACGCAGTCCCACTCCAAAGAGGCCATCGATGATAATATCGGTTGTGCTTAAATGAGGAGGGACAAACGATCTTGTGATTTCATTAAACTGCACCTTCGCTTCTGAGTCAAAAAGTTTCTTTTTCTGCGCCTCACAATCCTCTGAAAGCTGACCTCTGACATTGAACAGATACACTTCAACACTTCCATACCCTTGCTCTGACAATAATCTTGCCACAGCTAAAGCATCCCCCCCGTTGTTGCCGGGACCGGCAAATATCACTATTCTTCTGCTGGGAAGGAATCTCGAGCGTATCTCTTTCACTACTGCATTTGCGGCTCTCTCCATCAATGTCAGAGAGTCGATACCTTGCGCCTCACAAGTGGCTAAATCAAGGTCTTTTATATCTTTGGAACTGAAAATTTTCATATCTTTTCTTCAGGCCATTTATTGTCAAATTTCTTAAGTTTTCGTTTTCGACTACAAATTTAACCAAAAAAGCCGATTTTTCCAAAAAGGATAGTGCAAGATTCAAAAATATTAATTAAATTTGCATACTATTATTAGATAACCTTGTGTCAGACGAGCTTTAGGGCGTGTCTGATGCGAAAAATGTTTTAGGTAAAATGGTAGATTATAAGAAACTTGGTCTTGTCAACACACGTGAGATGTTTGCAAAGGCCGTACACGGTGGCTATGCAATCCCCGCATTCAATTTCAACAACATGGAGCAGCTTCAGGCTATCATCAAGGCTGCAGCTGAAACAAAGAGCCCTGTTATCCTTCAGGTGTCAAAGGGAGCTCGCAACTATGCTAACCCGACACTTCTCCGCTACATGGCACAGGGTGCTGTAGAATACGCAAAAAGCCTCGGATGGGAAAAACCTGAGATAGTTCTCCACCTCGACCACGGTGATACATTTGAAACTTGCAAGGACTGCATCGACAATGGATTCTCATCTGTCATGATCGACGGTAGCCACCTCAGCTTCGAAGACAACTGCGAACTGACAAAGAAAGTTGTTGACTACGCTCATCAGTTTGATGTGACTGTAGAAGGAGAACTCGGTGTTCTTGCTGGCGTTGAAGACGAGGTTAGCTCTGATCATCACACTTACACCGATCCTGAGGAAGTGATTGAGTTCGTGGCTCGCACTCAGTGTGACAGCCTCGCTATCTCTATCGGCACTTCTCATGGTGCATACAAATTCACCCCGGAGCAGTGCACTCGCGACCCAAAGACCGGCCGTCTCGTTCCTCCTCCATTGGCATTCAACGTGCTTGAGGCTGTTGAAGAGAAACTCCCTGATTTCCCTATCGTGCTTCATGGTTCAAGCTCTGTGCCTCAGGAATATGTCGACATCATCAACGAATATGGTGGGAAGCTTCCTGACGCTATCGGTATCCCGGAAGAGGAACTCCGCAAGGCTGCTAAGATGGATGTCTGCAAGATCAATATCGACTCTGACAGCCGTCTCGCTATGACTGCTGCAGTTCGCAAAGTCCTCGCTGAGAAACCGGGTGAATTCGACCCGCGCAAATACCTTGGCCCGGCTCGCGATGAAATGGAGAAACTCTACAAGCATAAGATCCTTAACGTGCTTGGCAGCGATGGCAAAGCTGAATAATGTGACCACCCTTAAAAATGACTTAAAGTCCGATGCTCATTGAGCGTCGGACTTTTTTTGCTTGTCGTTTACTTGTAATTATTATCTACCATGTTCGGGTAAAAGTATACTGCAGACTCCTTGACCCTGACATCAACACAAGCACCATCTTTTTCCCATTGAGCTCTTTGATGTTGAATCTGATGGCAGATTCGTCAAGAGGAAGATACATCCAATCGGGAGTCATGTAGCCCATATTGCCGCTTGGAGTTGGATTGATCTGGAATTTCAGGATTAGGGAATTGTCTGTCTTCTCAAAATTTCCATAACGATAGACTGAAGTCATAGGAGGCTCCTCTCTTTTGACCACTTGGACTATTTGGTTCTGAAAACTAAATATGGTCTCTTCTTCTAAATTCAAAGGCATCCCATCTTGAGAAATCTCAATTAGAGCCCACGAACCAAAAATCGGACCCAAATGACCATTATATTGAGTGCATCCACAGATGCCAAACCACAATATGCATATCGAAATTATCCATCTTATTTTCATTTCTTATTCCTGATTTTGAATCCACCACTATAGGACATTTGCAATCTGACACCCCAATTATCACCACGCAATTCACCTGCGTCAAAAGCAACGCAAACATTCAATTTAAATCCCGGTATTTTACTGACCGGCACCACCGAAGCATCTATCATAGCTGATGTCGATTCAAGCCTGCGGAAAGATGGATATTTGCCCGCTCCTCCAGCTTTTTCGTAACCTATCTTGGCCGTATAGCTCAACCAATCACAAGGATTTCCTGCCAATGCTATATGAAAGCCACGAGCTCTCGTATGGAGAAATCTTAACACTCCATTTCGGTTATATATTGGAGAGACAAGAAATGGCGTGCCAATACTCATTCCATAGTTTGAATATGCCCCATAAAAGTCGTTGTTGTAATAGTCATCAGCACCCTGGGCATAACCTAACAGCGGAGATTCCAGATTATCTTCCGGATCGAAATGTATCGGTCCTGACTGATTAGTAAAATCAAGGTATTCTACAAGGGCCTTAGTCACGATACCTTTATGCGCAAAATCATATTTAATTCCCCACAGTCCGTCGAATCCGTTCATCTTTCCTATACCTGACCCATCTTCCCAAGGCCATTCAAAATAGGCGGAAAGCTTTGATTCATCCCGAAACTTATATACGGCCTTAAGATCCCACGAGCCTAAATGAGACCCTGCATAGTAAGCCTCACCTCCGGGACGTGGAAAAAACATCTGGAACACATCTTCTAAATTGAAACCTCGTATTTCTGACTTTATAAGTTTCCCATTAATATAGGTAAATGTGGCTCCTCCATCGAATGAAGCGGCTTGCATCCCTACGGTCACATGAAATTTCTTATCGGGATTAGTCCGGAAATAGCATCTTTTATAATTATACCAAAGATTGATCGCCTCTATTCCGGAATAATAATTAAACTCCGATTTCTTAAATCCGGAATCTGTCATTTTCCCATACATGATTTCTCCATCTATCTGTACCCATCCTTTAGTGAATGGAATATCCTGAAAATCCAGAAAGCCACCGGCAATTCCGGGGATAGGGGGGGCATTGTTGCTTCTTGTCAAGTCGCCGGAAGATAATTCATCATCTACTATCTTCGAATGACTGTTTTTCATTCCCAGCGTAAGAAAAACCTGTCTGTATTTTAATTCACCATACAATTGCTGAAGCCTTATATACGGCAGATGGGCAGAATGTTTAGTCCACTCTTTTTCTGAGTCATTCCATCGGTCATAGTCAGTCTTTTGGGCGGCTCCAGCGATATAGTCCAATCCGAAACTCCAACTGAATCTTTTTGACAGGTCTAATTCTTTTCCTATCCCGGCCTCCTGCCATATACCGTTTCCTTCGACATATCGCCCCTCATTCCATGAGCCAAGCATATATGGAGACAATGACAGGGTAGACACCTGACCCGTCACTGATGCATGATAAGTGAATGGTATTTCGGCATGCGTTATGAAGACGCTCGTCAGAATGATTATCATCCTGACAGATCTCCAAAATACCTTTTTTATTATTCTATCACTCATCATAACAATTATGTGATATCTTTTCTTCCTCTACCGGGAATGAATATATATATCTTTTATTATCTCTCCAGCTAATGTCATGCCAAAAATTGCAGTGATATGGCATAGACTTCCGTTGATTCGTGCCTTATATGGGCTCGTTTCAGTGGTAATCCCCTTATTGACAAGCAACTCATCCGAATAGACACACTTGAATTTCTTTGAAGGATATTGCTTTTCCTTCTTGAATTTCTGTCGGAGTGCCCTTGCCAGCGGACACCCTTTCACACTCCAAAATTCTCCAACTTTTATTTTGGAAGGATCCATTTTCAACGCTGCTCCCATACTGCTGAATAATTTTCGTCCGCTCTTGGTAGCGTTGACAATCAGCAATGCCTTATCTTTCAGTGAGTCTATAGCATCCACTATATAATCATATTCTGTCAGATCTATTGCAGAAGCAGTCGAAGCATCATAAAATATGTTTATAGTCTTGATTTCAGCTTCAGGATTGATATCAAGGAGTCTTCGCTTAGCTGCTTCTGTCTTCACTTCTCCTATTGTCTTGGTGGTAGCCGGCATCTGCCGGTTGATGTTGGTGACCGACACTTCATCCGAATCCACAAGAGTCAGACGCCTGACACCTGTCCTTACGAGGCATTCTGCCACCCAACTCCCTACTCCCCCTATGCCAAAGACTATCACATTTATTTGTGATATCCTTTCCATGGCTTTTTCTCCGACGAGAAGAGCGGTGCGGTCAAAAGCGCCTCTTTCCATAGCTACTCAGATTATTAGCGAAGTTATGGCATTGATCACTCGGTCGGCATCTTTATCGCTGACGTATGGGCCCGAAGGGAGACAAAGTCCTCGGTGAAACAAATCTTCTGCCACTCCATTCTGATATGAAGGGAAACATGAAAATACTGGCTGCCTATGCATCGGCTTCCAAAGCGGACGACTCTCTATTCCTTGTTCTGCAAGTCCAAGCCTTATAGCCTCAACATTGCGGTTTGGTTCGCAATCTGTATGGATTGACACTCCTTTCCCCGTGACGCCTCCAGCACCTCCTACCGTAGAAGTGATGGCAGCCGAATAGGCATTCTCTTCCCCTTTGACACGCAAATTTTCATCTATAAGAACTGTACATAGCCAAAAATTACTGTCATATTTGCTTGAGGGATTCTCATGCAATTCGATTCCTTCTATATTTCTCAGATGCTCCCGATAATAAGCTTGACGATGACGATGATGGGCTATGTATTCCTCTGCCACCATCATCTGTCCACGTCCAATTCCGGCTGATATATTGCTCATACGATAGTTGTAGCCTATCTCTTCATGTTGATAATAAGCATATCCAAGCCGTGCTTGAGTGGCATAATACATTGTCTTTCGGGCAGTATTTTCATCCGGACATACAAGTGCTCCACCTCCGGAGGTTGTGATCATCTTGTTGCCATTAAACGATAATACTCCATAGTCTCCAAAAGTGCCACATTTTTTTCCATCATACGACGATCCAAATGCCTCCGCAGCATCCTCAAGAACAGGAATATCCCATTTCCTTGCCACTTCAATTACCTGTGTATAATCCACCGGCATACCATAAAGGCATACTACCACTATCGCCTTAGGCTTTCTGCCCGTCTGCTTAATTCTATCTGAAATTGCATAGTCGAGAAGCTCAGGATCCATATTCCATGAAAATGGCTCTGAATCTACCATCACCGGAATCGCACCTACATACCTGACCGGGTTGACTGACGCACTGAATGTCATCGACTGCACCATCACTTCGTCGCCCTCTTTGACTCCAAGACCGAGCAATCCCAGATGAAGTGCAGCAGTACCCGACGAGAGAGCTACCACTTTCTTTTCTGTAGCAAGAAATCTCGCAAGATCTTCTTCAAATCCTGTCACATTCGGACCCAAAGGCACCACCCACTCTCCTTCGAAAGCCTCTTGGATGAATGGCATCTCATGGCCCGACATCTTGCACATCCTTAGCAATATCCTCTCCATCTTCAAATCTTATTGCCCTCTCTTACTACTTTAAGAAGCATCTCAAGAGATTCTTTCTTAGATGGCTTTGCCCCTATAAGGCTCTGATTGCTCTTTAGCCTATGGACATCACTCCCTACTACATCTATATATCCATTTTTCAGTAGCCACATACTCTTTTTTTGAGCTGTCTCGCCATAGCCGCCGACAAGCGAAACATAATTAAGCTGCATCTTGACTCCCTTTCCACGAAGCCTTTTATAGTCTGACTCATCCATATACCTATATCTTTCAGGATGTGCCAAAAGAGGGAAATACCCTGCCGACATTATGGAGTCTATAGTTTTGTCAAATCCCATTGGAGCGGAAAAATATGATGTCTCCACAAGAAGATGGTCGGCCTTATCCCCTATTGGAAGCAAATCTTTCTTGGCAAGCCTCTCCTCGAAAAGAGAATCAAGCATATTTTCTGAAGCCAAACGAAGTTTGACTTTTCCATTCCATGCCTTTTTAAGCTCCTCGAAACGTCTCTTCAGATCTTCTGTAGTGTTTGGATAATCTTCCATAATATGAGGGGTCAGCCATAAAGTATCTACCCCCTTCGCATCGAAATGCTGCAACACTGCCAATGAATCTTCAAGTGTCTGTATGCCATCGTCCACTCCGGGAAGCACATGGGAATGCCAATCGGTCATCCCCGTAAGCAATCCGGCATTTTCAAGTGTTGCTATCTTTTCTTTAAACAGCCACATAGCTTTTTCCTTTCCTTTTGTCCTGTTAACTCTAATTTATAAACTCTCTACTTTTATTTTTATGTGCCAACACGGAGTCTATTTTTTAAAGAGTATGGCAGCGGATGTAAGTAGCGATGCCACGGAAACCCAGAAACTTATATTCATCACGCTATTACCGTTGTTGATAGTCTGGCGTTTTCTGATATCATTGGGCTCAACATAGACAATATCACCTTGTTTCAGATAATATGCCGGCGATTTCATCAACCCTTCTGTATCGGTGATATCTACAATATACGTCTGCACTTTATCGCCATTCTTACGAAGTACTTTTATATTTTGTCGGTTGCCCTGTATCGTCAAGTCTCTTGCAAGCGACAGTGCTTCCATTATCGTCAAGACATCAACATTCATATCATATCTGCCGGGAGAAACAACCTCTCCAAGCACAGATATTCCGACATTAAGAAACTCAACAGTGACTATTGGGTCTTTTATCAACCCGCGCCCCATTATCTCTCCCTTAATAAAGGCTGCAAGTTCATTGCGGGTCATACCCTCTACTTTTATCTCGCCAAGCACAGGATAGTCGATCGTACCCTCAGCTGATACAGTGAAGCCATTGATACCATCGCTATATCCTACATTGTAATCTCTAAAGCTGTCATTCCCATTATATCCGGTCCTTTGAGCTGTAGAGTTAGTGTAGACCTGGAGGTTGAACATCTGCGCCAAGGCTGGATCCTTACATGTTACCGTTATCGAAAGCTTATCAAAAGGAGCTACTTTAATCACCTTATTTTCTGCCGATGTTATTTCAAATATCTCAGCGTTTTCAGACCCTTGCAAATATGCTATATTCTTTGGAGTCGAGCAACTTACTACAAGACACGACAAAACGAGGACATATAGAGCATTCTTGATAATTGATTGTATCTTCATTTAATATTAAGTCTTTAATTTATTCATACAGAGAAGTATGTGTCTCAGCTTCTTTCTTACGAATCGCACGCGTGATTAGAAGATTGCCGCATATCCATAGCACGACATCGCCAACTACAAGCCACGTCGCCGACACATAGGGCGACAGAGCTACGTTTGCCAGCATAAATATGACAGCCGATAGCAAAATTGCACATAGTGATGCCCGCTGATTGAGGCCTAAGGCAAGAAGCTTATGATGGATATGACACTTATCCGGAAGAAATGGATTCCTATGATTCCTGATCCTATGGAGATAGACTCTGACCACGTCGAAAGCCGGTATGATCAGAGGAGAAAAGGCCAATACGAGCTGGTTGTAATCCTTTGTGACTACGTGCGCATCTATATTAGTCACACTAAGTGCTATAAAGGAGAGAAGCATACCCAATGTCAACGACCCGGTATCTCCCATAAAGATTTTCTTTCTCTTATTGGGATTTCCAAACACATTGTAGTAGAAGAAAGGTACAAGCGTACCAAGCTGAGCCCAGACTAAAAGGCTCAATACCCATTCATGAGCATTGGCAAGAACTATTCCATAGAATATTAAGGCAATTCCGCTCAGTCCCGAGGCAAGACCATCGATTCCGTCTATCAAGTTGACCGCATTGACTATATACACTACGAAAAATCCTGATATGCACCATCCAAGCCATGACGGGAGCAACCCTATCCAAAACACACCACACATATCATGGATATAGGCTCCCGAGGCACATATAAATATAGCAGCAAGAATCTGACATACAAATTTTGCCTTATACCGCACTCCTATCAAATCGTCGGCAATACCTACAAGAAACATCAGCATCTCGGCACACAGAAGATACATTATTGATTTGCCCCAGCCTATAAAGACATCAGAGGAGTCTGATATACCTAAGCTTATGTTGACTGCAAGGACAAGACATATTGCAAAAATTATCGCCGGGAGGAACGCTATGCCGCCCAGTCTTGGCACGATCCCCTTATGTATCTTGCGCTCATCCACTTCATCAAAGAGTTTTTTTCTGAATGCTATGAGCAATATTTGAGGTATGATGATTCCTGTCAGCACTAACGCCACGCAGAAAACTGCAAAATCGGTGATTATCCAATATGATGATGCCATATATCAGCTAATAATACTATCTTGGTAATGATTTTTTGCGCTTACTTTTTAAGCAATGCAAAGTTAGTTAAAATATTTAACAAATGCAACTCTTAATGCGAGTTTATTTACACTTTAATGTGACAATAGACTGTGCAATTTAAATAAAATATTACTAACCAACTATTTACGCAAAGAATCAAAATAATAGTCAAGAATATCCTTTGCAGCTGTAAACGACGACTGTTCATTATTGAGCACCCTAAGCTCCTTCTGCTCGAGAAGTTCCTTTAACCCGGGCGTATGATAAAAGCGAGTCCGAAGTTGCTCCTCTATTGTCTCTGTCATCCAATAGCGAGCCTGCTCGTTGCGCTTGCGTTCGAAATATCCCGTCTCCTCAACATATTTGAAATAGCGGTCGATCATATCCCATACTTTGTCGATATCATAGCCATAGTAGCCACTATAGGTGACCACCTCCGGAACCCATTTGCTCGGCGTCGGCGGGAATAGCATCAGTGCAGTGCGAAATTGTTGGGCTGCCAATTTACATCGGTCTACATTATCTCCGTCACATTTGTTGATAGCAATCCCGTCGGCCATCTCCATTATGCCTCGCTTGATGCCTTGAAGCTCATCGCCGGTGCCCGCCACCTGTATGAGCAAGAAGAAGTCTACCATCGAGTGAACTGCTGTTTCACTTTGTCCGACTCCTACTGTCTCAACAAAGATACGATCGTAGCCGGCTGCCTCACAAAGCACAATGGTCTCCCGCGTCTTGCGTGCCACTCCCCCTAATGATCCTCCCGAAGGAGAAGGCCGGATAAACGCATCCTTTTCGAGCGACAGCTTCTCCATCCTTGTCTTATCGCCAAGGATGCTTCCACGCGTACGCTCACTGCTCGGGTCGATGGCAAGCACTGCCAATTTATGCCCCTGATTGATCACGTGCATTCCAAACATATCTATCGATGTGGATTTCCCTGCTCCTGGCACTCCCGTGATGCCTATTCTTCTTGAATTGCCACTGTATGGAAGACATTTTTCTATCACTTCCTGAGCTATAGCCTGATGGTCATCTGCGGTGCTCTCTATCAGAGTCACTGCCCTTCCGAGTAGGCTGACATCTCCCTTCAGGATCCCCTCTACATATTCATCGGCTGACAGTATTCTTTTCTTCTTTACTACTTTTCTATACGGATTGACCGTCGGATTGGATTTCACACCTGCATTTACCCTAAGTCCGACATATTTAGCATCATTTTCTGGATGTTCCATGATGTACTGATTATTTTGGATTACCTACATTTATTGTCTTCATTTCACTATGGCGCCGACAGGAATACTGACCACTGTATCGCCCGCGGAAGCGTCTACCAGGAATGCCCTATAAAAGATCTCCTTGTCATTTTCCGGTATAAGCCTCCCTTTTAGCATCAATGTCAGCGTCCCTATTCCATAGGCCTCTATGGTGTCGGGGGCAATTCCAGCTTCCAAGGCTGCCGCATCTGTCTCCGGAGTCACCACCAATGGCGTTTCACTATCATTGTATAGCCCTACAAACAGAGGCCGCGCCTCTGTTCTTGACATCTCCCCTGCATTGACCATCATAGTGCTTAGACGGAGTGACCCCGACTTTTCCGGATATGACTTGTCAAGGTTATTCCGGCTCGGAATTACGGTACCACTCAGTTTAATTGAATTGCTGATACGCTCCGGACCTGTGAAAAACCTCGCTGTTTTCAGAAATTTTCCGGGACGATTCACCGGATCATACGTCACGGTCACGTCAATCGTATCGCCGGGTGCTATGACATCCTTCGGATACTCCACCCCGCTACATCCACAGCTTGTCCGTGCTGAGATAATAAACGTGGAGTCATTCGATATGTTGATTGCTTTTACTTCCCTCGACACTTTCCCATCTTCCTCCCTTATCTTTCCAAAATCCACCTTATCGGGAATAAACTCAAGAGTCTTTTCTATCTGGGCAAACGCAGCCGGTGTCAATGCCATTACGCATAGCATTGATATCGACCACAGGGAGGTCCTGCATCTCTTCTCTTCCGACTTTTTCTTCATTCCGTCACTTCCCCTCTTATCAGAAGCCTTGTCTTCCGTGGATTCCCATTTGTGGTAATGGTGATTTTTTTTGAGAAAAATCCTTTTGCAGCCGGGGCGAACGTCACTTTAACAGTTCCGCTTTTTCCTGGTGCCACGGGAGCATCACTATATTCGGGGCGAGTGCACCCGCAATCTGCCCTGGCATTTGTGATGACGAGATTTCCCTCACCATCATTGGTAAAAGTAAATTCATGAGACACCTTACCCTCTTTCAGCGAAATCTTGCCAAAGTCGTATGCGGTCTCTTTAAACACAATTTTAGATGATTTCTTTCCCGCAAACGCAGGAACCGACACTATTAAAACTGTCAATAGCATCGCGATTCTTAAAATGGTCTTCATACTTGTATTCTTCATATTATCTTAACGAATCACACTCTATAATTGTTATTTTTATCATGGATATTTATGCCAACAACATAATTTTACTATTTTTTTTCAAAAATACTTGCACATTCCCAAAAAAAGTATTAACTTTGCACCGCAAAAGGGAGAAAAGCCCAATGCAATCGGGGCGTAGCGCAGTCCGGTAGCGCACCTGGTTTGGGACCAGGTGGTCGCAGGTTCGAATCCTGTCACCCCGACATAAGCAGTAATGCAGATAGGCATTGCTGCTTTTTTATTATGACAGATTCAACGCC
>CAZWJO010000003.1:0-25099 GCA_964634905.1 uncultured Sangeribacter sp.
ATTGCGCTCACTGCCATTAAAAATAGTGGTGTCTTTTTCATAATATTGTGTGTTTTTCGAGTTTTATTTTTTTCCCGACATCCGAAAGAGAAAGTAGATTCTATTTCCTGATGTCTTATCTTTTTTCTTTCCTTTGATTATAAAACGATTGGTCTTTAGATAAGGTTTGATTATAAGTAAGGTTTTTTAAGAAATAATTGTTACATCTATGAATAAATAATGTTACATCTTCAGATCTACATTGATTGGCTGCCAATCATTGACATCGGTGGTCAATTCTGTGCTCCCTCCATCTTTAGGAGGCTCCGGAAGATTAAGACCACGTACGATGATATGTACATGAGTAGGATCCGGTGCTTCAGTCACTTGGTTTGTGACATCAAACGAATGATACCATTTGCTTCCGTCTGTGAGTACCATATATAAGGTCAGATAGTGCTTTGCTTTAGTATTCGGACATTCTCCAAAAGTAAGGAATTCTCCATGAAGATGCTTTTCCTCAGAATTTCCCGTGAGATCAAATTTCATTGAGACGGTTTTATCAGTAGCTGAGTCTTGCCCATGATTATATCCTTCAGCCATCCCTGATAAAGTGGCGTCTATTGCTGATGATTCCACTCCCTCAAGATTCTCCACATCATATACGTCTACTATATAATGGCAAACCGCTTCATGAGGATACATTGTGATGGTCTGCATCCCGGAATGAGGTGTAATATGTATTCCATTTGTTCTGCTTCCCCATAGCATTCCGGGAGTAGCGGCAATTCTTTCCTCTTTCGACCCATCAGGCACGGGTAGGATAGAGGAGTCTGCGGCTCTTGAATTACTCATTTCTGCATCCATGGTGTAGATTTCCATTGTCTCGATGTTTGAGTTACCACGCATACACACCCAATCGGTATTATCAGCATTTAAGCAAATGGCGTGTCGTGTGCCAAAAGGAGCTTTTATAAGGCCTCCGTTTTTGTTTGAGAATATAAAGCGCATAGGTGTTAGGCCATTCTCTTCGTAAAGATATAGAGCCATTGATTCAGGATCAGCATCTGGTGCTTCTCTCCAGTCGAACACTACCTGGAGTTGTGATGTCATCTCTTCTTCCATGTAAAGGTCTTTATGAGTGCAGGAAGTGAAGATGCATGCTATAAAAGCTAAGATATATAGTCTTGAAATTTTCATTTCGAGCCTCCTTTCGATCGGTTATAGTTGTCGCAACCAATTAGCCATACAAGTGAGATTTCAGCTTTAGTGGGCCCAAACCAATGGAGGCGATGGGTAGATTGCCACACATAGAAACCATATTTAGGTTCGTATTTTAGATATTTTCCTCCCATATATCCCAGTGCAATTGAGAAATCTATATTAAGTCTTCGTGCTACCGGGAGTGAATAGCCATATTCCACACCGGAAATGAAATTGCATCGGTCCCAAAGAGTCCCTCTTGGGATTCCTCCCATTATTCCCCCTTTGCCAAGCTCAAAGTCGTATGTGATGACCCCTGCGAAGACTCCGAGGTGATGTCCGGTAAGAGGTTTTTCATGAGCCTTTTCTCCAAACCACCAACGTGCCCCTACATTGCCTCCGTATGCGCGCCAATAATAGTGAGTTTTATCCCGGTCCCACCATCCGTACATCCAATCGCCGGTCACCGAAATATTCTTTCCTACATAAAATTCTGCTCCAATATTTGGAAGAAGAAGAGCATCATAGAGCATGTTTGTCTTGAGTCCCATATAAAAGGGACGACATTGTTTGGCTTCTCCTAAGCGATTATATGGTAGTGATAATAGTTCAGCATCAAGTTCTGTATTGAGCGACGGACCCTCAAGTTGGAAATTTGGAACGGAGAGAGTTGGGAAAAGTCTTTCGTATTCTACTGTCAAACGTGAAGCTCTAAGATTTGGAAATAAATTTGTGTAAAGATATCTGTATGGTTCTCCATTATGAAGCGCCTTGAGCTCTACAAGTGGATGGGCAGGGGGGGTAGATCCGGTTATGCTTTCAAGAAGATTCAATACATCCCTTTTGAATGGGACATAATTATCGGCTTCAACCTCAGATTTCAAACCATTCCAGTCTCGACCTAAATATCTGAAAGAAGTAAGAGAATCTTGAAGAAGACCTCTTTTTCGGAATTCGTCAAAGATAGCGTTGGCGCGTTTTTCAGATAAAAATCGGTTGAATTCGATCGGACCCTCGGGGGAGGCTGCTCCAGTCACTTTGACTCCCACGAGTTTGTGGGTAGGACTTGTCAATGAATCAGCAACGAGTTTTGAGAATATACTGTCGAGAGTGGCTCCATTGCCATTGAAATCACGGTCGATATGAATGTCTGACACCCGAAAATGAACCTTTACTGAGTCTTTTTCTGATTCAGCAAAAGTTGCAAAAGTTGCAATAAACAAATACGCAAGTGTCAATATATGTGTTTTCATAGCTGCTTAATAAGATGGAATCGTGATGGCTTAGTGTCATCATGTGTGTTTTCAAGTATAACGATTCATTTGTAATAAGTGTTTAAATATGTTTAAAAAAATATGCTGGAAAATGCTGAAAGGTAATTCATACCTTCCGGCAAAGCAGTTAAAAGCCGGTTACCATGACTCATCCCCTCAGACGATACAGATACTGAAGATTAGAATTTGAGGGTGTATGAGACAGATGGGACAAGACCGTACATCGCTTGTTGTACAGCTTGAGTTCCTGAGGGTTTGTCAGGATCATCTCGGAAATAAACCACATAAGGATTATAACGACAATATGCATTGTAGATTCCAAAAGCCCATTCGTACGTGAATTTTCTTCCGAAATGAGTGTATATTGCTGAAAGGTCGAGTCTGTGGGTTGGAGGAGCCTTGTATGAGTTACGTTGTGAATAATAATAGCATGTCTCACCTGCAATCTCATATTTCACATCCGGTGCTGTCAATGGTTGTCCAGAAAGAAAAATCCAACTGCCGGATAGGTTCCATTTTTCAGTAAGTCTGAAGATTGCCGTGACAGCAAGATCGTGGGTCCGGTTGTTAGAAGCATCATACCATTTGCCATCGTTGATCCCCGGGATTTTGGTTTCAGTATGTGACAATGTATAAGCAATCCAACCAGTAAGGCGACCGTTGTTTTTTCTTAACATTAATTCAACACCATATCCTCTTCCTTTCCCACCGAGGATTATATTTTCCAGTGCGATATCAGAGAATGAAGATTTCCCGTCTTTATAATCATAGACATTTTTGATATCTCGGTAAAAAGTTTCGGCCGACCAATCGAAATCACCGTTGACTGTCATTCCTGAATATCCTACAGCATATTGGATAACTCTCTCAGGCTTTATTATGGCTGAAGTCAAAGCATATCTGTCGAAAGGAAAAGATGTAGTGGTGGTGCGAATAGCGTGGAGATCTTGAGATGAACTGCCTATGCCCCCTTTTATATTATGAGTCTCTGAGATGTTGTATTTAAGGTTGATTCTTGGTTCGATATCTAAGAATGTTTTTCCATCAAATTGATTTGGGACTCCATAAGAAGAAAAGAATTCATGAAAACGATTTTGCGACAATACGGATGAAACGTTAAATCTGGCTCCGGCAGCGACATAGACCTTGTCTGAAAACGATCCATTATAATCAATCCACGCTGAATTTTCCCAAAGCGAACGGATTTCCTTTTCAGTAGAGGCATTTATCAGCCATTCGGCAGATTTCACCTTGAGAAATTGCGAACAAAGTCCAAACTCTATGCCATGATTCTCGGCAATGTTCCAATGTATCTTCTCGTTAAATGAATAATTGTGGATGTATGTGAGCATTTCTTGATTGAGAGCCATAATATCCATCGACATTTTCGGGTCGAAATGAGTCATTGAAACGGAAGATGTGAAAGAGAAGCTATCTGAATTTTTTGCAATCCAATTGATAGACGCACCGAGATTTCCCCAGTACAGTCCCATGAGATCGCTGATTGCCATATTATCGTGGCTTATGAAAAATGATCCATCTATTATATGTCCGGAATGAGGAGTATAGCGTATTTTTGCAGTGATATCATAGAAATTCATTATGGTACTCCTATATTTGGGCACAAGTTTGAGGAAAGCATCAACATAAGAACGACGGGCAGTGACAGCAAACGACAATTTATTTTTGAGTATAGGTCCCTCCGCCTTTAATTTGGCTGCCAGGATGCCGATGGTAAATGATCCATGAAAGGATTCCATATCGCCGGGCATCAGAGTAGTCTCAAGCACTGAAGAAGTTGCATCTCCATACATCGCCGGGTATGGACCTTTGAAAAGGGTCGCGCTCCCGAGAGCATCGTCATTGAAAGTAGAGAAAATCCCCATCACATGAGAAGGATTATAAAGGGAAATGCCGTCGAGTAGTATCAGATTTTGATAAGCATTTCCACCACGGACTTCAAAACCACCACCACCGTCCCCTTCACTTCTTACTCCAGGAAGAAGTGAGATAGACTTGATGATATCATTTTCTCCTCCGAAAGAGGGAAGTTGTGACAGCCGACCAAGTTCAAGGCGTTCTGAGCCTATTCGTACGTTATCTATACGCTGTCGGGCTGAATTGCCTGTCACAATAACTTCCTGGAGCTTGGTCGCGGATATAGAATCCATATTATAGACTTGAGCAAGACATCCGAATGTGCTTAACAGACAGCATATAAGTATTCCAATCTTCATTTGGCAAAAACACACAGACCTTTCAAATACAAATATCAGCTATTTATAAAATCATTATAATTTAAGTTTCGTGAATTCAGTTTAAGCGTTAAAGGTAAGGGGGTAAAATCCATGTGAAACTATCAAATACATTTTTTCCTTTTACCTGATATAAACCTTTAATCTTAATAACCTTTGATTTTGTTTGCGAAAAATAAATTATTTTACATTTTTGATGAGTTCACCGCAGATGGAGTCCATGCTTTGAAGAAACGTGTAACTTTTTCCTTGTCGTAGCCTTCACCAGATTCCAAGAAACTTGAGTCTTGGATATGGAGTATGTTCCCTTCATTATCAATGACCACGAGTACGGGAAATCCGAATCTTACGGGATTTCCGAGGCGTTTCAATGCAGCCTTGGTAGACTCAACATCAGTATTTGCCTCAGGATTGCGAGGATTGTAATTGACGTGGATGAATTCGAAATTATCATTGACGAGTTTCTTAAGATCTGAATCATTGTCAATGAATCTGGCAAACCTGATGCACCATTTGCACCAGTTTCCTCCAAGTTGAGCGACGACAAACTTACTATTATCGGCAGCCTTTGCGATAGCTTCCGTGATTTGGACATCAGGATTTATAGATTCATCATAAACCTTCATTTTTGTCTGTGCACTGACATTTATGACTGTCAGACAAAATAATGCTAAAACAAATAATTTCTTCATTCGAATATATTTTTTGCTTTTTATTTTGATTATGCTACAAAGTTAATAATTATTGGTCAATTTTACAAATATAAATGAAAGCAAGTGTCTTTCGCTTAGGAAGAACTTTCGCATAGGAAGAATAGGAGTGGGAGGGGAAAGAAGGTTAATGCGATAGCTGAATCAAGGAATTTTTGGAATTATTCTTGAAATTATTTGGGGAATTAAGAAAGTTTTATTAATTTCACGGTTTGTTTTAGCAATAAGAGTGAAATTATGCAGAGACGACCATTATATCCGCCTTTTACTGTTGGTGTTGACCTGGGCGGAACAAATACAGTTTATGCGATTGTCGATAAGACAGGGTATATCATAGATGAGGATTCTTTTCCTACTCAGACACCATCAGTAGAAGTATGGGCAGATTTGCTTGCTGAAGGGATAGGCAGAATGATTGAACATCATTCTCTTCAAGGTGATATTGCAGGTATAGGTATCGGGGCTCCAAGTGCGAATGCTACCACAGGAAGTATTGAAGGGGCCACTAATCTTCCTTGGCCGCCTCCAGTCCCTCTTGCTAACTTGATTGAAGCTCGGTTGGGACTTCCAGTGAAGGTGAATAATGATGCCAATGCAGCTGCTATAGGAGAGAAGGCATACGGAGTGGCAGCCGGTATGAATGATTTCATTGTGCTTACACTTGGGACCGGAGTTGGAGGAGGAGTAGTTTGCAATGGTCATTTGCTGAGTGGAGCAAGAGGTTTTGCTGGGGAACTGGGTCATGTCTCTTTCCCATTTGCCATCGACAGAATATGTGGATGTGGGAGAAAGGGATGTCTTGAGACAGTGGCTTCTGCGCGTGGAATCGTGGAGACTGCCCGTAGGATGATGGCTCAGTCTGAAAAGCCATCTTCACTGAGGGAAATTCCCGAAGATCAACTGACCGCAAAGACGGTATCTGAAGCGGCTAAAGCCGGCGATGAACTTGCAAAAAATGTATTTGACTTCACGGGAGAATGTCTTGGAAAAGCGGCGGCTGAATTTGCCGCTTTCACAGATCCTGAGGCAATCATACTCTTTGGTGGAGTCGCTAAGGCGGGAGATTTGCTTATCAATCCTATGAGAGATGCATTTGGGAAGCATACATTACATCTTTATAGGGATAGGGTAAGATTTTTGATTTCTTCTCTTGAAGGGGCTAATGCGGCTTTGATCGGAGCAGCGTCTTTGCCCTTGCTATAAATGACACTCAATGACGCACATGGAGCGTACTCCCTTACGTTCAAGACTCGGAAGTCAACATAAGGTGAATAAATATTGAAAAAAGATTTTTGGGTAAAAAGATGAAAAAGATTATAGATGTGATTGAGAGTCGGAAGAGTCCGTTCCTTTCACTTGAGATTCTGCCTCCACTAAAGGGGAATAGTATTTATAAGGTATTTGATATTATTGAGAAGTTGAAGAAATTCGATCCTCAGTTTGTCAATATCACCTCTCATCATAGCGAATATATTTATAAACCACTTCCCAATGGAACTCATAAGCGTGTAAGTGTGGTGAAGCGTCCGGGGACAGTGGCGATAGCAGCTGCTATACAGAACCGGTATGGACTTATACCAGTACCCCATATTATATGCCGTGGATTTACTAAGGAGGAGACTGAATATGCACTTCTTGACTTGAATTTCCTTGGTATCAACAATCTGATGCTTTTGAGAGGTGATGATAAACGTGAATATATCTCCGACACAGACAAAGAGAATTATCATGAACATGCTACCGACCTTCAGAACCAAATAAACCTCTTTAATCAGGGGATTGGATTGGAGGAAATAGCAATACAAGGAATTGAGACTCCGTTTTCATACGGGATGGCTTGCTATCCTGAGAAACATGAAGAAGCACCGAATATGGAATCGGATATCCATTATCTGAAAATGAAAGTTGACAATGGTGCTGATTATCTCATCACGCAGATGTTTTACGATAATGAGAAGTATTTCAAATTTGTAGAGCGTTGCAGAGACGAAGGAATCAATGTCCCAATAATTCCAGGAATCAAACCAATGTATCGTCGTCAGCAATTGACAGTCCTACCGAAAATATTTCGCACTGATATTCCGGAAGCTCTTGCTTCGCAGATTCGGGAATGCAAAAACGATGAAGATGCGAAAGAGATAGGCATAGACTGGTGTATAAAGCAGTGCGAGGAATTGATTGAAAGAGGTGTGCCCGGAATTCATTTTTATACTATGGGTATAAGCGATGGAGTAGCACGCATAGCAGATAAGTTGTTTTAACATGGATATAAATAATTTTTGTGATATACTGAGGAAGAAAGTTTTGGTTCTTGACGGAGCAATGGGAACCATGATACAGAGGTTTTCTTTGGTGGAAGAAGATTTCCGGGGAGAGCGATTTGCGGAACATCCTCAGCGATTATCAGGATGTAATGATATTTTATGTCTGACGCGTCCTGATGTAATTAAAGAAATACATAAAGAATATCTGGCCGCTGGTGCTGATATAATAAGTACTGATACGTTCAATGCCAATGCTATCTCTTTGGCCGACTATGGCCTTCATAAAGCACACGGACTTATACGGGAAATAAACAAAACAGGAGCTGCTATAGCCCGAGAAGCAACCGATGAAGCTAAACAGAAAGGCCAAGGACGTATTGCATTGGTTGCAGGATCAATTGGACCGACAAATAAGGCTGCCACCATGAGCCCCGATGTAGCCGATCCTGCGGCTCGCAATGTGACATACGATGAGTTATATGATGCATATTTTGATCAGATTTGCGGTCTTATCGAAGGGGGAGTGGATATTTTGTTATTTGAGACAGTCTTTGATACTTTAAATTTGAAAGCTGGCCTGGATGCTGCTCATAAAGCTATGGAAGATATCGGAATGCGACTTCCAATAATGGTCTCAGCAACTGTCTCTGACAAGAGCGGTCGCACTCTTAGCGGACAGACACTTTCGGCTTTCGCTATTTCTGTGGAAGAATATCCGTGCGTTGCAAGCCTTGGCCTCAATTGTAGTTTTGGACCGAAGGATATCATTCCACATCTTAGAGAACTTGGGAGGTGCACTTCTCATTTCATTTCAGTGCATCCCAATGCAGGGCTTCCAGATGCATTAGGGAGATATGATGTAGATGCGGAAAGATTTATTAATGAATTATATCCCATACTCACGGAATCACTTGCAAATATTGTAGGGGGATGTTGTGGAACTACACCGGAGCACATTAGGGCATTAAGAGCAAAAGTCAATAGCTTTAATAGCCATGTTGGCTATAAGAGTTATCTGCCAAAGAAACTTGAGGTAGCTTTAAGGATTTCCGGATTAGAGAGAGTGGAAGTGAGGCCGGAGAATAATTTCCTTGTAGTGGGAGAGCGTTGTAATGTGGCAGGTTCCAGGAAATTTCTACGTTTGATTAAGGAGAAAAACTATGAGGAGGCATTGAAGATTGCTGTCAAACAGGTTGAAGATGGTGCCATGGTGCTTGATATCAATATGGATGATCCCTTGCTTGATGCTCCAACTGAGATGAAGCATTTCCTTCGACTTTATGCAGCCGAGCCGGAAGTAGCGAAGGTGCCGATTATGGTGGATTCCTCCAATTGGGGGGTAGTGGAATCTGCTCTAAAGAATCTACAGGGAAAGTCTATAGTAAATTCCATTTCCTTGAAAGAGGGAGAGAAAGAATTTATCCGAAAGGCGAAGCGTATTCATGAGCTTGGCGCGGCAGTAATAGTCATGGCGTTTGATGAGAAAGGACAGGCTGACACATACAAAAGGAAGATTGAAGTATGTGAACGAGCCTATCGAATCTTGACTGAGCAATGTGGCTATAAAGGAGACGATATCATTTTCGATGTAAATGTCATGGCAGTCGCTACCGGTCTTGAGGAGCATTCCCGTTATGGAATAGACTTTATTGAAGCTGTAAGATGGGTGAAGCAAAATCTTCCCGGAGCCCGGACAAGTGGTGGGATCAGCAATCTTTCTTTTGCTTTCAGAGGAAGAAACGCTTTGAGAGAGGCTATGCACACTGTATTCTTATATCATGCCATTTCTGCTGGACTTGACATGGCAATTATGAACCCGGCAACAGTTCTGACCTATGATGAAATTGATCCTGAATTGCGAACATTGATAGAGGATGTTGTGCTTGCAAGGAGATCAGAAGCCTCTGACCAGCTTGCTGAGTATGCATCAAAGGAAGTGGCGACAAAAGGTACAGCTGGTGCAACTGCAGAACGAAATTTGAGTGTGCCTGTCGCAAATAGAATTGAAGAAGCAATTATTGCAGGAAAATCCGATCATCTTATAGAGGATCTTGATGAGATAGCGAAGACAATGAAAGCCTTCGAAATAGTAGAGGGTCCCCTTATGGATGGAATGAAGCGAGTAGGAGAATTGTTTGGAGAAGGGAAGATGTTCTTGCCACAGGTTGTCAAAACTGCAAGAATAATGAAAATGGCTGTAGACCATCTTGAACCACTCTTGCGTGCTGATGTTTCGAACACTAATGGAAAAAAAGCAGGGAAGGTATTGCTTGCAACTGTGAAAGGTGATGTTCACGATATAGGAAAAAATATTGTGTCAATCGTATTGGCTTGCAATAATTTTGAGGTAATAGACCTTGGGGTGATGGTGTCGGCTGAAGAGATAGTGAAGACAGCCATGGAGCGAAAGCCTGACATAATTTGTCTATCAGGTCTGATAACTCCTTCGTTGGCAGAAATGGCAGCTACTGCTGAGGCCTTAAAAAAGGCAGGAATAGATATTCCTCTTTTAATAGGGGGGGCAACGACTTCTCCACTTCATACAGCACTGAAGATAGCTCCCGTTTATTCCGGACCGGTAGTGCACATGAAAGACGCATCACAGAATCCAATAGTAGCGTCAGTGCTTCTCAATCCAATTGAAAGAGAAGATTATATTGATTCTTTAAAGAAAGAACAAAGAAGACTTCGAGATTCTTTCTCCCAGGGCAAAAGAGATGTCGTCAGTATTGAGGAAGCCCGAAAAAATGGCGCTGAAAATCGCCCTACACCTTATGCACCGGTAGTTCCTAAAGTAGGAATTGGATCGATAACAGTTAGGAAATTCTCTTTAGAAGAAATTGAAGGCTTGATCAATTGGAAGATGCTACTCCATGCTTGGGGAATACATGGAAGCGGATGCACATGCGGATGTAATGAGGATGTAGAAGCAGTTAAACTAATAGAAGATGCTCATACTTGTCTTTCCCAAATAGCAGAAAGTGGGAAATTTGATGGTTTTGGATTGGTTAGAATTTTGCCTGCATCCATCATAGAGGATGATCTTGTGATGGATGGCCATCGAATTCCATTGCTACGCCAGCAGACAAAAGACTCTCAATTTAGATGTCTTTCAGATTATGTCAATCCGGAAGGAGACTATGTTGGAGTGTTTATGGCAGGAGCAGGAAAGTATATAGATATCGAACGACAAAGATATGAAAGAGAAGGAGACAAGTATAAAGCATTACTATTGCAATCTTTAGCTGATCGACTGGCAGAAGCTACATCAGAGCTGTTGCATTATTATGTCAGGACAGAATATTGGGGATATTCGCCAGAGGAAGAATTAGATATTTCACGAATTCTCAGAGGCGAATTTAGAGGAATCCGACCAGCCATGGGATATCCAATGCTTCCAGACCAACTTTTAAATCACGAAGTTTATGATGTATTGATGCCTGAGAGTGGGAAGAGAGTTAGGATAACAGAAAATGGAGCAATGCAGCCATCTTCAACTGTGAGTGGACTCTATATATCTCATCCGGAAGCTCGGTATTTTACGTTATCCTCAATTTGTGACGATCAGGTGTCCGATTATTCCAAGAGAAGATGTCTGCCTCAAAAACGAATTGAAGAAATTCTAAACATACAAACCAAACAGACGATCCACAATTAACCATCAACCTGAGCTGCCGAAAGTTGAGTCAAAAATTAAGGAGCCGGATGAACTCTTCGCGGAGAGCCGGTTCCTTTTCAAACCTTCCGCAATAGTCAAATGTAGTAGTGCTGCTATCCTGCTTTTCTACCCCTCGCATCTTCATGCATAAATGCTCAGCATTGCAAGCCACGATGACACCGTCGTTAGGCATAGCCTCCGATAACAATTTACAAACTTGTGAGGTAAGACGTTCCTGCACTTGTAGTCGACGAGCAAAAGACTCGACAATACGAGCCAATTTTGACAGGCCGATCATTTTTCCTTTCGGGATGTAGCCGACTGTCACCTTGCCGAAAAATGGGAGGATATGATGCTCACACATGCTATAGAACTCAATATCCTTGACAATAACAATTTTTGATCCGGCATGCTCAAAAATTGCTTTCCTTGCAATCTCGAGTGGATTCTGACGATAACCCTGAGTAATGTCAACAAGAGCTTTAGCTGCACGTATAGGAGTTTTGACAAGCCCCTCTCTATCGGGATTCTCTCCAATAAGACGTAGAATTTCCCGATAATGTGCGGCAATCTCTTCAATCAGTTTTTCATCATGCTCTATCTTCATCATCTCAAGTTGATTTTTGATTTCACTACACGCATTTCCGAGCTAAAAGATGGAAATGAGCGTTTGAGTTCATCAAGAGCTTTTTTAGCCTCTTCCTCACTTTTGAAGTTGCCAATTCTTGTATACCAGTTAGGTGCACTTGAATAAGTGTAGACCTGTCCGCGATACTTAGGGAAACGAGCAACAATAGCGTTTCCTCTTGCTTTTGCCCTTGCCTCGAGGGAACTCTGGTTACGTCCATCGCTGAAGACTTGAATGCGATAACCATTGCGCATTGCATTAGGATCTTTTGATTCCTTTTTTCTGACAGCGACTCCAGGGTCGGTCAGGATCTTATCAAGAAGGTCGTCATCAATTTCGATAATGACATTCCCATTAGATTCAGCCTCGATACGCTCTACGATATTTTCATAAGGGCCATCAGCAAAAACGGGGAATGCCCATCCCGACAAGATAGCAGTCGAGATGAGCATCGGTATAAAGTATGTGCTGATTCTTTTAGTCATCAGAAAGGATTTTTGTTAAGTCGACTTTTAATCAGTCAAATGCCTCAACGATTCCCATAAAGGAATCTGCCTTGAGAGCAGCTCCACCGATAAGACCACCGTCAACATCAGGCTTAGCGAAAAGTTCCTTAGCATTCGACGGTTTGCAGCTTCCGCCGTAGAGGATAGAAGTGTTGTCAGCTATTTCCTTGCCATACTTAGCTGCGATCACGTTGCGGATGTGAGCGTGCATGTCTTGAGCCTGGTCAGCAGTAGCGGTCTTGCCAGTACCTATAGCCCATACTGGTTCGTATGCGATTACAATCTTAGCGAAATCTTCGGGTGAGAGGCTGAAAAGGGCCTCGACTTGACCTGCTACAACGTCGTTGTAAGAGCCGTCTTCACGCTGTTCGAGCACTTCCCCAACACAGAAGATAGGAGTAAGACCATTAGCAAGAGCGAGTTTAGTCTTAGCAAGAAGTTGCTCATTGTTTTCGCCGAAATACTGACGACGCTCGCTATGTCCAAGGATGACGTGAGATGCACCAGTGCTCTTTACCATAGGAGCGCTAACTTCACCGGTGTAAGCACCGCTTTCGTGCTCAGAGCAGTTTTCAGCGCCGAGACCGAGAATGTCAGCGTCGATTACGCCGTGGACAGAAGTAAGATGGGTAAAAGGCACACAGATTACTACGTCACAGTTAGCTTTTTTAGCTTTAAGAGCGCTGTTGACAGCATCAGCGAGTTCAACACCTTCATCGAGAGTGGTGTTCATTTTCCAGTTGCCGGCTACGATATTCTTTCTCATTGTGTATTTTATTTATTCAATTTTTGCTTGCAAAAATTGAGGGTTATAGCATTAAAGGGATACGGAGTTATAATCCAATAGCCTTTTTCAAGACGCAAAATTAACAAATTCCATTCAAATGCCCAAATAATTTGACTTAAAAAGAGTCTAAATGCCACATTCAGCATATATCTTCCTGACTATATCTTCTGTCAGAGTGTCAAAATCTTTCTTTAAGGGAGCTATAAGGACACCTGTCATGTCGATGCAACCGGGAGAAATAAGGTGTTGGTCTGCTTCCGAACCATAGCATGAAGGACGGTGCATATTTCTTGGAATAGCACAAATTCTAAGAAGTCCATTTCGATCGATCCAGACAAAAGCATTCACTCTGCCTTCATCAATATATCTTTTTCCTATGGTCTCTTCAATTTTGGCAAGATGTGACATTCCATCCAAGTCGGGAGTGATTATGATGCTTATGAATCCGAATGGCACATCAAGACCAAGTTTACTATCAGTGGTAAAACGTCCGGAATTCAAGGAATGTCTTTTTTCAATCAAAAGCATTAATGGAAGTTCATCTGTCTTCACAGCTTGACAATGAAGATGATCTGGGCATGAGGCTCCTGCCCGCTTACCGTTGAAGAAAACAGTATGTCCAGGGAGTCTTTCCGCCATTGTCACCATGTCGAGTGGAAACCCTTCTTGAGGCTCATGCTTCTTACTGACAATTGTGAAATGGGTTGGAAAAATTGGATAAGGGTTAAGGAGGAGTTCCCAACCTTTAGCAATCTCAAGACCAACTTGTTGTGGAGGACGGTTTTTCTCGCAAAGAAAACAAGGGCGTTGAGAAAGAGTCTTGGAATCAGTTTTTGCAGCTGTGGAGATGATCCTTGCCGGATTATGCTGAATTCCAATTGTCAAGTCGCCGAGTTGTATGCTTCTCCGTTCGGTCTTTCCGAGGGCTTGATAGTTTTCTCTTGCTAGAGGCCATTCGGATATTTGGGCATTGATAAAATCTAACATAACATCCTTCCTATTCATTGAATATCATTGTTTACTCAGAATGGAAGATCGTTTGTCTCGTCATCCATGTTTTCATGTATTCGGGATAGGACTTCGAGAGTACGGAGAAAATCTTTATAGACGTTGTTTTCATTTGTTTTCTCCACTGATAGAGCAGCATCGCTATTTCCATCCCAACGTCGACAATTGTAGATTGAATCATATATGCGTCCTACTTTCCACGTGCGGGAGATGCGAAGGGCCATAGCATAATCTTCTCCGTAGGAGACATTCGGGAAAAGAATTTCCCTTACCAAAGGGGTATAGAAAGCTCTTGGGGCACCGAATCCATTGATACGGAGAGCATTGTTTGCTCCGTTTTCTTCAGTCCATTCAGTATGGGCTATCAAGCCGGGAGGAAGAGGATTTAAGTCGAAATCTGTAAGGGTATAACTGCCAACTACCATACCACAATTCTCCTCATAAAATTTATCCACTATTTTTTGAAGGGTGTCAGTTCCTGAATATATATCGTCAGAATCAAGTTGAACAGCAAATCGTCCACACATCTCCGACTCGATAGCCTTGTTCCAACATCCTCCGATTCCAAGCCCTTCTTCATCTTCAGCAAAGATTACATGGAGTCTTGAGTCGGGCACAGAGAGAAGTGCTTGGCGAGTTCCATCCTTGCTGCCATTGTCTACTACTATTACATTGAATGGGAAATCAGTAAGTTGAGAGAGAGCAGACTCAACTGCATCCATTATAGTGGAGACTCTATTCCGGACTGGAATAATGACACTTGCTTCCACAGCGAAATATTCTGATCCGACATCTGCAGGTTTTGGTTTTCCTACCAATGCGTTGATTTCACGAAGATGGGTTCGAAAAACCAATTCCATAGCTTTCTGATATTCAGCGTTGCGTGGATTCACATAATCGTGCTGTTGCTCGCCGGTCTTTCTATAATCGGTCTTGCTTTGCTCATAAAGGTATTCATTGATGCAGAGAGCTCCTCGCCCAGTCAGTAACCGCAGACGCAACGCATACCAACCTCCATCGGGAAGAAGGTCGTATTCCTTATCAAAATCTTCAGATGCATTTAGCACATCAGCAGCATTCAGAAGTAAAATTGACCCGAAATCGAAATCATCACGCATCGAACCGAGCTGATAGTCGGTCGTAGGATGATTGCTGACGGTGCCATCGTCAGCTACTTCACGATACCAGGCGTATGTGAGCGGCACATCACATATCTCTGTGAGTTCTCTCATTCTTTTTTCAGAGTGAGGATACATACTCACTTCTTTATTGCCCAACTTTACGAAGATAAACTGGTCGAGTCCATTACGGAAGATCTCTTCTCTGAGTTGGCTTATATTTTCAAATTGGATCATCGGGGAAATATTCTAATTCTCTATTCTAAATTCTCAATTCTAAATTATTTTTCTATCCAATCGAGGAGTTCTTTCATCAAAGAGTTTCGCTGGGAAGGATCTGTAATAGACTCAAATGGGATGCTCATCACAGCCCGGCGCGATTTGCCATCTCTTATAAGAAGACCAGCTGCCGCATCGGTATCGCTGAAGCGAAGGAAAGTAGCAGATTCGTCGGCTTTTGGAGTAGAAATAATAGCATCCGGATGCTCAACAATATAGTAGTCTTCATTAAGAGTATTTGAGTAAGTATAGTGTCTACTTCCAAGTATAGATTTCAGAGGATTAGCCATTCCGTAGAGTTTTCCTCCAAGAGTTGGAGTGATTGAGTCGGGGACAGTAACACATAGCACCTCTTCACCCCATCGTGCAGCTTCATTGTCATTACGAGTGTCGCGAAGATCGCTTGCTACGTATTGACCGCTGACAATAAGATCTCCACCTTTGTTGAGGAAATGAGTGAGAGCATTGCGAAGTTTCTTAGGAAAAGTGAAGAATTCCGCTCCGTTATTGCCTCTTCCCATAGTGGTAGCTTTTTGCTTTCCAAGAATCAGATCGATAGTCTTGTAGTCAGAGAGGTTTACACTTCCTTGCTCCACGGCTCCAACGCTTGTACTGACAAATCCGCGACCGGCATTAGCGATAGCATCTCCATGAATAGAGGGATAATCGAATGTATTTCCTGCAATGACAGAGGCTACATATTTATCACTGCTCTTGCCGAAACCTTCTCCAGCACTACGGTGGAATTCAGTCTGATAGCCAGTGAATGAAACATCCTTAATATATGGGACCCCAAAATCGTTGGTGGTATCGAACCCGGCATAATCATCTTCTGGATTTACAAGAGAAGGAGCACTGACAC
Organism: uncultured Sangeribacter sp.; assembly: GCA_964634905.1. Taxonomy (GTDB): domain Bacteria; phylum Bacteroidota; class Bacteroidia; order Bacteroidales; family Muribaculaceae; genus Lepagella. Next base: position 16,532 of record CAZWJO010000003.1, read on the forward strand.
GAGTGAATCCATTGACTATCAAAATAGGGTGAGGATCGTTGTCTTCATGACGAAATGCTAATACCTCTGAGGGGAAAGAGCGACCACCTTCGTTGAAAGCTATAATCTTGAATGAATGAATTTCATCGTCGTCTGCCTGGACTTCGAAATGGGGTTTTGTGGTTTCCCCAATTTTATGGAAACTCATGTCCTCTCCACTTCTTTCCATGATAATGTAACCTGTAGGCATAGCCGTCGGTTCAAGCTCGTCAGGAGTTGGTTGCCAAGATAATCGATAGGTCGCTTTGCCGGTTTTCTGAATGGCAAAATTCTTAACAGGAAGGGGTTGGATTACGACTTTACGATCCTTTCTTTCTCCGATGAAACGTGCAAGAGCCTTATAGATAGCCCTTCCGACTGTGAAACGGAAGCGAGGATCATTACCATATTGCATGTCGGCGAAGTTCTGATGGCTAAGAAGTTCGATAAGTGTAGTCGGCACTTCCGGGACACGCGCTTCGACGTAAGACTTGTCCCACATCGGGCGACGCGTCCATTCGGGTTCGTATTTGGCGCGGATATCACCAGTGATCTGTCGCATCAACATGTCTGTCATGGTTCGTGAGTTCTTACGTGGTGTGCCATCGGCATAATTGACATTGCCATTAGTGAAATAAATGCCAAGAGTGCCAATGAAAGAGTCGTCGGCGCGTTTGCCGGCATCGCTATGTAGAGCCATAGTGGCATCAATAGGAATACCAAGACCCCTCTCTTTTGGAAGAACCCTTGAACCACCTGCAAGATAATTTACCCAAAGCCCCCGGCTTGTGTAATCGTCTTTATAGTCATCAGTTCCTGCATAAGGAGCATAGATTGAGTCTGGCATTCCGGCCCATTGCAGCCAATATCTTGCTCCTTCGAGCCAACGAGGGAGCCCGGAAGTCTTGAATACAGGTTCCGAATCGATCGACTTTTTAATTTCTTCTTTCCTGAAAGGATTGTCAGTGGCGATGGGCTTGTCAGAATTCGCAGCTATTTCAGCAACGACATCATCTACTGAGACTGAATCCTTATCTAAAGATTGCATGACATTGTTCCAAAGGACATCACTGCGTTTGGGTGAACGAGCAATATTTCCCATGCCGCCACCAATCTTGATGGCGTCGGCAGTGACTACCGTATCACCACCTTTTTCTGAGCGGCTGGTAAGCACTACAGTAGGATTTTCATCATCATATCCTTCAGCAAAAGGATACGTGCCAAGGTAAATCCAAGTTCCTCCCCCCATCTTCTGGTTGACAAGGATATCTTCAGAACCTCCGTCATAGTTGATCGTATAGCGAGCATCCTCAGCGGAATTTGGAAGAGATTTATAGCTGACATACACAGCGTATTCTCTGGATTCGGGGAATTCAGCAATCCATGAGGCAGTGGAAGGGCTTCCGTTTTTGGTGGTTTTCACCTTGCGGTAAGTTCCGTTTTCAAATGGGTTTTCTGTGTCTCGGAAATCAGGAAGGTCGTAAATGAAACCTTCTCCTTCACCGGTTTCCCATTTCTGGTGTCCATTACTTTCAAAATAAGTATTTTGTGAGTATAGAATGCTTCCTTCTTCTGGTTGGTCGTTATCTACAATAAGTTCAATTGGATTAATGTCTCTTTCACGAGGGAGAAAAACGTATGCGCCTGCATTTTCAAGCATTGGAACAGCATACGGAAGGATATAACCTAAAGTATACGTGTCTTCCACTGCTTGGAACAAGAAGGGTCGTTGCCAATACCAATTGTCGTTAGCAGGTTTGTAATATTTGCCATGGCTATGCCACATAGCGATGTTGTCTCCTTGCATTCCTTTTGTAATTTCGGAAAGAGGTTCTGCCGACCTGACAAAAGGTATGTTGCTCCGATATTCCTTTGGAAGCTTATCAATGGTATTGATATAATATGATAGAGGTTTACCGCTTACAGTAAGTTCTATAGTATAATCCATCATAGAATCGGGCATGGCTTCCATTGCTTGACTTTGAAGTTGGTCGATATACTCCTTGTTGATAGGAAGGTAGGTAAAATTCTCGTTAAGTTTGAATGTCGCCCTCTTATTTATAGTATCCGCCATCACCTTATTAATTCTCAAGCCACCGGGATTGTGGCTTTTAGGAATGAGCTGGATCAGCCGCTCATTGATTGTCACAGTCAAGGAGTCGTTGCTCGGTGTCTCAGCTGGTGGAAGGGTAGCAGTAGTACGAGGAGAAGTCACAGTGCTCTTTTTTTTGCGAGTACTGGAACGTTTTTTCTTGCTTGTGTTCTTCTTTGAAGAAGCTTTTGCTGTCGATTTAGACTTGGTAGTGGTAGACCGTTTTTTTGTACTCTTTTTTTTCGTTTTCTTCTTTGCAGCAGATGCTTGAGAAGTTTCGAAAATCTGAGTCTCTAATATATTTGGAAGGCCGATCCAGTCGCAAACTCCAAGTGAGATAGCGCCTGCGGCAAGCAGTGTAAGGTATCTTTTTGAATTCATAATTTGCAAAGTTACCAAAAAATCTGTTTTTGGACAACTTTGATAGTATTAAAATATGTAAAAATTAACTTATGAAATTCCAATAAGACATGTGATACAAGAATGGATATGATGCATCAGACAAACCGTTTAGTATATATCATCGAATTGAATACTGACGGTAAGCTCAGGAAGCACTGGATGAAATCTATGTGAAAGGATATTATTTTTCATTCTTGAATTCAGGAAATAAGATAATCAAGGCCCCCATTTTTTATGTGTCGGGATCAAAAATTGGAGCAAATTACTACTCTGAGACCAATAACTTAGATTCTTGGATTATTGGGTATTAATTTAATTTCGCTAAGATTGTTTCATAAATGAGGGTCGCTTCTTTTTCCTTGAGGCTTCTTACAGCGAATGATGTGCCTGAAGTGGAAAGCAGGATGGAGACTCTGTGAAACCATCTTGTGAATGGAGTTCGTTTTATCGCAATGACTTCAATGTTGTTGTATTTCAAATAGTTTGTGGTATCTGCAAAACTTCCATTGCTAATTACAACGTATGAGTCTTTCAGGATAATCTCACTACGTTGCATAGCCAACCATCCTTTGATTATGGAATAAATCAGAAAGAATACCGGAATAAATATGAAAATGAATTCGCGATAATAACATAAGATTCCTGTGGTCACTGAGGAAATCACAAGCCATGGAATGATAGAATGCATCATCACTCCTTTGCCGGACTTAGCAGTTATTATTTCAGTAGCCCCCATATAATCCTTCCCTAACCACCATTTAAGATATAAATCTGAGCTGTCGGCTCCATAAAGCTTCAGTTTATCATCTTCTTTAAGGGCACTTGCAAATAAAGCCTGTTTCAGCATTAAGGTGCAAAGTTTAAATCTTTTTTCAAGAAAGTTCTGTTTTATCCATAATGTGCAAATTTTGTCGAATGAGAATCGACTGGTGGCCCTTGATATCAGGCCATAGCTGAAAGAAAGGAATTTTTTGTCGTATGATAGCGACATATCATAATATCTAATGAATATTTTCCCCACAGAAATTATCAGCAAAAGAATATAGAGCATAATCAATGCAACCACAATAAATGTGGGCGAGACGTAAAGCTTGTCCCACTCTTGTATTGCCGAATCTGCGACATTATCTACATATTTCTGGAAAAGGTCATCTTTTTGAAATAGATCATTAAGTTTATCGAATATCAAAGCGATAAATCCAGCTACAATTGCTAATGCCTTCAAATGATTTTGACAAAGTGCATCTAAAAGAAGATCATTGTTTTTATATCTCTTTTGTAATGTAGGGTCAAACGGAGGTGGCTCATTTTCCGATAAAGCAGTTATACGTTCCTCTTTGTCGATAAGATTTTTGAGATTCTTCCAATCAGATTCCTCAAGAATAATTTCAACTTCTGCTCCTTTAGTGGCAAGGGTGTCAAAAACTATTCCTCGCATATCGAGCAGACGATACCATAATCCTTGATTTGTGCGTAAAGAATGTATTTTATCAAGAGGAATAGTAGTAGACAATCGTTGTATTATTCCGTGAGTAAATATTAGATTCCTATCTTTTATATGAACCTTAATGGGATAATATGCCGCAATAGCCGCAATAAAGGTTATGACAATTATAATCCCAACATAGAGTAATATCTTCACCCATGTGGACAAATCAGTCAATATATAATTAGAATTAATGATTACTATGATTAAATATACACCTACGGCCCCCATCATTCTTTTTAATGCTTTAATAAAGATAATAAAGAAAGCACTAATGCCCATCCGCTGAGGCTTGGAGAAATCAGTCATTTTTGAGCTGGACTTTATCGGTTAATAGATTTTTAATTTGGTTGGCCGTTGACTCCGGCAGTCCGGGGATGTTTAATGAAGATAGTTCTTGAGCCCCGTTGACTATTTCTACAGTATAAAGATGACAGATTTTTGGTATTGGATTTTGCTTAATACTCACTTGCTGGATTCTTGAGAAAGGGATTGTCGTAATTTTTAAAAAGAAGAATCCTGAACGATATGTTATGTCATGTTCACGAAGAGCATATCCTTTGATTTGATATGCTTGGGTAATTATTGAAAGATTAATTACGAGTGCAATAGCCAATGTAATTTCAAATGAAATGCACCACCAAATATTATCCGTCAGCAAGAGCAATAGACTTAATCCCATCAAGACAAGATAAGACAAAGTGATTCCAATGACTTGAACTTTTTTATATTTTATGTCAAGAGGGCTGAACTCCAATTTGGAAATTGGAGTGGTAGAATCCAGATTGATTTGGTAGTTAGTCATTATCAGATATTTTAAACATTAATCTTAAAGTCACTTAATTAAGATTCTGAGTGACGCTTAATGACACATTCGAGGCATACTCATAAAAATTCCATTTTGTGGAGCTTAATGGAGTTTTAATTTTCATTTAAGCGGCGGCGTTCGAAGAAGGAGCGGGTGAAGAGGATGAAAATGATGGCTCCTGCTGCTTGCATGAAAGCTGTCGCATGGAAGGCTTCTGCAAAACCAACATTTTCGGCTATTACACCCCCTAAGAGGATACCTATTCCCATTCCGAGATCCCAAGAAATTAGGATAGAGGAGTTTGCTGTTCCTCTTTGATCGTGTCGGGCTACCTTTATAAACATATTAAGGAAAGCAGGATACATCTGCCCATTACCAAGACCAATGAGAAGAGCTGAGAGATAGAAACTCCAGGGAGTAACAACGAATGCAAACATGCAATATCCAACCAGTGAAACAAGTACACCGATAAGGGCATTATGAGTAAGGAGGCCTTTCCTGAGACTCTTAGCCCCGAACAGACGCGAAACGAACAGACCAGCGGAGAGAATCATAAAGAAGATACCGGTTCCATCTGTTATACCGAGTTCTTTTTTACCATATAAAGCCACATAGTTGCTCATCACTCCCCAGCATATTCCGAAGAACAGGATATTGACTGCAAGAAGCCATGCCCTACCTAAGAAGAAATGATCAAGACTGAGTTTGGGCTTGCCGGCTACCTTCTCTCGCTTAGGAAGTTTCACCGAAGTGCTACATAAGAAACCAAGAAAAGCAAGTCCCAAAGAAATCCAGAACAGAAGCTTAAAGTTATCCGTAAGGTGATAGATGTAGATTCCTATACTTGGAGCTATAGCCATGGCAAGATTATTGCTTAGTCCATAATAGCCAATTCCTTCATTTCTTCGACTTGATGGAAGGACATCAATGGCCGCTGTGCTGTTTGCTACTGTGGTGGCTCCGAAAGGAATGCCATGCATTGTGCGTACAATGAAAAACATTAGGAGGGTGCTTGCTCCTAAATAACCGCTGAAACAAAGAAAGAAACAGAAGAAACAAATAATCAAGACAGTTTTTCGATCAAATGAATCGACGAAAAAACCACTGAAAGGTCTTATAAATAGAGTTGCAACTACATAGCCAGACAAAATCACTCCGATTATATCTTTGTCTGCCTTGAATTCGCTGTCAAGATAGAGTGGAAGGAGAGGGGTGAGGAGGTAGAAGGCGAAGAAGAGGAGGAAATTGCATGTCATCACCTTCAGGTATTCTTTATTCCAAAGTTTTTCTTTCATTAATTGGTTTAGGGGATTTAATGGTTTAGAGGTTTATTCGCTGCGCATGGTTTCGGAGGGGGAGATATTTGCTATGATGCGGCTTGGGAAGATGAGAGTGAGATAAATCACTGCCAATACACCTATATTTAAAATAAGGAATGCCGTCCAATTGAGTTCTACAGGAACAAAGTCAATGTAGTAGCTTGATGGGTCAAGATGGAAAATATGATATTTTTCTTGGATTATCAGCATAGCAAAGATCAGGGCATTTCCTATAGCTAATCCTAATAATGCCACTCTCAAGGCAAGATATACAAATACTTGACGAATTTTTCCATTAGAAGCACCCAACGCTTTTACGAGACCGATAAACCTTTTTTTATCAAGAATTATAGTGAGCATACCGCTAATGAGAGTTATACATCCCACTATCATCATCAGAGTAAGCACAACGATTACGTTGGTGTCGAGCATTGAGAGCCAGTGAAAATAACTTGCACCTTGGATGTGGGCGTTTTCCAGATAATACTTCTTATATATTAATCCATCTTCCAGAGCCTCGTTTAGATTGTTTTGAATAGCTATAGTCTCTTCCTCAAGTTTGTCGAAATCGGTTGTAGTGATCAAAACGCTCGATCCTTGGTTGGGTTTCAACCCCGAGAAAGCTTCCGCAAGTCCCCGGCTGCCATAGACCATAAGATTGTCGTAGGCATCGAAATGGGAATCAAAGATACCTGCAACCTTAATTCGGCGAACCTTCACATCCTCATTGATGAAATAGCAATCTACCTTATCGTTTTGTTTAAGGCCTAATTGGCTTGCTGCCATACGAGAAAGCACAATGTCGAGCCGGGTGCTGTCTTGAGAATAATCAGGAATAGCACCGGAGATCAGATTAGATCGGAGGAATTCCCTTGTAGCTCTGTCTTCGAGTGTTTTTAGAAAAATTCCTTTAAAATCGTTGGGAGTTTTGAGAATGGCAGGGATTGAGATTTGAAGTGAATAATCTTTGATGCAATTTTGTGAATCGAGAAGCTTTTTCAGTGTAGGAGTCATAGTGATGATGTTATCACCTTCACTTTCGGCACTGACAGTCATTACTATATGCGAGGTGAAACCAAGGACTTTATCTGTGATTTCTCTCTTAAAACCCAATACGATTGCAATAGAAGCGACCATTACTGCTACGGAAAGAGCAATGGCGGCAGTTGCGACTTTAACACCAGGGCTCGCTTTTCTGCCACCACTACCCAAAGCGAGACGGCGACCAAGATATAATGCGTAGTTCATGTTTTGCGTTTTGTGTTGTACGTTTTACGTTGTACGATGTATGTTTGTATATCTTCAACATAGACTATGTAGAAAACCGTGCGCAAAAGTACAAAAAAAATACAAACTATACAACTCTACTTTCGATGGTGCATTAATCGGCGATAAGGAATATCCTTCATTTTATGAAATATGATGAGAGGATACATCGGTAAGGTGTATCCTCTCATACTTTTATTTTGACTCTACTTTCGCAAACTCAAGGTAAGATTAATAAAGTCGTGCTTACGAAACTATTGGAGTGTCGTTCATTATTTGTTGACTTGGTATTTGTTCCAGCCGTCTTTGAGGTAGGCAAGCACTTGCTCTGCGGCAGCTACACCGGCATTGAAGTTGGCTTCTGCTGTCTGGGCACCCATTTTCTTTGGAGTGAAGAATACGCGTGCTCCGAATTTCTGCTCAAATTCTTCGGCTTTGTCGGGCTTAATGTCGCTGACATAGCGGAGGTCGGGGCGCTCTTCAAGTGCCTTGATCAGACCATCTTCATCAATAACTTCCTTGCGGGCTGTGTTTACAAGGACTCCTCCTTTTGGCATCTTCATCACGAGATCATAACCGATGCTTTTCTTTGTCTCCGCTGTAGCAGGGATATGGAGAGATACGAAGTCATTCTCAGAAAAGAGTGCATCAACGTCATGCACAGGGCGAACACCTTCAGCTTCCATAACAGCGTCGTCGACAAATTTGTCGAGGGCTGAAATCTTCATTCCAAAACCTTTGGCAATTCTTGCAACATTTCTGCCAACCTGGCCAAATGCGTAGATGCCAAGATTCTTATCTTTCAATTCACTGCCAGACTTGCCATTGTATTGGTTGCGACACATCATAACGACCATGCCGAAAACGAGTTCAGCAACTGCATTGGAGTTCTGTCCCGGAGTGTTCATCACGCAGATACCACGCTTTGTGGCAGCTTCGAGATCGATGTTGTCATAACCTGCACCCGCACGAACGATAACCTTAAGATTTGGGGCTGCAGCCATCACTTCGTCATCGATTTTATCGCTTCGAACGATGAGACCTTCGACATCTTTCACAGCTTCGAGAAGGTCTTCACGAGTTCCCATCTCGACAAGCTTCAGTTCGTTGCCGCTTGCATTTATTGTATTGGCGATAGCCTTCACTGCATCTTTAGCGAAAGGCTTCTCTGTAAATA
>CAZWJO010000003.1:25199-63805 GCA_964634905.1 uncultured Sangeribacter sp.
ATTGTATTGGCGATAGCCTTCACTGCATCTTTAGCGAAAGGCTTCTCTGTAAATACTAATACTTTCATAGTCTATATTTAAGTTTCGCTCCCCTCAACTTAAGGGTTAAGAGGTTAAAAGGTTAAGGGGTTAGTGGAGGGATTCGAATTCATGCATGCAATCGATGAGGGCGTCTACAGACTCCATTGGGAGTGCATTATAGAGAGAAGCACGGAAACCACCTACGTCACGGTGTCCCTTGATACCCATCATTCCCTTGGAAGTAGCGAAGTCGATGAATTCCTTTTCGAGCTCAGCATATTCCGGTTTCATCACGAAGCAAACATTCATGATCGAGCGGGATGCCTTATCTTGAACTGTAGCTACAAACATCTTGCTTGAGTCTATAGCTTCATAAAGCTTTTCAGCCTTTGCGATGTCCATCTTCTCTATTTCTCGGATTCCTCCGAGGCTCTTATAATACTTAAGAGTCTGGAGAGCGGCGAAGATTGGAAGAACGGGAGGAGTATTGAACATACTTCCCTTATCAACGTGAGTCTTATATTTGAGCATTGTAGGAATCACACGGCTCACTTTGTCGAGAGCGGCATCCTTAACGATACAGATAGTCACGCCTGAAGGAGCAAGATTCTTCTGTGCACCAGCGTAGATGAGATCATATTTGCTTACGTCGACCGGACGAGAGAAAATATCGGAACTCATATCGCAGATCATAGGCACGCTGACTTCAGGATCCTTACGGATCTCAGTTCCGTAGATAGTATTATTGGATGTATAGTGGAAGTAATCCACATCAGAAGGAACAGTCCAACCGGTAGGAATTACTGTATAATGAGAGTCTTTACCAGAGGCAACAACGTCAACTTCTCCGAAGAGCTTAGCTTCTTTAATAGCTTTAGACGCCCAAACGCCAGTGTCAAGATAGGCAGCCTTAGTATTAAGGAAGTTCATCGGAGCCATTGCAAACTGAAGGCTTGCGCCCCCTCCGAGGAACAGGACGCTGTATCCTTCCGGCACTTCGAGAAGTTCCTTGACAAGAGCAACAGCCTCGTCTACAACAGCTTGGAACTGTTTGCTACGGTGTGAGATCTCGAGGATCGAAAGTCCCATGTCAGCGAAATCGATGATGGCATCCGCCGTGTTCTTGATTGTGTACTGGCTCAAAATAGATGGGCCTGCATAGAAATTGTGTTTCTTCATCTTTATGTATTTTAGATGTATGAATGTTTAATTTCTTATTGAAAAGGTGATCGACTTTTCACGAGTGCAAATTTAACCAAATAATGTCAATTTGCCAAATATTTTATGGAAAATTTTAAATTTTACGATATGCTTAATGTCATATTGATTCGATTTTCACTATATGGTCTGCTGTTTCAGCTTTTCAACATAGTCATCAATACGATGAAGTTCCTTTGGAATGTCAATCTCCTGTGGGCAATGATGGACACACTGTCGGCAGCCTATGCAATGACTTGCTTGACGCAATTTGGGCACTGAACGGTCGTAACCGACAAGAAATGCCCTACGGGCTTCAGCGTATTTTGGAGATTGGTTTGAAGTAGGGATATTATCTTCATTTACGCATTTATTATAATGCAGAAGAATAGCCGGAATGTCAATACCGTAGGGGCATGGCATACAATATTTGCAGTCATTGCATGGCACTGTGGGATATTGCTTCATAATATCTGCAGTCTCCTGAAGGAATACCAAATCTTCATCCGTAAGAGGACGGAGTGGGCTATAGGTGTGGAGATTATCTTCCAAATGCTCCATATATGTCATTCCGCTCAAGACTGTAAGCACGTCAGGATGAGTTCCAGCAAATCGAAAAGCCCATGAGGCCACGCTCTCTTCAGGATTACGCTGTTTAAGCCTATTGGCAATATTGTCAGGCACTTTTGAAAGGCGTCCTCCGAGAAGAGGCTCCATTATAACCGCCGGGATTCCTCGTTTTGCAAGTTCGTTATAAAGATAATTGGCGTTCACATTCAGAGGCTCTTCTTCTGCAGTGTGTTTCCAATCCATATAGTTGAGCTGAATCTGGACGAAATCCCATTTATACTCATCGTGTTTTGAAAGGAGATAATCAAACACCTCTATATCTCCATGGTATGAAAAACCAAGGTTTTTGATTCTTCCTGCTTCCCTTTCTTTCACGAGGAAATCGAGGACACCATTGTCAATGAATCTTTGATTGAGATTTTCTAAACCTCCACCTCCGACAGCATGGAGAAGCATATAGTCAATGTAATCGGTTTGAAGTTCTTTCTTGGAGTTCTCATACATTGCTATTGAAGCTTCCTTGGATTGCGTGTCTGGATTGAAGTTAGAGAGTTTTGTGGCAATGTAATAGCTGTCACGAGGATGTCGACTCAATGCAATTCCGGTTGCTTTCTCCGATTTTCCTTGACAATAGACAGGTGATGTATCGTAGTAGTTGACTCCATTTTCGATAGCTGTGTCAATAAGACGATTTACCATTTCCTGATCAATTTCCTCTTCACCATCTTTGCCTCCTTCGACAGGCTTCATAGGCCATCTCATGCAACCATAGCCAAGGATAGACACCTTTTCTCCAGTTTTGGGATTTGTGCGATAAGTCATTTCTCCCTCTATAGTTTCAGGAGAAGATATAATTGTCTTTTCGGCATTTTTACATCCTGCCAAAGTAAGTCCTGCGATGGAGGATCCAATTCCGAGTCGTTTTAAGAAATCACGACGGCTTATATTGTTGCTCATAATTCTTATTTTGGTTAGATGATTCGATGGTTTTCATGCCCCTCTACATAGATAGCACTGAATGGGCGAGCGGGGCAGAGGTTTTCACATGCGCCGCAACCGATGCATCGTTCGGTATTGACAGCAGGAATCTTGTGTCCATTTTCATAATCTATCATTGTAATGGCACCGGTAGGGCAATGTCGGGCACAGTTACCACACTCTACATCGTCGGTTATTGGCACACAGTTTGCTTTAATCCACACTGCGTGTCCAATCTGGACAGAAGACTTTTCTACATTATCAATTGGGCGGATAGCTCCGGTAGGACAGACATCAGAACAACGTGTGCATTCCGGACGGCAATATCCAATTTCGTAAGATGACTCAGGCTGCATGAAATTTTCGAGATCTGTCATCGGACGAAGCACACCGTTGGGGCATGCGGAAACGCAAAGTTGACAAGCGGTGCAATGATCGTTGAGATTTCTCAAGCTTATAGCACCCGGAGGAGCTATTCGAGTCTTTCGATTAGGAATTTTTTTATCTTCAATTGCAGCAAGTCCGCCATCTACTGTCTTGTCGGCCGCAGACAGTGCTGCTGCAGAGCCCATGATAGCCGCTGCAGATATGAACTGACGGCGAGACCCATCAACATTCTTATCAATTGAAATGGAATTCTCACCTTTAAGTCCTACGTACTTGAATGACAGAGCACCCTTGTTACATTTTTCGAGACAATCGAAGCATGAAACACAGCGAGAATGATCCACCTTGTGGTTAGGAATGTCAATGCAAGACGACTTGCAGTTGCGTGAGCAAAGATTACAATTCACACACTTTGACTTGTCGATGACAACCCGGAAGAGTGAAAAACGGGAGAAAAATCCAAGAACAGTTCCGACAGGACAAATTGTATTACAATAGGTTCTGCCGTTTTGCCAAGCAAGGATTGCCAAAACTATGAGAGTAACTGCTGCAACAATGAAGACCCCATATCCATGTTGCCAATATTCAACATTGTAAAAGGCATAACTTTGATGTTGTTCCGCCCAAGAAGCGAGAATATTGTTGCCCCATATCCAAATAGGCTTGAGAATGTTTGATACGATTCGTCCGTATGCACTATAAGGGGCAAGCAAAGCAACCATTGAGTTGATTCCCAAAATAATTGCCAATACCATAATACCAAGGAAAGTATAGCGTAGGAAATTCAGAGGTTTGGAGTATGTATATCGGTTTTTCTTTGCTTTCTTGCCCAACCATCCGAAACCATCTTGCATGATGCCAAGTGGACAGATTACGGAGCAGTATAACCGTCCGAAAAAAAGTGTGAGGATAATGAGGGCTAAGATTATTAGAACGTTTAGAGATAGGACCGCAGGAAGAAACTGAATCTTTGCCATCCAGCCAAAAAGACTTTGCCATCTGCCTGTGAAGTCAAGGAAAAGAGGTGTGATGAGAAGAATACTTACGATCGCAAGAGCTCTTCTTAAAATTTTTAAAGAATTTTGCTTATGAGCCTTTTTTCTGTTGTTTTGAGGTTCTGATTTATCGCTGTTTGCCATATTTGAGAGGTGTTCTGATTTTATTCGGTATGGCAAAATTAATAAAAAACTTCAACTTTCGCAAATGAAAGTTGAAGTTTATGGAATTTATGAGTTTAAATAGACCTTAACGCTGGATAAATTTACGCCCATTCTTAATTACGATACCCTTATAGTTTTCATTGACTTCCTGTCCCCAGACATTAAATGTGCGATTGTCTGAGTTAGTATTGTCAATATAAATGCCATCAACGCCAGTATTAAGAGAAGATCCGTCAATATATGACTTTTCACTGACAAAGAAGAGCGTAATTTTATTCGGTTTTGAGGGAATCGCCTTAGTATAAGAATAATTATACTGAGTTCCAGCCGTCGTTGTGATGGTCGATTTCATTGTGAAGACACCATTTTCATCGTATGAAGTGTGCATATCCACGAGAGACCCATTCATATCCTGCCTGAATGTTTCCCAATTGAAGTTGCTTGAGCATCCTTGGTTGCTGACTGAGGTATTGTCCCAGTTGTCGCAACGCAGGCCGAAATACTCAGTATAATCACTTGCTCCATGATTAGCGCTTGCTCCATACAGAGCCCAGTTATGCCAATTCTCAGTGGCACCGGAATAATTATAGAAATGGAAATCGGCAGAGTCCCCTTGTTGCAGTTCATAGCTTTCAGAAGAGAAGTTGGTCCACCAATCGGCATTTTTATCTTTCTGCATCGACACCGGATAGTAGACACCTTCTTGTGGCTTATAATTGTCGCTTCCCGTTGCACGTGTATAAGGGCCTGCATTAAGTATATAATCGCCAGCCTTCAGTTGTAAATTAATTATGATTTTATGTCCATCCTCAGTAGGAGTGAATTTGCCGTCGGTTGAAAGAGTTTCAGGTTCAGGCTCTCCAGTCTCTGCGTTAAGAGCTTCAAATTTAATGGATACATTATCAAAATGCGGTGCATCCTTATTGATCAACGAACTTTCATAACCTATGAAATCTTTTGACAACTTGTTGAAAGCCTCGGCAATAGCAGATTTTGGATCGAGTTTATAGAGCCAAACGGGAATGCCTGTGTTGCTGACTGCACTAAAACAAACGGCAGACAAATTCTTGTAACCATCAACGTTTTGAGCAAGAGCAACTCCATAATAAGTGACATTATTAAGTTTTAAAGTCACGTATGACTTATTGTTTTCAGAATACTCCCATGTTCCAAAACGATCGCCGGTAACTGTACCGTCTTCCATCAATGTGACTGTAATAGGAGTAGACTCTGCCATTTGATTATGGTTGAGCCGGTAGGGATGAATCAAAAGCTGATAGGTGCCGGCAATTTCTTGCGGAGTGAACAATTGTGAGCTTTCAATGTCTGCTTGCCTTGTCTGTTTGCCTGTAAATCTGAAGGGAGACCCAACGAGCCATCCCAATTCATTGACAAAAAGTTGGCGTGTGCGAACGTTGAAGTCAAACGTACCGTTATGGAATTTAGTATGGTAAACGACAAATGCATCGCCATCTGGGTCAACTATAGCGGAATTATGACCTTCAGCACACTCGCCAACCGTCATGCTGCCCCAATTATTCATGGCTCCTAATAATTTCATGCCTTTATTAGTGCCTGCATTGGGACCATAATTCAGTTGGTATTGAGTATATGTAGGAGAAGCCCCTGTAGCATCAACGTACGGACCATCAGGATTTGAAGAACGGAATATACGCATTTCGTAACCACCGTCGGGCGCAAAACCACCGTAAGAGAGGAAAAGATAATAGAAATCACCAATTTTTTGAATGTAAGGACCTTCGCCTGATACATAGCAGCCTCCTGCAAGAAGTTTTCCGAAGTAAGGGTCACTGGTATATCCTGTAAAAGAGGCTCCGTTAGGAGCTTTGCCATTATATGTTTTAGCCTCGTAGGTGTAGGTGTAATCACGCAACCCTGTTTCATTGTCAAGTTTGATGATGAATATTCCTCCTGACCATGAGCCGTAGACTAACCAAAGTTGCTGTTCAGAATCAAAGAACACGCAAGGGTCGATGCAGTTTGGCCATAGATTTCCCCACGTTGATGTTTTGTATCGTGGAGGAAGTTGATCGAGTGGCCCAACAACGACTTCAAGGTCGGTGTCCTTATAAGAAACGCTTTTTCCTGAATATGTCTGTCCGTTGAATCCGCTGCTGATGATAGGAGCCTGATATTCAAATGGTCCGACTGGGCTGTCAGATGTTAACATTACAATTGTTGAAGCCCAATAGTCGCCGTTAAGTGACAGATACATACACCATTTGCCCATGTTTGGGTTATAAATTACGTCTGGTGCCCATTGGTCGCCGGCAATCCAATTAGATTCGTTGGTTGGTTTTCTGTCACCTACCTGTATGCCAGCGTATGTCGCACAGTATGCTCCTGCATTAAATGAATGTAGTGTTTCTGTTGTAGTCACACCGTTGCGAGTGACCTGAACTGTATGTTCAGGTGAAGATTTGAACTCTTGGGCATATCCTTTGGAATAAACTTTGGAATTATCTAAGTTAGACAGATTAAGCAAATCAGTGGTTTTTGCAAATCCGATATGCGATCCCATTATATAATATGTAGCATCATCGGGATTGAAGTAAATCGACGGGTCGTGAATGCCGACTTCTTGGTATGACTTTGCTGCAGCCATAGCAGATGCTTCATTGATTGTCAGCTCAGTCTGGCTATGAGCTGCAAATGCAAATAGCCCTGAAAATAGAATTAAAGCTTTCCGATTCATATTTCTTTTGAGTGAAGTTAGGTTTTTGCTTGCAAAGATAATATTTAAATTGAAATTAAAGAAATAGTAAAAGAAAAAAATGAACCTTTAGAGAAAAATAATTGTTTCTAAAAAGTAATCATAATCTATAAACTATATAATGAATATGAAGGAACTAAAAGGAAGCAAGACTGAAGAATGTCTGTTGGCGGCATTCGCCGGTGAATCGCAGGCATGCGTGAAGTATTCATTCTATGCTAAAAAAGCAAAGAAAGACGGCTATGAGCAGATTAGCGATATCTTTGAGGAAACATCCAAAAACGAACATACACACGCAAAACTTTGGTTCAAGTATCTTCACGGAGGTGATATCCCGGCTACTCCGGAAAATCTTGTTGATGCAGCAGCCGGCGAAGAGTATGAATGGGACGACATGTATGTACGTTTTGCTGCAATAGCCCGCGAAGAAGGATTCACCGAAATCGCAAAGAAATTTGAGATGGTAGGAGCCATTGAGAAGACTCACATGGAACGCTACCGCACACTTCTGAAGAACATAGAAGAAGGCATCGTCTTCTCCCGTGACGGCGATCGAATGTGGATGTGCCTTGAATGTGGCCATATTCACATTGGCAAGTCAGCGCCAAAGATCTGTCCCGTATGCAGTCACCCACAGGCTTACTTTGAGCTGCGTCCGGAAAATTATTGAAAATTTTCTCAATAAAAAAATAGTTTTGGGGCAGGATTCCATATCGGAATTCTGCTTCTTTCGTTTTTATATAGGCTTCCTCAAGAGATTGCTCCTAATTAGTCAAATGTTAAAATTTTGACATAAAGAAAGATTTATTTTTGAATATAGAGTGTTTTGATATGTTAAAAATATAATTCATAGATTATTGTTTGGAATAACAGTGGATCGTCCGGATAACATTAAGCTTTAAGAGATTAAGGAAAATTCAACACAAAATAAACTTGAAATAAAGCTATACAAAAAAGTAATTTTTAAGACATAAGTGTTAAATAAACACTTTAAAATGAACCATCTGAAAAACAGATTCGTTATACTTTTGCAAACACTCCTCATCCACTTATTCAATTTGAGTTCGTAACTGACAATAAGAATCGATAAATCTAAAGACACATGATAACCGACCGAGTCATTAAGGAAATATACAAAAAGTATAATAAGGCAGCTAAGAAGCCTGAGGATCTTCGTATTGATCACTTTATCACCATGCTTTCTCCCTATCATCATATCAAAGTAAATGAAAAGGAAGTGATATTTGAAGATCAGGAAGAATTCAGTCCATTTCGCAGATTTTTGCTCAGAGGATTGAATGGAATTCTTGAATTCGACAAGCAGGTGGCGTTTGTATTTCGCAACCATATCCTTTTTCTTGGTAAAGATTCGAATGATATGCGAGTCCACATGAAGCCGAGTGAAGATAGGGCGAATATTTTTCAACGGATTTTTGCTAGATAGAATTCCCACTCTATTCTTTGACTTGGTTAAGGATAACAAAATAAAAGGTTCCATTTAATGGAACCTTTAATTTTTTTATGAGAATATTTTAATTGAAGTTATAGTCGTCGAGGCCTTCGAGATCTTCCGGGTTGTAGCCTCCTTCACTGTAAAAGTCTTCGTCGAGAATATCAGCAGCTTGCCGCATAGCAACCGCGTCAATCTGGGCGTCAAATTCGTCCATATCCACTTTTTGTGCCGGTGCTTTACCTTTTTTCAAAGTGCATACAGGATCAGAAAGTGATCTCCCCGGAATGATTTCCTTCAATTCCATGAAGAAAGATCGCTCTGTGAGATAATCGAAGACAAAAACGAGTTTCTGCCCTTCGTCTTCAACGAGTTCACCAATAGGAGTTTCTTCCATGATCCAGATGTCTCTGTCGGAGCTGCTACCCATGTCTTCCAACGTGATTTCTTCTTGACGTTGCCAATCTTCATCACAGAGAAAGAAAGAGTCCATATCGTCTTTAGAATATTCTACACTGTCTAATATTGCATTACGAAGCTGGAGAAAAGAAGAGTCAGAGTCTATCTCTATTTCGCGAGCAAAGTTTGTGGCCTCATCGCTCACAAGTTTAAATCTATATACCATGGTTTCTTTCTGTTTTAGACTGCGAATTTAATACTTTTATCTATATTATACAATACTTTCATAAAAAATAAGACTTTTTCAAGACATATTTTTTAAATCAATAGGAAAAGCCATCGGCCTTGCATTTTGCCTGCATTCTGGCAATTCGCTTGTTGATATCAGGGTGAGTCGAAAAGAGTTGAGCCATTCCTCCGGTGGCATTAGCTCCCGATGCGTCTTCCATCTGCTTCAACTTTTGGAATGCCTTGACCATAGCAGCAGGATTCTTCCCATTCTTTTTAAGGAAGGCATATCCGTAATCATCAGCATTATTTTCTTGGCTTTTCGAATATTTAGCTGAGGCAAGATTTTGTGCTATGGCTCCAAACTGAGAGTCGGTGAGTGCAGCTGCGGTAGAACCTGTAGAAGCGATGACATCCATAAGAGCGGCTGTCTGAAGCGCATTCTTAAAAGCATTTTTAGTATCCTGATGAGCTACATGTCCCATTTCATGACCGATTACCCCAAGCACTTCTTCATCAGTCATTACATCCATCAGCCCACTGTAGACTCTAATCGAACCATCAGCGCAAGCAAACGCGTTAATATCATTTGTTTTATAGACTTTGAAATTGAGTGGAATCCCTTCTACATTTGTGATACCGCTAAGAATTTTGTTGAGTCGCACAGTGTAAGGGTCATTAGCTCCTAAGACAGTATTTTTAGCATCAGATTGAGCGATATAGCTTTTGACATATTGTTGTATTTGATCGTTGGATACGGTCATGGATTGGGCTATTTTTGCGCCTCCTTGTGCAAGACGAACCATATCGAGATTCTTGGCTACACTGCAACCCGTCAGCAGAAGAAGAGAAGAGCAAAGAGTTGTAATAATTTTCTTCATTTTTGTAGAAATAAACGGTGCTACTTAATAATGAAGTAACACCGTCTTTAGAAAAAAGTTTAAATTCTGTTAAATTGAATTATCCAAGGAATGCAAGGAGAACACCGGCAGCAACTGCACTACCAATTACGCCTGCTACATTCGGTCCCATAGCATGCATCAGGAGATAATTACTTGGATCATATTCAAGGCCGAGGTTGTTGGAGATTCGTGCTGCCATTGGGACAGCAGAAACTCCGGCATTTCCAATAAGCGGATTAATCTTCTTTCCTGAGGGTAGGAACACATTGAAGAGCTTCACTGAAAGCACTCCGGCTGAAGATGCAATGATGAATGCAATGAAGCCAAGAAGGAAGATGAAGAGTGTCTCTTTAGTAAGGAAGAGATCTGCTTGAGTAGAAGCGCCTACTGTCAGACCGAGAAGAATAGTAACAATATCGGTCATGGCGTTGCTTGCTGTCTTAGCCAGACGAGTTGTGACACCACTTTCACGGAGAAGGTTGCCGAAGAAAAGCATTCCGAGAAGTGGAAGACCGGATGGCACAATGAAGCAAGTCATCATAAGTCCTACAATTGGGAAAATGATTTTCTCGTTTTGAGAAACCACACGAGCAGGCTTCATCTTGATCTTACGTTCGTTATCAGTAGTAAAAAGACGCATCAAAGGAGGCTGGATAAGCGGAATAAGTGCCATATAAGAATAGGCTGACACGGCTACTGCTCCCAACAAAGCTGGATTCAACTTGGAAGTGGTAAATATCGCTGTCGGCCCGTCGGCACCACCAATGATTGCGACGCAACCTGCTGATAGTGGATCCATGCCAATTAGCAAAGCGAGCATATACGCACCGAATATACCAAATTGTGCGCAAGCTCCTATAATCATCAGTTTAGGATTAGCGAGCAATGCTGAGAAGTCGGTCATTGCACCAATACCGAGGAATATAAGAGGAGGGTACCAACCTTTCTCCACACCGTTATAGAGGATATTTAGTACGGATCCGGGTTCATAGATACCGATTTCCATACCTGGCTGAAAGGGAATATTGCCGATCAGCATTCCAAATCCGATCGGAACCAAAAGAAGAGGCTCAAAATTCTTCTTTATAGCAAGCCATACGAAGAAACATCCGACCGCAAGCATGATAAGATTTTCATACTGGCAGTTTGCAAAGCCTGTGAAGTTCCAGAAGGTGGTGATGTTTTCGGAAAGGAATTCCCAAAATGTCTGTGCAAGTATCATATCGTAATTGCTTTTCAGTTGAGGGAATTATCCAATAATCATGATATCGTTGCCTTCAAGCACAGCGTCTCCGACTCCAACGAGGATCTTCTTCACTGTTCCACCCTGAGATGTCTTGACATCATTTTCCATCTTCATAGCCTCAAGCACACACACGGTATCGCCAGGCTTTACAGTATCGCCTTCCTTCACCTTGAAGCTCATGATTGTGCCAGGTAGTGGAGCTTTTACTGCCCCCGCTGCGCTGCTTGAAGATTGTTTAGTAATAACTTTTTCTCCTGAAGCTGTAGTTGGAGCGGGAGCGGCTTTATTGATTTTGACAGGAGACTTTTTGTCTTTTTCAAGTACGACATGATAGTGACTACCATTCACTATCACTTCTACCTGATCACCATCGACATCTCCAACCTCAACATTGAATTTGATGCCGTTGATTGTATATTTATATTCTTTCATGTTGTTTGATTATTTACGGATATTGCGATGAAGTTCAGGCTTCGCGCGTAGATTATAGATCTTAGAATTCCATGGAGAATACGACTTCTTAATTTGATGGATAGTAAGAAGCGTGTGTTCCATGTCATGTCCTTGTCCGGCGTGTTCGGCAAGAGCCATAGCGATAGCGGCAATTGTCTCTCCACTTGCAAGTTCAGGATGAGCCTGGTCGATGGTCTTTCCGGCCTTTTCCACTGCAGCATGCTTCGTTTTGGTCAGAAGGGCTTGAGAAATTTTGCCAAAGCCTTGGAAAAGCAGACTCAGAAGGATGAGAGCCGAAATGACGATACACATTGATATTAATGTGAGTGAGCCTCCAAACGAATCGTTCTCCTCAAGATTCTTTGCTTTTTCAAGCTGACGCATCCTCTTAGCAGTAGGACTCACTTCAACGGTATTTGTCTCCTCAGACGGCACAGCAAGAGACATTACGTCTTCTTGACCATTTGCCTCAATATATTCCACTGGTGCATCGATCTGATCCGGACCAAGTTCAGTCTGAGCGAAACCGCAGGTCAGCGAGAGGCTGAGAATTCCTAAAGTAAAATATTTTTTTAGCATAATTTCCGTATATTATAGAGGAATGTTGCCGTGCTTTTTAGGCGGATTGCTCTGTTTCTTAGTAGCAAGCATCTGGAGTGCACGGATGATACGGAATCGAGTGTTGCGAGGTTCGATCACATCATCAATGTACCCGTATTTGGCAGCATTATAAGGATTTGCAAAGAGTTTCGTGTATTCTTCTTCCTTCTCCTTCTTGAATGCTGCGGGATCTGCTTGATCTTTGGCTTCTTTTGCGTAGAGAACGCCCACAGCACCTTCAGCGCCCATAACAGCGATTTCTGCTGTTGGCCATGCATAGTTCATATCGCCACGAAGTTGCTTGCAGCTCATCACGATATGGCTGCCACCATAGCTCTTACGTAAAGTTACTGTCACTTTTGGCACAGTTGCTTCTCCGTATGCATAGAGAAGTTTTGCACCGTGGAGTATGACGGCGTTGTATTCTTGACCTGTACCTGGAAGGAATCCAGGAACGTCGACGAGAGTAACCAATGGGATGTTGAATGCATCGCAGAAACGAACGAAACGTGCGGCCTTACGAGAAGCATTAACGTCAAGGACACCGGCAAGTACCTTAGGCTGGTTGGCAACGACACCAACACTCTGGCCGTTGAAACGAGCGAAACCGGTGATAATGTTACGTGCAAAAGCAGGCTGAACTTCAAGGAACTCCCCATTGTCAATAATAGCCCCGATCACTTCATACATATCGTATGATTTCTTCGGGCTGTCTGGGACGATATCATTGAGCTTGTCTTCAAGGCGATCTATAGGATCTGTACAAGGAACGAGAGGAGTTTCCTCCATATTGTTCTGTGGAATGTAGCTGATGAGCTTACGGATAAGCTTAAGAGCTTCTTCTCCGTCTTCGCATGCGAAGTGAGTCACACCTGATTTAGAAGCATGCACAGAAGCGCCCCCGAGTTGCTCTTGAGTTACATCTTCTCCAGTGACGGTCTTAACAACAGAAGGACCTGTGAGGAACATGTAAGACATCCCCTTGACCATGATGGTGAAGTCGGTCAAAGCCGGAGAATAAACGGCCCCACCGGCACAAGGACCGAGGATAGCACTGATCTGAGGAATCACGCCTGATGCGAGGATATTGCGCTGGAATATTTCAGAGTAGCCTGCGAGTGCATTTATTCCCTCCTGAATACGTGCACCACCGGAGTCGTTAAGACCTATGACAGGAGCACCCATTTTCATGGCGAGGTCCATCACCTTGCAAATCTTCTGAGCCATAGTCTCAGAAAGAGAACCTCCGAGGACTGTGAAGTCTTGCGCAAAAACGTAAACAAGGCGACCTTCTATAGTACCGAAACCGGTCACAACTCCATCGCCGAGATATTGTTTTTTCTCCATTCCGAAGTTAGTGCTTCGGTGAGTGACAAACATGTCGAGCTCTTCGAAGCTTCCTTCATCGAGGAGCATGTCGATTCTTTCACGGGCGGTGTATTTGCCGCGTTCATGCTGCTTAGCAATTGCCTTCTCGCCTCCGCCAAGGCGCGCTATAGCACGCTTGTCGATAAGCTCTTGAATCTTTTGTTCTTGAGTGGTCATTATTCAATCTATTGGATGATTATTTCATGGATGGATCTTCACAAAGCTCGGTGAGGACAGCTTCTGTGCACTTTGGGTGAAGGAAAGCAATCTGGAGTCCGTCGGCGCCTTTGCGAGGAGCTTTGTCGATGGTGCGGATTCCCTTAGCTTCGCATTCAGCAAGTGCTTCAGCTACTCCACTTTCAACAGCGAAAGCCATGTGGTGCATACCACCCTTGCCACCATTTTTCTCGATGAATTTAGCGATAGTGCTATCCGGGCTGGTAGCTTCAAGCAGCTCGATCTTAGTGTCGCCGACCTTGAAGAATGCAGTGGTCACTTTCTGATCTTCGACTACTTCTTGCTTGTAGCACTTGAGTCCAAGAACGTCTTCGTAGTATTTGATGGCTTCAGCCAAGTTAGGCACTGCGATGCCTATGTGCTCGATATGGGAAATTTCCATTGCGTTTTGATTTATTGGTTAGTTAGTATTTTTATGTTTTATGTATATTTCCCCTTGATGAGGGCGAAAACACAATTATGTGCAAAATTAACAATTATTTTTGATATGAGGAAAACAATTTTAAAGAATATTTAAAAAAATAAATAAATCTTCATTGAAAACAATTTTTTTTGCATAATTTATTGTTATGTCAGAAATTTTTACGATATTTGCAAAATATTTGCAGAAGTGTCTGCAAAACGCGATAACTTTATGTTTTCATTGAGCTTCTCCTCGACTGAAACTTGTATGGAAATGACCACAGGGGCATTGGCCTCACTTATTAAAGGAGTCGTAGAAGGAGACTCCGATGTAAAATTGACAGGGTTCGCAAAAATTGAAGAGGCTGCTCCCGGGCAGATCACCTTTATTGCGAATCCCAAATACGCACATTTTATTGAGTCGACCCATGCGTCGGCTGTTTTGGTATCTAATGATTTCGATCATTCAAATCCTCATTCAGTGACACTCATAAGGGTTGAAGATCCATATGCTACTCTTGCAGAACTATTGCGAATGATGCAAGACGCACTCCCAAAAAAACGCGGGATTGAGTCTCCGTGCTTTATAGCAGATGGAGTAGAGATACCGGAAGATGTATATATAGGCGCATTTGCTTATATAGGGAAAGGAGTTGTCATTGGAAAAGGGAGTCAAATATATCCTCAAACTTATTTAGGTGAAGGCGCTTCAATAGGGGAGAATAGCATTCTATATTCCGGAGTGAAAGTATATGATGGCTGCCGGATAGGCAAGCGATGCATATTGCATAGTGGAGTTGTGATTGGAGGGGATGGTTTTGGTTTCGCACCAAATCCAGTAGGAGAATACGAAAAGCTTCCTCAGACAGGGATAGTAGTGATAGAAGATAATGTGGAGATTGGAGCTAACACTACTGTAGACCGCGCTACATTTGGGTGCACAAGAATCGGTAAAGGAACGAAACTTGACAATCTCATTATGGTGGCCCATAATGTGGAGATCGGAGAAAACAATGTGTTCGCAGCTCAAACCGGAGTGGCTGGAAGCACAAAAATTGGCAATAGCAATAGAGTAGGAGGACAGGTCGGCTTCTCAGGTCATATACAAGTGGGAAATAATAATGAATTTGGTGCCCAATCCGGTATTTCAGGAAATGTAGGAGATGGCCAGCGGTTGATGGGATATCCGGCTGTAGATGTGCGTAAATTCGCGAGAAACACTGTCTATGTGCATAGACTAAAAGAATTATTTGACGAACTGGACCGTAAATAATAATGGTTCAGTTCGTCATATTTCATTTAAGAAAATTGATAATAATATATATGAACCAGCTAACTTTAAAATCCCCGATTAAAGTGGAAGGAAAAGGATTGCATTCAGGCAAACTCCTGACTGCAGTCTTTAATCCGGCTCCAGCAAACTTCGGAATAAAATTTAAGAGAATAGATATAGAAGGTCAACCGGTCATAGATGCCTTGGCAGAAAATGTAGTAGACACTACAAGAGGCACCGTGATAGGCAAAGGAGATGCTCGTGTGAGTACTATCGAGCATGCTATGGCTGCTCTTTATGCATACGGTGTGGATAACTGTCTTGTTGAGGTAAATGGTCCGGAACTTCCGATCCTTGATGGAAGCGCAACAGTATATACAGATAAAATTGAGGAAGTTGGTCTTGTAGAGCTTAATGCCGATAAAGACTACTATATTATTAAGGAGAAAGTGCAATATAAGGATGAGAATGGAGCTACAATCACATTCTATCCTGATGAGGGCTTCAGTGTGGAAGTGATGGTAGAATATAACTCTCCCGTTTTGCCAAACCAGTTTGCAGTTCTTGATGACCTTGCAGATTTCCGTCAGGAAGTAGGGAGTGCGCGTACTTTTGTCTTTGTACGTGAAATTGAAGCTCTCCTTAAGCATGGACTTATTAAAGGAGGTGATCTACAGAATAGCATAGTAATATATGATGAGCCTGTTTCACAAGAAAAAATTAACGAGATATGTGATGCAGTCAATGTAGAACACATGACAGTAGATAAGCTTGGATATATAAATCCGAAGCCATTGAAATGGGACAACGAGCCTGCGCGACATAAACTTATGGATGTCATTGGCGACATTGCACTGATAGGAAGGCCATTGAAAGGACGAGTTGTGGCCATTCGTCCGGGGCATACAGTGAATAATAAGTTTGCGCGTATGCTTAGGAAAGAAGTGAAGCATACTGAAATTCAGAGTCCCGTATATAATCCCAATATTGCCCCTCTAATTGATGTCAATGGAATAAGGAAACTTCTTCCCCATAGATATCCGTTCTTGCTTATCGATAAGGTAATAGAGCTTGACCGCAAGCATTGTGTGGCTGTGAAGAATGTGACGGTCAACGAACCATTCTTCCCCGGACACTTCCCCCAGGAACCGGTCATGCCAGGTGTGCTTCAGGTAGAGTCCATGGCTCAAGCAGCGGGCGTATTGGTCTTAAATTTCCTTGAGGAGCCTGAAAAATATTCTACATATTTCCTTAAAATAGATAATGTTAAATTCCGCCAAAAGGTAGTCCCGGGCAACACTTTGTTATTAAACGTATCTTTAATGACAGAAATACGTCGAGGATGCGCTGTCGTGAAGGGATATGCTTTTGTTGGAGAGAAGATCGTATGCGAGGCTGAATTTATGGCTCAAATCATAAAGAACAAGTGAAAATATGGGACAGATGAATTGCATACATCCCGAAGCAAAAATCGGAAAGAATGTAAAAATCGGTAATTTCACCACTATTCATGAGGATGTTGAGATAGGAGATAATTGCGAGATTGATTGCAATGTCAATATATATCCGGGAGCAAGAATCGGGGAAGGAGTTAAAATTTTCCCTGGTGCCACTGTCGCTGCTATTCCTCAGGACCTAAAGTTCCGTGGAGAGATGACATACGCATATATAGGCGATGGCACTGTGCTCCGCGAATGTGTCACAGTTCACAGAGGGACCGCTTCTAAGGGTAAGACAGTAGTTGGTAAAAACAATTTGTTAATGGCTTATGTCCACATTGCACATGACTGCGTGATTGGCAATCATATTGTCATCTCCAATGCTGCTCAAATGGCAGGTGAAGTAGTGATAGATGATTATGCAGTGATAGGTGGAGGAAGTCTTATCCATCAATTTTGTCATATCGGACGTAATGTAATGCTTCAGGGTGGAGCTTTGGTGAATAAGGATATTCCTCCTTTCATCAAAGCAGCGAGAGAGCCTATTTCTTACGTAGGGCTTAACTCCATAGGTCTTCAGCGTCGAGGATTCAAGCCGGAAGAGATACAGCAGATTCAAGAGATCTATCGTATATTATATCTAAGTGATCTTAATGTCACTAATGCGATTAAGATGATAAAAGAGGTCTGTTCCCCATCAAAATATCGAGATGAGATAGTAGGATTTGTGGAGAATTCCAACAGAGGCATTGTAAGATCCGTCATTTGAAAAAGAAAAATAAGACAATATTTAAGGAGCGGCGGAAAAAAGCGTTGCTCCTTTTTTATAGATTATATGATCACAACGGCAAACGTATATTGCAGGCAGATAGTAGACTTACTCCAAACCCACGGGGTAAGGACGGTATATTGCAGTCCGGGATCGCGGAATGCACCTCTGTTAATAGCTCTGGAAGCTTGTGAGGAAATCACAAAGCATGTGGTGGTGGATGAGCGGAGTGCTGCATTCCAAGCATACGGATGCGCGCTCATAGAGCGAAAGCCGGTAGCTGTAGTATGCACCTCTGGAACAGCAGTTTTGGATTATGCCCCGGCAATAGCAGAGGCATATTATTCCGGAATCCCATTGATAGTGATTTCGGCTGATCGTCCCAGAGAATGGATCGACCAGGAAGATTCACAGACAATTCGCCAATTTGGGGTGCTGAGCCATATAGTAAAAGGGAGCTATGATGTCAGAGCAATTCCCGAAGGATCAGAAAGAGAGTATACTGAAGATGTCAAATGGACAGTCAATAGGACAATTAATGAAGCGATGCTTAAGGCACTTGAGGGTAAACAAGGACCTGTCCATATCAACGTACAGCTTGGAGACCCTTTAGGTGAACTTTCGGAAGAGCATATCGCTTCAGAAAGAAATGTAGAGTTGATCTTAGGAGTTGATTCTTTGCCAGTTGGGGTTTTACACAATTTGTCGACCATAGCACTTGACTCAAAAATTATGATTGTGGCTGGTTTTTCTCAACCTGACCATAATCTCGATAAGGCCGTGAGAACGTTTGCATCTCTGACCAATGTGGTAGTAATGGCTGAGACATTAGCAAATCTTCATGATCCCCAACCAATGTCGACTATGATTGATGCTGTGCTTTGTGACATGAATGAAGAAGAAAAAGAGCGTATGCGTCCAGATATCGTCATATCAATTGGAGGAGCACTCGTCTCAAGAATGTTGAAGCAATATCTGCGCGATTATTCTCCGCGTTATCATTGGAGTCTTGGACATTCAAATTATTTTTGTGATTGTTTCAAGGCTTTGACGCATAAGATTGATATAGCCCCTGCTTCATTTTTCCGACAGTTGTATGGAGTAATGAAGAAGTCAAAAGATAGAGTTGATTCTGAGTACGCTTCACGTTGGCACGACTTACGTTCAAAATCCGCCACTTTAACTAAGAATTATATCAAGAATGCCCCTTGGACCGATATAAAGGCTCTTGAGTTTATTTTCAGCAATTTCAAGTTTGACAATTTATTTCTTTCCAATGGCACGCCTATAAGATACTCTCAATTGTTGCCTCATAATTGCCATGCGGAATATTGCAATAGAGGTGTATCGGGAATAGATGGTAGTACATCAACAGCCGTTGGTGGTGCATGGGCCTACACAGGAAGGACTTGCTTATTATCCGGCGACATATCGTGGCTTTATGATACGGGAGCTTCAACACTTAGCAATGTGCCCTTTGATATGCGAATGATAGTGATGGATAACTCGGGTGGAGGAATATTTCGTTTTATCAAGTCCACTTCAAAAATACCAAAGGAGACACTTGAGCGCTATTTTTGCGTGGAGGATCTCCCTGAAATTGCGGATATTGCGGGTGCATATTCAATAGACGCTATTGAAGCGGAGAATATGGAGCAATTGGGCGAAGGGTTGGAATGGCTTGGAGAGGAATCTGATTTTCCAAAGATGCTAATAGTTAGAACTCCGCCAGCAGAGAGTGCAAGGGTATTATCCGGATATTTTTCAAAGAATAGGGAGGGTTAGTAGGATAAGAATTATCGGACTTATAAGGCTAATAGGACATATAAGGCTAATAGGACTGATGAGACTAATGGGTTTGGAGGGGAATAATAAAAGTAATAAAAACGGAAGGAAATTATGTTTGATTGGAAGACGATTAAAGAATATGAGGATATCCTTTTTGAAGAATTCGAAGGGATAGCGAAGATCACTATCAATAGGCCGAAGGTCTATAATGCATTTCGGCCAAAGACAAATTTCGAAATGCTTGATGCCATGAAAATATGTCGCGAAAGAAGCGACATTAGGGTAGTGGTGCTGACTGGAGCTGGCGATAAGGCATTCTGCTCTGGTGGCGACCAGAATGTAAAGGGCATCGGAGGATATGTTGATGAAGATGGCACTCCTCGATTGAATGTCTTGGAGATGCATCATGCTATTAGGAGTATACCGAAGCCCGTAATTGCCATGGTCAACGGTTATTCTATAGGAGGTGGTAATGTGCTCCAAGTGCTTTGCGATCTCTCAATTGCTTCAGAAAATGCTATTTTTGGACAGACAGGACCGAAAGTTGGAAGCTTTGATGCCGGATTCGGAAGTTCATATCTTGCTCGATGCGTAGGACAGAAAAAGGCACGTGAGATATGGTTTCTTTGCAAGCAATATTCAGCGCAAGAAGCATTGGAGATGGGTATGGTGAATTGTGTGGTCCCATTTGAAAAACTTGAAGAGACTACTATAGAGTGGTGTCGGACGATCATGAAGCGTTCGCCATTTGCCATAAGGATGATCAAACGAGCATTGAATGCAGAGCTTGATGGGCAGAGGGGTATGATGGAGTTTGCAGGAGACGCCACTTTGATGTATTATATGATGGATGAAGCTCAGGAGGGGAAAAATGCATTCCTTGAAAAGAGGGATCCTGACTTTGACAAATATACGATATTCCCATGAGACTTGCCTACGCTCCATACATACTCAAATTCAAATCTCCGGCAGGCACGAGCAGAGGAATCTTGACTGAGAAACCAACTTTCTTCATAAAAGTTTTTGATGAAAATGATCCTTCTATGTTTGGAATAGGGGAGTGCTCAGTATTTCCCGGTCTTTCTCCAGAGGCTGATGGCAATTATGGGTATAAGCTTATAGAATTATTAGCGAATGTTGCTTTAGGAGTCGAAACTGATTTAACGGGTTATAGCAGTATCATCTTTGGATTGGAACAGGCACTTCGTGATTATGCCGGTGGATGTAAGCATATCTATTTCCCAACTCCATTTACAAAAGGGAAAGACTCAATTGAGATCAATGGACTTGTATGGATGGGAGATTTCGATAAGATGATAGAGAGGATTGATGAAAAGGTAGCACAGGGTTTTCATTGCATAAAGTTGAAGATAGGCGCTATCGACTGGCGAAAGGAAGTGGAAATGATAGAATATGTCAGAAATAAATATTCTGATTCCACTTTGGAGATAAGGGTTGATGCTAACGGAGGTTTCTCTATGGATAACGCACTTCCCCGTCTTAAGCGCCTTGCAGACCTTGGTGTGCATAGTATCGAGCAACCTATTCCTCCCGGAATGCCGGAATTAATGGCATTTTTGTGTCAAGTGTCTCCATTGAAAATAGCATTAGATGAATCTCTTATAGGACTCCATGCGACAGACCAAAAAAAGAATCTTCTTGATACTGTAAATCCCGCTTATGTCATTCTGAAGCCATCTCTTTGTGGTGGATTCTCAGGAGCTGAGGAGTGGATAAGATTGGCAGAGCAGAGAGGAATTGGATGGTGGGTGACATCTGCACTTGAATCGAATGTGGGTCTTAATGCTCTTGCACAATGGACTGCTACTTTACACACATCGATACCTCAAGGACTTGGTACAGGAGCACTTTTTACCAACAATCTTGAAAGTCCTTTATATCTTGAAGCTGATAGATTGTACTATGATCCAACGAAGACAATTGGAAATGACGAATATTCAACCCTTGATTGGAGATATTAAACTATGACCCAGAATGAATTTGAAAATATATGGAAGGATGATACGGATTATGTAGAATGCCAAACATCCGGATCCACAGGGAAGCCAAAGGCCATCAGACTTTTGAAAGATTTTATGCGAAAAAGTGCCAAACGCACTAATGAATTTTTCAAGATTACATCCTCAAGCAGACTTCATACATGTCTTGATTTCGACTACATAGCATCTAAGATGATGACAGTCAGAGCAGATGTTGCTGATTGCACGCTCACTTCTGAGAAGCCTTCATCAAAGCCGCTTGGAGATATAAGAAAAGATGAAAGGATAGATCTATTATCTGTGGTCCCTACTCAGATGGAATGGATATTGGATTCATCTGAAAGATGGGATGGCTTAAAGAATATTTTGATAGGAGGGTCGGCGATACCAACAATGATGAAGCGTCGAATTGCTATATCCGGATATAATGCATGGGAGACATACGGGATGACTGAGACGGCTTCGCATATTGCGTTAAGGAAGGTGGATGAAAACGATGAGCCTTTTTCTACTCTTTATGGAATTACTGTTGATGTCAACAAGAAAGGATGTTTGATAGTTATTCTTCCCGATGGAGAAAAGATTATCACCAATGATATGGCTGAGGTGGTCAGCCCTAATCAATTTAGAATACTTGGAAGGGCAGACAATTGTGTGATAAGTGGGGGAATAAAGATCATGCCGGAGGAATTAGAACATCGGCTTGGACCTTTCATTGCATTTGACTATTGTCTTTCGTCGGTGCCAGATAAGAAATGGGGTGAGAAGCTTGTGTTGGTTGTAGAGGCGAGCGGAGAAGTAGCGGATGTAGAGCTTCTTAAAGATGCCGTCGGTGTTAGACTTCGTCAGTATAAAAAAATACTGGATCTTGGGGTAAAATCACCAAAAGATGTAATATGCTTGGCAGAATTCCCAAGAACGTCTAACGGAAAGATTGACAGGAAGAGTCTAAAAAAGTTATTAAATTCATAATTTCTGCCACAAACTCATTTCCCTTTTCTTTGAGATTCACTTCACAGAGAGCCCATGTCTTCACAACCTCAATGCGGAATACTTTCTGCAGATTGTATGAAAATCATACACTTTTCAGTATGATTTTCATACAAATTTTGTGATTCTACTTATAAGATTAGTCCTTTTCAATCTCCCTCATATCAATTCGACGAGACTTCGATGAGAAACTTACTCTAATTTTGAAAATCAGGCGTGAATCAGCAGCAGGCTTTCATGCAGATTCTTTCATTTAAATCCTTGTTATTTCATTCTTTGGCAATGATTTTGGAGGGATCCACTTTCATCATCCGATTGATTTGCCACCAGACTATCAGGAAGACTAATAAAGTGACTATCCCTATGCCGAGGATTATTGGCAATACGGGAGATAGCGTTGAGCCCGGCACTATTTCAGCCACATAATTCCTAATTTCCCTATTGAAGAGTACAGTAAAAGGAATTGCAATTAAAAGTGAAACAGAGATAAGCAGAACATACATTTTTCCAAACAATTTATAGATATCCCGACTCTTGGCTCCATTGACTTTTCGGATCGCTACCTCTTTTCGCCGACCACGGGTATCAAGCGCAATTGAGCTGAATATGCTCATCGCACATATTATCAGACTGACCGTACACAATATCCAACCTCCGATTCTTGCAGCCTCCACTACATCCGGCATGACATTGAGTTTCTCCCGATAGTTGAAAAAAATCTTGTTGAAGTTTTCCGGATCCAAGCGTTCTTTCAGTTCATCGAGACTTCTTACAAGAGATTTTCCTCTGCCTGCTTTAGGAATAAGAATTTGTTCCTTACTATGGAAGACTCCCCATTCCGGAGAGATCGCAATAATATTACCTCCCTGCATATCGTATGGAACGCTTTTGATGATTCCTCCTACAGGTAAAGTAAATCCGTTGTAAGATTCACCCATTGTTAATGTTCCGTGGTCAAGCAATCCCATTTCCTTGAATTCGGAATATAATTTATCCGGAATTAGCATACATTTGGAGTGATCGATATCTTTATTCAGCCATTCAACTTTTATGCCCAATGAAGATAGCGTGGTGGTATCTTCTGTAATCTTAATTTTGAAGTAATCTCTATTATTATATCTTCCATACGCTTCAGGATTTTCTGTAACTTCGTGCACCCTAATAAATTCTTCACCCCATCTTAGGATTTTTTCAAGTTCAGGAAGTTGGGCCACTTCATCATAAAATTCATTTAAATTAAAACTTGTGGATTCCCAATAGAGGTACTCTTTATATTGGCTATCGTTCTCAGGCACATTGCATGCCTTTAGGATCTTATCTCCGGCTATAATCAAGATAAAAGTACTGCTCACAATTATCATAATAATCACTGTCTGTACTCCTAACATAATCTTAGGAAAGAGATGTCTTCCTCTTTGGAGATCCGTCGTTATTCCTTCGTTGGCTCTGCATACACGTTGAAGGGTCAACCAAGCAATGAGACAGCAGATGGCTATCATTGCGAGTCCGATGACAATACTTGTTTGCCATAGATCTTTGATCTTCCACTCCGAAGAGTCCATAAAGTAACTCAAATTTTTGTCAAGGAAATCCTGAAGAAAGGTTCCAAGCACAAGAGCCAAAACCAATGCACAGCAAATTGTGATTGCAACTTCTGTGAAAAGAAGACTGAAAAGTTTCATGCGAGAAGCTCCATTCACTACCCGGAGAGCTAACTCCCTCCTGCGTAGCCAGAACAATTGAGTCTGAATTCGCAAAAATCCAATTAGTGCAGCCAATAATATAAGAGAACCAATGATATAAGTGAGGACTCGGATGGAGATGATCTTTTTGATATCAGAATTCTCCGATACTTTTACTATTTTGGCAGTCATATCGTATGGCTTAAGGATATCATTGAACTCATCCAATACCTTTTCCTGTGAATATCCTTCTTTTAGGATTATGTCAAAGTTTGAAAACATGAAAGTATTTCCTCTGTCATAATCCTCGAATCCATTGCCACAGCAAAAATTGAGTCCTTCGTTTCCCATTGGCCAATCAGATAATGCTACCGGTTCATAAACATCGACGATGGTAACCGAGGGAGGCACCTCTCTGGATAAGGTAAAAGTCTGGATAGCTCCAATAGGATTTTTACCGTTGAATTTTTCTCTCACAAAATCTTCACTTACAATAGCCTCCCCATCCTTAAGCTTTCTGATTCTCTTGCCGGTAATGGCTGATTTTAAACCAATAAAATTGGCATAGTCAGGCTCGATCAGATTGACGGATATTTGTCCTTTTTTGACAGTTGAATCCGGGAAAAGAAATTCCCCAGGAATCCCCATTGAATTCCACAAAGACACAGTAAGTCTTTCTACTCCTTGTAGGTTTCCGCTGCTTTTAACTGCTCTAATTATTTCCCTACCCCAATCCTGATTTTGGTGTATATGACCTTCTATATACACTTTATAGACACGATCATAGTATGGTTGATGGAAAATAGAAGGGAGCCTATATTGATTGGTCAAGGAATGAGCAAGAGAAAGGGTGACGATGCCAATTGCGATACTGAGAATACTGATTACAGTCTGAATCTTATATTTCATAAGATTCCGTACTGCAATCTTAAAATAATGTAGTATCAGACTCATCGTTATTAACTTATCAATAATTTATTAAACATATATGATGCATAATATCATAAGAGCAATTTAGAATGAATATCAGTGACAAACAATTATGCATTATGAATTATGCATTATGCATTAATACTGAATCGTTCTACTAAAGTTCCACTTGGTCCACAATCTGGCCATCGTAGAGATTGATGATGCGGTCAGCGTATGCTGCGTCATGCTGGGAGTGGGTCACCATGATGATAGTGGTGCCTTCCTTGTTGAGTTCGCTGAGCAGATTCATCACTTCTTTGCCATTCTTAGAGTCAAGGTTGCCTGTTGGTTCGTCGGCAAGGATGATCTTGGGATTCGGTATTACAGCTCGTGCGATTGCCACGCGCTGTTGCTGACCGCCGGAGAGTTGGTTGGGGAAGTGCTTGCGACGATGGGAGATAGCCATACGGTCCATCACTGCTTCGATGCGCTCTTTGCGTTCTTTTGAAGGAGTCTTCATGTAGAGGAGTGGAACTTCGATATTCTCATATACGTTGAGTTCATCGATTAGATTGAAACTTTGGAATACAAAACCGATTGTTCCTTTACGAATGTCAGTGCGATCGTTTTCTTTAAGTTTGCTGACATCCTTGCCATTGAGGGTATATGTGCCTTCTGAAGGATTGTCAAGCAATCCTAAGATGTTCAGGAGGGTTGATTTGCCACATCCGGAAGGACCCATGATAGCCACAAATTCACCTTCCTTTACTTCGAGATTCACTTCACGGAGAGCCCATGTCTCCACTTCCTCAGTGCGGAACACTTTCTTGATGTTTTCTAACTTAATCATAACTTTTTATTTTAATTCTTAATTCTTAATTCTTAATGCATAATGCATGTCTCACTGAAAGTCTATATCAAATCTTTAATCTTTAATTTTCTATTCTTTCGCGATAATCTTCGACGGATCTACCTGCATTGTCATGTGTATCTGCCATCCAACTATCAATAAGATAAGCAATATGACGACTGAAGCTCCTATAATTATTGGCCGGATAGGGGAGAGGGTGCACCCCGGATCGATTTCGGATATGAAAAACCCTATTGCATTATTAAATAATACACATATTGGCACTGAAATGATTAATGCTGCGAAAATCAGCACTAAATATACTCTACCGAACAACCTGTATATATCAAGGTTTTTCGCTCCGTTGACCTTGCGGACTGCAATTTCTTTTCTGCGTGCTCGAGTGTCGAGAGTTATAGTGCTGAAAATGCTCATTATGCATATCAGTAGGCTGACGCTTCCCAAAATCCAGCCTCCTGAACGGACGGCATCTACAATTTCCGGCATGACACCTCCAATTGTTCGGTAATTGACCACCATTTTGTTTATGATTGTCGGTTCAAGACGATCGATCGTCTCATCTACACTTTTCGCAAGTGCTTTGTATTTTCCTGATTTTGGAATTAGCAAATAATTACTTGTCGTCTTGTCCCAGTCTTGCATAATGCATACAAGTGCTTCCTCATTTCTATCGTACGGTACTTTATTTATTATCCCAGCAATTGGAAGAGTTAAACTTTTAGGTGGCAAATCGATAGTTAGAGTATTCTTATCAAGTATTCCAAATTCGTTAAAGCTGTTATATAGTTTTTTGGAGATAAGCAGACAAGAATTGCGGTCGATGTCCCTATTAAACCATTGCACATCCATCCCAAGAAGTGATGGCAATATTGTGTCGTTGGTTCTATACATTAGGAAATATGTTTGATTATTATATTTTTCTCTAAACTCGGGATTTTCCTCAATCTCTCTGATGGAATTCCATCCATTACCACTAAATAACACCATTTTCTTAAGAGCGGGCAGACGCTCCATATCTTCAATCAGTTGTTCCGGTTTCGATGCATAACCAGGGCTTAGATAGAGACACTCTTTGTAGAAATCATCATTAGCAGGCACATTAAATGCCTTCAGTATCTTTTTGGTACCATTAGCCAAGATAAATGTGCCACACACAAAGACTATGCTAATGACAATCTGGAATCCAAGCATAACGTTTCGAAATAAATGATTCCTCGTGTGCTGCATATTCTCTGCGAGTCTTTCTCTGCTATTTGCTATCTTTGAAATTGTTATCCAAACTATAATGCTGCATAGGAAAAGTAAAATAACTCCGACTATCAGAGTATAAATCCAAATATTATGTATGGGAATGTCAAGCACAGTCTTAAGACCTTTGTTAAGAAAATCCTGAAGCAGGATGGCAAGCACCACTGCGACAAACATAGACATACACAAGAAAATTGACACTTCTGTGAAGAGCATTCCGAATAGATTCATTCGTTTTGCTCCATTGACTATCCTTAGTGCAAGTTCCCGGCTGCGCAACTTAAACAGTTGGATTTGCATCTGTAGAAAACCAATTATTGCAGCAAGCAATATAAGTGATCCTATGATATATATGAAAGTTCGGATTGTGATATTAATTCTTATATCGTCATCATCCAATACTTTAGATAAACTTACCTTCAATCCTAAATGCTTGACCCTCTCATTAATTTCTTTAGAAAGTTGATGTTCAGTACACCCTTTTTTAAGAACTACATCTAAGGCACCAGCATAAAAAAAACCACTGGGCATGTATTCTTCAATGCTGTCGCTAAGGCAATAAAGCATTTTTTTGTTAGCTCGCTTGTCATCATAGATTGACTGTGTCTTATATATATCCACAATAGTGACTGGTATTGTTTGTTCAGGGTAGATATTTATCTGTACTGCACCTATTGGATTAGAATCTACGAAAATCTCTTTTGCATATTCTTCTGCGATGATTGCTTCTCCAGCTTTCAGCACCGTTATCTTATTTCCAGTAATCGCTGATCGCATTCCTATATAGGGGGGATAAGAAGGATCGATGATATCTGCAAATACCATTCCTTTACGAACTGTAGAATCAGGCAGATGAAACTCAGCCATCAATCTGTTTCCACTTCCATTATAAGCAACAATTTTTTCCGCATTTCTCAGTCCATTGTTCCCTTTTAAAGTCCGAATGATTTCTTCAGTCACCGCTTGTCGATCTCCATCGTTTATTGAGTAGAACCAAACCTTATAGGTTCTGTCGTAGTATGGTTGGTCGTAGAGAGAGGGAAGACTGAATAAACTTAAGATGGAATGAGCGAAAGCCAACATGACAATTCCTATTGCTATGCTGATTACGCTGATTAGTGTTTGAAGTTTATAATTCGTCAGATTGCGCAGGGCAATCTTGAGATTGTGCAAAATCATATACATGGCTTTATCTTTTTATTTTGGTGCAAAGATAAGTCAAGATACCCTAACCACAAAGGATTTCCACTCTCCCAAATGAAGATTGTATGAAAATCATACAGAAAAGTGTATGATTTTCATACAATCTGGAATAGATCACTGACCTTATTTTATTAATTAATGTCCAATTTGAGTAATTGTGGCAGCCAGTCAATAAGAGGAAGTGGAATATGAAGTATACAAGTGTTGTTTTCTCTATCTATTGAAGAAGAAAGTTCTTTTGCAGAAAAGACAATGGCTTTTTCAGGAAAAAACTTCCCTATATACACTGAAAGACTTTTGCCTGAAGTGTTTGTTGAACTCTTAACTTCGACAGGAATAATCGATAGTCGTTCTTGAATTAAAAAATCTATCTCTGCAGTTCCATTAGATACCCAATATCTGGGTTGCTGAGACAATTGCGCCTCTA
The DNA here is from genome assembly GCA_964634905.1 of uncultured Sangeribacter sp. Taxonomy (GTDB): domain Bacteria; phylum Bacteroidota; class Bacteroidia; order Bacteroidales; family Muribaculaceae; genus Lepagella. The sequence continues at coordinate 54,134 of CAZWJO010000003.1, forward strand.
AGGCTTGGGCAACAAGGTTCTCTGTCAGAGCACCCTTGAACTCAGAAAATAGTGGATTAGGATTAGTGAATATTTCGGGTGGAAGTTTTGCGAGTGAACGTAACAGGCCGATATCAAGCATATATAGTTTGAAAGCATTAAGATCATCAAAAGCACTTAATGGCAACCCCGGTTTTGAGGCACAGTATATCTGATATACGAGTCCTGCCTCGCGAAGCCAAGATATGGCAGTTTCGTATTCTCGAGCGCGTGCGCCTGGTTTGACGACCTTATAGATGAATTTCCGATTCTCTTTAGCGAGCTGGGAAGGCAATGACTGCCACACAGCTGCAATCCTTGGAAATTCGGTTACGGATGTATGTTTTGTAAAATCAAAGTAATAGGATGTCAGTATTCCATCCAGTTCTTTGCTTATTGCATCATTCCCTCTATTTTCAAGAGAGGCAACCACAGCCTTCGGCATTCCTCCGCAAATTTCATACTTGCGAAACGCTTCCCAAAGTTTTCCTGAAATAAATTCCGGCAATGGTTGGAGGGTATCTATTCTGTCGATGAAATTCACTAAATCATTGTTATCAGAACGAAGATATTCTTTGAATGTTATTGGATACATGTGTAAGAAGTCTACTTTACCTACCGGAAACCCTTTTTGGTGATGTATAGCTACTCCGAGAAGTGAACCTGCAGCCATAATATGATATTGAGGTGCTTCCTCACAAAAATACTTCAATGAATTAAGAGCATCCGGACATTCCTGAATCTCATCAAATATTATTAATGTGTCAGTTGGCAGGAGAGGACAATTTGTATAGAGGCTTAGCATACTGATAAGTCTGGCTGGATCCTTTGTCTTGCTAAACTCAATGCCTAATTCCTTGCTTGCTTCGAAATTAAAGTATGCAGTATGTTGGTAATGCTCTTCTCCAAATTTTTTCATTACCCAAGTCTTTCCGATTTGGCGTGCACCTTGAATGATAAGTGGTCTTCGATTTTCGGATTTTTTCCACTTTTCAAGTTCTTCTGATATTTCTCTGTATATTTCCATTAGATAGATAAGTAGCTCATAAAATTTAACGATATATGTAATCCAAGCAGCCGCAAGGATCTTGATTTTCGTTTGCAAAGTTAATAAAAAAGATATGAGATAACAATCTTATCTAAGGAAAATGTGTGAATTTACACATTTTTATATGGTAAAATGTGCGAAAGCCCACATTTTTATATGGATAAATGTGTAAATTTACACATTTTCCTAAGGAATCTATTTTCATCCCAATGATAATTGGTGAATACATGCTCCTCTTTTTTATATTATTCAACAAATTTAGAAAAAGAAAAGAGTGCCGAAAGGAACTCCTTCCGGCGCTCATGCATCCAAACTTACATCTACTATTCTCCATAGGTGTTTTCGAGGAATTCCTTTATTTCTTGAATCGGAATATCTGTTCCAACAATCACTCCCTCAGAATTTACGAGGATTATCTTTCCTCCGCCATTGCCTGCATTATTGATGCGCCATACTTTGTCTTGGTCGTTAAGATCTACAAAGCTTTCCCAAGGATATCCATCTTTCTCCATTGCTTCGTTCATAGCATTGCAGTCGTCACTTTCTCTTGCTATTGCAATTACCTTAAATCCGTTGTCCTTATATTTTTCATACACTGGAATCAATTCTTTAGAATGCCTTCTGCAAGGTCCGCACCACGATGCCCATAGATCAATGACTGCGACATTCCCTTTAACAAGTGAAGAAATCTTTTCGTAAGATCCATCCTCCCTCGTCACCTTGAAGTCGGGATATTTATTTCCAACTTTTACATTCCTCGCCTCGATCATTCCTACGATCTCTTCTATATATGGATGATGATGGTATTTATTTTTATAGATATTTTCGAAAATATCTTCATATACAGTGACATCAAGCCAGTCGTTCCATCCGTTATTCATCAACGACTGTTTGATTGAAAGCAGTCCGAAAAGTGAAGGATTCTTAGAAATAAAGTTTCGTTTAAGTATGTCTCCTTTCCTATATAATTCGGTCAAATCATTTTCATATATCAAATACTCTTCAGAGTAGCATTTTGTTCGTGAGATAGGATTTTCCCGACTTTCCTTAAATTTTCTTCCCACTAAGTCTTGAATAGAATCACGTTCATGACCTTTAGGCATACTATCAAGTTTATCAAGAAGCTCTTGCATCTCCTTGGAATATGCTTGATTATTGGCGTATAGAGTATCTATCATATTATGAAGACGCTTTTCTTCTTCTTGAATCTCCAAATTTCTTATTTCTATAAACTTCGAGGCCAGAATATTATCGGGAATGTCTGATACCACTCTATTTTCATCAGCCTTCTCTTGATTATGATAGAAAAGATTGACGTCGCCGTTACCTGAATAAAAATATTTCAATATCCATGAACCACGTTTCATCTCATCATCGAATATTACCTCATAAGCCCTTGGTATGGTATCATATATTGTAATACTGAATTTTCCATCAACTATAGGAACCGTAATAGGTTTGTGAATCCTGAAATCCTTATCTGCCTCGATGATTATGGCTTGAGTGGTCTCCGGACGATCCATCACTGTGCCAAATACTTGGCAAACGATTGAATCTTTTTGATCCTCAATTGAATAATTGATTATCGGATAGTCAATGATCCTTGTATTAGGAGCAGGAGCAGCCAACATGGAAGAAAAACTTCCTATCACTGCCATACCGATTAATAATTGCTTTAAATTCATCATATCTGTCAGTTTATAATGGAATCGTTATTGTCTAAATATATGACGTAAAATAATTCAAAAAGATTGAAAAAATATTATTTTTGCAAAAATTGCTCATATCTCTATTCTTTATCAATAATCTTCTAAGCCTCAAGTGCGAATACTAACTTCGCTGATGATCGTCTAAAGTTTATACTTCATAAGATTGCGGAAAGCAACCTTGAGATTGTGCAAAATAATGTTCATATTTACTTATCCTTTAAATATAGCACAAAGATAGGTCAATATGCCCTAACCACAAAGGATTTCCACCCTCCCAAATGCAGTTTGTATGAAAATCATACACTTTTCTGTATGATTTTCATACAATCTGTAATAGTTCAATTTGTTTTTCTACATCTCAACTCTATTGCCGAATGGAAAAAGAGCGAGTCTCATAAGTTTGAAATGTTGCATTCCAAATGGTATTCCTATGATTGTAATCATCATGGCCACACTCGACAAAAGATACTCAAGGGCGATCATAACCCCTCCGAATACAAACCAGATAATGTTAAGCAAAATATTCATAATTCAAAGACTTTTTTACTATAACACTTATTAGAATGAAAATGAATTTATAATCTTCTTAACCTCATTACCCTTATTAACCTTCAACTTGAGCCAGGGAAAGTTGAGTTAATGAGCACTTAGTACTCTTTTTTCTACATCTCAATCCTCTTATCGAATAGAGAAAGGGTGAGCTTTTAATAATCTTCAAGAGCGTTCGATGAGCCAAGAGTCAATGTTGTTGGTGGTGGATGAATAATTTGCGCCGATCTTGAAGATTTGTTTGCCGGAAGAAATGAAAGGCAAATGATAGCCTTTTTCGTTGATTTGGTCAATGGCTTCTTTTGGCGAACCGTCTGTCTTCAATTCAAAGATATAAATGAATCGTCTGGTTTGCATCATCATGTCCATGCGGGCGTTACATGTTTGGAGTTCCGCCTGAGGAGTGAAACCAAGAGCCCTTAGCATCAAGAACAGGCAACTTTGGAAGTATCTCTCGCGTTTGTCCAATTCGGTCAGACCGTATGGATTGCCATGGAGGAAAGTCTTTAACTCCTCCATAAATAATAATGGCTCACCATTAATGACATATTTTCTCATTTTGATGAAAATCTCATTAGTCTTTTCTTGATCATAGCCTGAATATATGGGGAGAAGTGCTTCAGTAAAACTTTTTGCAACTTCAAGATTAGGTAGACCGAGAGTGTAAATTTGCATCTCTTCTTCATATCCTTTAATGGTGATATAGCCACTTTCATAGAGCAGTGATACAGGATTTAGCATGTAAGACTCTTTAGCAGAAAGATCGTTCTCCATAGTTTCAATACAATCGAGGGACGGTATATAAAAGTCATCCCATTTCAAAATACTAATAAGAAAGGATGGCGTTCCGGATTGAAACCAATAATTTGAGATTTTTCTATACTTAAGAGCTCGAATAAGACTATATGGATTATATATATCGTCACAAGTCTCACTGAAATGATAGCCATCATAGTTTTCTTTTAGGAGGGAAAACGCAGCATTCTCTGAAACTTTTAGTTTTTCAGATAAAGACTTGATTCCAGGGTGGAAATAGTTCAAAAGCTCAGTTTCCGTTACTCCACAAATTGAATCATAGTCTTCCATTAAAGAAATATCATCAAGATGGTTTGCTCCGCTGAAAAGGCTTGTATGGCTAAAGCGAGAGATTCCAGTGACAAACACAAAACTGATATGCTCATCGCATGGCTTGAGTACTGTGAACAGAGACATAAGGGTCTTGCGATAATAAGTATTGAGTTCAGATTGTTCTGTCTCTAAGGTATCAAGAAGAGGGGAGTCGTATTCGTCTACCAAGACAGCTACCTTTTGTCCGGTCTTTTCGTGTGCCACTCGCAATATGGTCGCGAATCTGTCTGAATAGTCGCCTTGATTAGACGCTTCATATTTCTCTTCATAAAAAGAAAGAATGGTATCGAGATATTTGTCAAGATTCTCCTTTGCCGTAGCTCGGACAGTGTTAAAAGAAAATTTGATTACAGAGCGTGGTGTCCAGTCGATATCGTCGGTGTCAAGGGCAAGGCCTTTGAAAAGTTCACGTTTGCCTTCGAAGTAAGCTTGAAGAGTTGTAAGGAAGAGGCTTTTACCGAAACGTCTTGGACGGCTAAGGAAATAGTATTTTCCGGTATCTATCATCTTCCGGACAAACATCGTCTTATCTACGTAAGCATATCCCCCCGTGATAATCTCGGAGAAACTCTGTATTCCAATTGGATATTTAATCTGCTCTTCCATACCTCGTTATTAAGTTTTGCAAGAACTATTATCATTCAAAAAATAATGAGTCTATTACTATTAGTATAGTATGCTTGCAAAGATTAAATTCAATTGTCAAAGTTATAAAAAAAAATCAAGATATGCAAAATTATTTTATAAAGCACTCATCTGGGTTCAAGTTTTTTAAGGAAGTCGGGAAGTGTCGGAGAGTTAGGGTTCGGTATGCCGGACACTAACTGTCCATTACGGTTGATTAGATAATAGGAAGGGAATCCTCTCATATTCAGTGTCCGTCTCATAACGGAAGGGTTCTGAATTTAGTCTTATCTCAGAACTTGCATGAATGTTGGCACAAATTGAATACCAAGAATAGCGGCAATACGGAAGAAGCTCGAAAGCTGGATATCGGCTTTTCCGTTCTCTACTCTGGCTATGTAACTTTACTCACGACCAAGCTTCTCAGCGACTTGCTTTTGGGTTTGGTTTAGTTCCTTACGTCGTTCTCGGAGCATATTGCCGTAAAACCAGGCTAAACTTTCCTCATCAAATTTCTCTCTTTCCGGTGTACCATGCTTACCGTATATTTCATCGAGTTCATCATTAAACGATGTAAGATTTGCCAATTTTTTAGGATTCAGCTTTCTCATGATTCTAATTTATTTAGTATTGATATTGCAATTTCTATTTGTTTTCGATAATCTTTGTTATCTTTTTTCAAGAAACCATTTAGTAACACTACATTCGTTGCCTCTATAAAATTATCATGGTCTATGGCAAACAATACAGTTCGGTATTCATTGGATCCCACAGAAACCCTCATTTCATAAAGATCTGTCTTTTCAAGATGTTTTACAAATTTCGTTGAGACATTATAAACTGACGCAATGACATTCATAACATATTGAAATTTAAACTGAATTTTACGGGCAATCCATTATAGAACTCCATGAATTCTGGAGTCCTAAGTATATTTCGAACATATTGTGAAGACAATTCTTCTTGTTTCATACAACAAAGATAACTAATCAGTAATATATAGACGACAAAACTTACTAAAAAGTTTGAGTCACCATACATTTCTTGTATGTCGAGTGCCGGAGTTTGCTACAGAAAGGTAGAAGGGGGATGTTCATTCTTCTTATTATTTACTACCATATTATATTTGTTGATTTAAAATTAAAGTTTTATTCCGTCTGTTTGCACTCACGTCCATCAGTTGGCTTTACGAGTGCAAACATACGAAGTAAGCTCTGTTTTTCCACATCTCGACATTATTCCCAAATTTGTTTTCACTCCTTCGCTATGATCTTGGCGGGGTCAGTTTGTAGCACTCGATGGATTTGCCAGACAACAATTGTGAAGATCAATAATATTACGATAAGGCATCCAATAAGAATAGCTCCCAAAGGGGATAAATCACTTATCGGGACAATTTCTTTGACAACGTCTCCAATCAGTTTATTGAACAATAGGAACAATGGAACAGAAACAATCACAGAAATACCTATCAATACCATATAGACTTTTCCAAACTTAAGGTATATATCGCTGTTTTTAGCTCCATTGACCTTGCGGATTGCCACTTCTTTCCTTCTGGAACGCGTATCGAGAGAGATTGTACTGAAAATGCTCATTGCACATATTATCAGACTGACTATCGCTAATATCCACCCGGCTGATCTGACAGTCTCTGCCAATCCTATCATGGGATTCATATATTCACGGAAATTAAAAAGCATTTCATTGATAGCTTGAGGTTCCACTTGATTTATAATTTTCTCAATGCTTTGAAAAAGTGCATTTTCCCTTCCTTCTTTGGGAACGAGTATATACCCATTCCCAGATTTTTTCCATTCGGGATTGATGGCAATAATAAATTCTCCTTCCTCACCATTGTATGGAAGATTTTTAACAGTTCCAGCAATCGGCAACGTAAGATTTCTATATTTTAAAGTCAAAGTGGAATGATCGAGTATGCCATATTCCTGAAATTTCTTGTATGTCTTTTCAGAAAGAATGAAACATTGGTTTCTATCTACATTATGATCATTCCATTTCACTTTCACTCCAATAGTGGAAAGAACTGTAGTATCCAATGTATTATAGAACTGGTAATAAATGTTCCTATCAAGTTGATCAAATAACTCCGGATCGTCTTCGAGTTCTTTTAGAGCAGTAAAATATTGACTGTACATTGTCATATTATCGAGATCAGAAAGAACCTTAATTTCATCAAGAAGATGATCCGCATTCGATGCCAAATAAGGCTCGATATATAGGTATTTCGAATATATGGCATCTTTTTCCGGGACATTATTAGCTTTTAGAATCTCTTCTGTACCCTTGAAAAGAGTAAAGGCACAGCATACAAAAACAATACAGATTACTATTTGAATGCACAGCATGGCATTTCGGAAGATATGATTGTGACTATTACGCATATTTGAGATAAGACCATGCTCTTCTCTTGCCATCTGTCTCGCTACTATCCAAGCAACCAAACTGCAGAATATAAGAGTAGCAGTTCCAATGATAATACTATTTAGCCAAAGGTCTGTTATTCGTAAACAAAATGATATATGATCTAAGAAATTAATAAACTTTGTGTCGAAAAATTTCTGCAGCAAGACTCCCAAAAGCACTGCAATTATTATAGCAAAGCCAACGACTATAGATATTTCTGACAAAATACATCCAAAAACTTGGTGACGTTTGGCACCATTTACAATCCTGAGAGCCAATTCACGCCTCCGCGAGTGAAACAGCTGAATCTCCATACGAAGGAATCCAATTATAGCTGCGATAAGAATAAGCGATCCAATGACATTGACAAGTATTCTGATGGGGATTGCTTTTTCGATAGTCGGAGATCCTTTCAAAAAAGATGACAGTTCAGATTTATATCCTAAGGGAGCGACTCGGGAATCAATCTCTTTCTTAAGATCTTTCTCTGATACTCCTTTCTTCAATACAACATTCACCCATTGAGTGAAATTGTATTGATACTTATAATTTTCTTCAATAGAGTCAGATATACAATAAAATATTTCGCAGTCTTTAAAATAGGGTTCCAAAATTGAGGTCGATGAAAAGACATCTTTTACGGTAATAGGAATTTCCTGCCATTCACAGGTCAAAGACTGTACTGCTCCAATGGGATTTTTATCCCCGAATATCTTCTTTACTGCTTCCTCGCTTATTATTGCATCACCGGCTTTCAGGTTTCCTATCTTTTTCCCGGTGATGACTGAGGTGATCCCGGAAAAATCCGGCATATTAGGATCCATAATTTTACCTCTGATATTCCCTTGCCGTATAGTGGAGTCGGTCAGATGAAATTCTGTTTGTAGAGAAGGAACTAAAACATTGGGAACAACGATCTTCTCCACATTTTGAAGACCACCGTTTCCTTTGAGAGCACGAATTATGTTTTCATCTATTTTGGCACAGTCTTCACCTTCCAACACTCTGTACATTATCTTTTCCTGCTCGATACGTGCCATCGTTTCCTCAGTGGTTGGATGGAATTTTACCATATAAATGCGGTCGGCGTATGGCTCATTGAGTATTTGAGGCAACCGATATTTAGACAATAGTGAATGCGTAAATGATAGCGTGACGATACCGACAGCAATGCTGAGCACGCTGATCGCCGTCTGAAGTTTATACTTCATCAGGTTTCTGACGGCTACCTTGAGATTGTGAAGAATCATGTTCATATAGATTTATCATTGATTTATGATGCAAAGATAAATCAATATGCCCTAAACACAAAGAATTTCCACCCCTCAAAATGCAGATTGTATGAAAATCATACACCTTTCTGTATGATTTTCATACAATCTGCAATAGTTCAATTTGTTTTTCTACATCTCGACATTATTGCCGAATGGAAAAAGAGCGAGTCTCATAAGTTTGAAATGTTGCATTCCAAATGGTATTCCAATGATAGTAATGCAGAAGATGACACCCCATAAAAGATGCGTAAGAGCAATAGGAACTCCGCCTACAAACCACCAGATCACATTCATAATTCCGGCAAGACATCCAGAAGGCCATGAGCCATCTGTAATCTTAGTCCCAAATGGCCACAAAGCCACTTTTGCCAACTTTATTGTCTGCAATCCAAATGGAATTCCGATGATTGTAATCATCATAGCCACACTCGACAAAAGATACTCAAGGGCGATCATAACTCCTCCGAATACAAACCAGATAATATTAAGCAAAATATTCATAATTTAAAGTCTTTTTTAATATAACACTTATTAGAATGAAAATGAATATATTTTTGTAATCCAAATGCAAATTGTATGAAAATCATATACATTTAATATTACACTTTTACCAATGACTCTACGAAGTTGTAGAAGAGCCATTTATTATTAGCTTCGGTCGGCTCCAAATTTATTGTCTGTAGCGGAGAAAAAGATATTAAGTTATTACTGTATCTTGATCGTTTATCGAATATTGTTCAATTTAAGTTAATACCATGTTTTTTAAGAATGCTTTTTAAATCATGATAAAATAAATCTGAGTCCAAAACCTTGTTGCCGTCACGACTTATAAGGACATAACGTGGTATACCGGAGAAGTTAAAGAGATCTCTTAGCAAATGGTAATCAGATACTG
>CAZWJO010000004.1:0-41026 GCA_964634905.1 uncultured Sangeribacter sp.
TTCCCAGAGTCCTCAACATTGAAATTTAATATTTTATATTTAATATTTAATATTTTATATTTAATATTTAATCTTTAATCTTTTAGCAAATCAGGCCTAAGGCGTCTCGTGCGCTCCAGCGCCTGATCCAGACGCCACTGTGCTATCTTGGCCTCATGACCACTTAGAAGCACTTCCGGAACCTTCCATCCATTATATTCCGCAGGACGCGTATACACGGGAGGTGCCAACAGATTATCTTGAAACGAGTCCGACAAAGCCGATTGTTCATCTCCGATTGCTCCCGGAAGCAATCTGACTACTGCATCTACCACACATGCAGCAGGGAGTTCACCTCCAGTCAGCACATAATCCCCTATGGATATCTCTTTAGTGACGAAATGTTCCCTTATACGATAGTCTATCCCTTTGTAGTGCCCGCAAAGTATGATGATATTGTTGAGCAACGAGAGACTGTTGGCCATCGGTTGGTCGAATGTCTTCCCATCCGGAGTCATGAATATCACTTCATCATATTCCCTTTCCGCCTGCAGTTTCGATATGCAGGCATCCACAGGCTGGATCTTCATTACCATCCCGGCCTCTCCTCCGAAAGGATAGTCATCCACCTTCCGGTGCTTGTCTGTGGTATAGTCTCGCAAATTGTGGACATATATCTCTACAAGCCCCTTATCCTGAGCCCGCTTCACAATCGAACAATTCAATGGAGACTCCAGCATCTCCGGCATGACAGTCAATATATCTATTCTCATACTTCTAATGCATAATTCTATCTCTAATGCATAATGCAGAATGTATAATTCATAATTAGCTACGCTGCCGAGTCGGGAGGCACGGCTCATGCTATGCTATTAAAAATAAAAAGTTACATCCCTCCGGGGCTTGATAAAGTGGAGGGCATATCACCCCAGAGCTTACGCACAGGGTTAACAAAATTGGCAGCCCTCCGGGCTTAAATCCAACCCTTATATATATAAACGTAAAATCTGACTCTTTTTATCATAAAAAGGGACGTCCTTTCACAAGGGCGCCCCCACTATCAGGAGGATGTCTGCACCCTCCATTGGAAAAAGCTATCAATCTATTTCTTCATCTGCCTCGTAGCCACCCATCTCGCGGATTGCATTCTTCAGCATGACATACTGCTGGAAGAGATGGTTGACCGGCACTTCACCCTTGGTGTAGTCGTGCATCGGGCTCTTGAGGAAGAAGCTCAGGAAACGCTGGATGCCGCTGCGGCCTGCGCGTGCAGCAAGGTCGCTCAGAAGCACAAGGTCAAGGCAGAGTGGAGCGGCAAGAATGGAGTCGCGGCAGAGGAAGTTGATCTTAATCTGCATCGGATAACCCATCCAGCCGAAGATATCAATGTTGTCCCAACCCTCTTTGTTATCGTTGCGGGGGGGATAATAATTGATACGTACTTTATGGTAGTATTGAGTGTCCTCATCGTTGCCGTGGCCATAAAGGTCTGGCTGATTCTCGGGAACGAGGATTGACTCGAGTGTAGAAAGCTTTGATACCTCCTTGGTGCGGAAGTTAGCAGGTTCGTCAAGCACGAGACCGTCACGGTTGCCGAGGATATTGGTTGAGAACCATCCGGAAAGACCGAGGCAACGAGTGCCAATAATAGGAGCGAAACCAGACTTTACGAGTGTCTGACCTGTCTTGAAGTCCTTACCTGCGATTGGCATGCCTGTCTGCTCAGCGAGTTCCCACATTGCCGGGATGTCTACAGTCGTGTTTGGAGCACCCATAATGAAAGGAGCACCTTCCTTAAGAGCGGCGTAAGCATAGCACATAGATGGAGCAATCTTCTCCTTGTTGTCGGCTTTCATGGCAGCCTCAAGCGACTCCAATGTGCCATGCACTTCCTCATCAACGGGCACATAAACCTCTGTTGAAGCAGCCCAAAGCACCACCACGCGGTCAAGACCCTTTTCCTTCTTGAAGTTACGGATATCCTCACGGAGTTGCTCCGCCATCTCCCAACGGGTCTTTCCTTCCATCACGTTGTCGCCATCAAGACGCTTAGCGTAGTTCTTGTCGAAAGCTGCCTTCATTGGCTTGATAGCCTCAAGTTCTTCCTTGACAGGATTGATATCCTTCTCTTTCAACACTTCAGCATTGATCGCAGATTCGTAAGCATTTGCAGGATATACATCCCATGTTGCGAATTCGATATCGTTAAGGTCTGCGAGTGGAACGATGTCCTTGTAGTGGAGATACTTCTTATCTTCACCCTTGCCGACGCGGATTTTATCATACATGCACATTGAGCCAACGGGCTTGGTGAGACCTTTGCGTGTCATCAGGACACCGGTCATAAATGTTGTGGCAACGGCACCGTTACCGACCACCATAACACCCAATTTTCCGTTGGGCTTAGCTGCTTTTTCTGCCATAATTTTGGTTTTAGTAGCGTCTCTCCCATAAAGAGACCCCTATTCATAAAAAATTGTTATTGTCTCGTTATATAGACTTACCCTCTGCTCTCTCTACTGCTACGCAAGATCACAGAATAATAAATCCTTTGCGTCCTCTGCCCCTCTGCTACCTCTGCGTGAGATATGCGTGAGATAAAAGAAGCGGAAAACGTCGGCAAAGTTAGAATATTAATTCCATTCCTCAAAGGATTTTTTACATTATTTCCTATATCTAAATGTTAAATTAATTTAAATATTTTTATTAGTGTTAATATTTGCAAATTTTAAGTCGAATATTTTATATTTTGCTAATTTATGTTAATTCAGATAACTATCGATTTTCTACATCTTTCAATGAAACTATCCATTCTTATTGACTTATTCCATTCTAATTTGTTATAAAATAAAAACGCTATAAATTATGACTGGAAATATTTTTGAAGTCGCTCCCGGCATCACATATATCGGAGTGGACGACCACGCGATAGAAAAATTCGAAAACCAATATTTGGTGCCAAACGGAGTAAGCTATAACTCATATCTCATTAAAGCAGAAAAAATCGCTGTAGTAGACACTACCGACGACCAGACAGGAACTGAATGGCTCGCAAACCTCAACAAAGCACTCGACGGGAAAAAGCCCGACTACTTGATAATTGAACACATGGAGCCCGACCATTCGTCGCTTATCTCCACATTTGCCGAAATATACCCCGAAGCAACGCTCGTAATGTCGGCAACAGCCGCCCGGATGCTCCCCCAATACTTCGATCCTATACCAAAAGACTGCAAGATAGTGACTGTGAAGGAGGGTGACACTCTTGACCTCGGAGGTCTCTCACTACAATTCATACTCGCTCCTATGGTACACTGGCCAGAAGTGATGATGGCTTACTGCCCCGAACGCAAATTGCTCTTCAGCGCCGACGCATTCGGGACATTCGGTGCGCTCGACACTCTCGCCAACGACTGGCCGGACGAGGCTCGCAGATACTACATTAATATAGTAGGTAAGTACGGTCCTCAGGTGCAAAACACACTCAAAAAACTCTCTGCCCTCGACATCCAGACCATCTGCCCTCTGCATGGACCAATCCTTACGGATAACCTCGGTTACTACATCGGTCTTTATGATACTTGGAGCAGCTACCGCCCCGAGACCGACGGAATATTCATAGCAAGTGCTTCAATCCACGGCAACACTCTCGAAGCAGCTGAATACCTCGCAGAGGAACTCCGCCATCTCGGAGTGAAGGAGGTCTTTGTAGCTGACCTCACGAAATACGACATGTCTGCCGCAGTTTCAGAAGCCTTCAAATATCCAAAAGCTGTCTTTTGCGCATCAAGCTACGATGCTGGGCTATTCACTCCAATGTATACTTTCCTCCATACCCTCGCAGCCAAAGGCTACTGCAACAGGGAAGCAGCAATCGTGGAAAACGGGTCATGGGCACCATCAGCCGGCAAAGTGATGAAATCAATGCTCGAGAGCATGAAGAATATAACCATCCTTCCCGACACCGTAACAATCCGAGGAGCCTTCAAGGAATCCGACCGTCCCGCTCTTGATGCCCTCGCCACCACCCTCGCTCAATAACAAATTTCTACATCCCTACAATAATTTAAGATTCAACTACACAGGAGGCTGTCTAACTTTCAAAGTTAGACAGCCTCACCTTATCAAATAAGCTCTTAAAATGGATTATTTCTTGATAATCATCTTTTCTGTCTTGCGCATTCCTGCTGAATTCTCTCTTACTATAATGTTCAGACCGGAAACAGGCTTCGAGAGGCGAACTCCATTGACATCGTAAATACCTACGATCTCATAATCATCAGATGCCTCAATATCATCAACTGAAGTATTACTGTTGTCGCCTAATGCACTAAGACCTCCGAATTCATTGACAGCACGGACTACAAAGTCTGCAGCATTAGCTGTAGCAGTGTATTTGGTGTCTGTAGTGAAACCAACCACCTCATTTCCATAAGTAATCACATAGCAGATTGCATACGGAACAGCGTTCCAGCTAAGTTCTTTACCATTGACAGTGACAACCGGGGCCTCACATGCCTCTGTCTTTATGGCAGGATGCCAATCATCGTCGCCACTCATCACATTTTCGAGCGTATATTCAGCCGCCTCTTCGTCGGTCAGGAAGTTCTTAGCCTTACCATAGACTTTCTCGCCATCCACTTCGATCCAATATGTATCGCGGCGCTGGCTCAGATCAATAAGGTTACCCTTAGCGTCATAAGTGTTCCAGTCAGCCCATATAGCAGGAAGACCGCCCATGTGCTCTGCCCATCCCGCAGCAGGAATTGTCACTTCAGCACAAGTATTGAGGAAAACCGTCTTCGGGCTGTTGTGCCATGGGCGCCCAAGCCACACTGATGTCTTGGAAGGATCACCGGGAGCCGTAATCTTACAATCTCTGAATACATAACCCCACTTCACATCATCTGCATGTGAAGGCGCCACTATATAGCCGCCCGATTCGCGAGTGATATAGAGAGTAGTATTCTCAATATAGATATCTCCACTATTGTAGATAAAATCTACAGCACCCTCAATAAATGAATTGTTGACATAAACACGATAAGCCGATTTTCCGGGAGTGATCCAGGTGTCCTGATAAGAAAGCATAGCAACATTGTTAAAGACAGCGCGATCGCAATCTGTATTGACAGCCAAAGCCTGCGGACCATTCTTCTGCTCATGTCCATAAGTGTTTTCAAATGTGATGTTTTCAAAGAAACAGTCACTTGCATGCACCACTAAGGTAGCGCCCACACTTACATGCACTGCATTGTCGCCACCGCTCAAACGGTCGTCGCAAATCACTGTCTTATCGCGATCTTGACCGATGATATGGATGAAAGGCTTATTGGCAGGGATATCGATGTGCTCTTTATAGCGTCCGTTTTCTACAAATATGAGCCAAGGCGAAACTCTGTTGGCAGGAGCCGCATCGATTGCTGCCTGAAGCGATACATAGTCGCCGGTGCCATCTATGTCTACAACTGCATCATAAAGACGAGCCTCGGGCACGGTACGTGTCATTGTAGTAAACTTAAGATCGAGAGCATCAGCCTTGTTGCCATTACGATCTACTACAGTTCCTTCCGGCATAGAGAAAGTATATTCAGTGTTATAGCTCAATCCGCTATATTTGAACATCACTACCTTACCTGCTACGCTACCTTCAAGTTCCTTACCATTGAGAGTAGCCTTAGCATCTCCTATCTTCACCTTCTCATCGAATGTCAACACTACAGAGCCACTGATAGAGGCCCCGGTGCTTCCTTGAGCGGGAATTGAAGTGAGGAGTACAGGACCTGTGGTGTCATCAGTTGCGTCGGGAGAAGCCAAAACATATACATCAGTGATAGCAAGGCCGTCATAGTCTGTCTCGTTGCCATGCAGAGGAGCTTCAAAGTCGGGATACCATCTGATATAGACACGGTTTGCGCCATCGGCATCGGAAGGAAGATCAAACTCTGCGTCGGTCCATGAGCGGTTGCCCGGCATCATCTCACCGATAGTTTCATAGTTCTTGCCATCAAGACTATACTGAACGAAGAAGCGTGTGTAAGTATTATAGGAGCAGCTAAGTGCAGAAGCCACTCTCAGATTGCTATAGCCGGCTGCGCTGAAAGAAGCCTCAAAGAAATTCTTATCGCTGCGCAGTTTCCAGATGCGTCCGGCATATCTGCCGTTCTCATCCCCACGGTCCACACCTCGGCTGAGCCATGTTGTAGTCTGCCCCTCTTCATTATGAAGTCTCATCATACCGGAATTGTCGCTCTCGACACAGAAATCTGCAGGGCGGTCGCCTGCCGGCTCGTCAAAGTGGAAATCCCAACCTACGATATAGTCTTCGCAAGCATAGTTGGCTGTAACTTTCTTTGCGCCGTCCATGACAAGGTTGCGGCTCAAAGCTGTCGTGTTGTCGTCCCAATTCGTGAAAGAAAGAATCCTATTGTTGGAAGCAGTAAGTTTCACTTCAGTGCCATCTACATAATAGTGTACGCCATCTATAAGTTCACCTTCCGGCTCAACGGCTACCATATAGTCGTTGGCGCCACCTTCTACCAAAACTTCGAGTGGATATGTAGTCAATACTTCATAATCGGCTACAATATTCATGTCCTGGGAGGCAATAAAGGAATAAGGATTCTCTGTAGATATTACATCGCCATTGACACTCCAGTCAAGAAATTTATAGCCAAAATTCTCAGTTGCAGAAAGAGTCACCTTCTGCCCCTCATCAACCTTGGATGTGTTGGGAGTGCGAGTTATACTGCCGGCTTCCGGAATTGAAGGAACGGCAGTGATGGTATAGGATGGCACCTCTATTTCTTCACCGGAAACCTCACCATCAATCTTGACACTATGGATTGTCACAGTCTTATTGTCAGCAAGCGACTTGATGGCAATGCGAAAAGTCATGGTATTGTTGTATACCACTACGCCGTCAAGATCTTTTTCCCACAAGAGTTGCTTAGGATCTTCATTATTTCTGATAGGCTGAATATTGTCGTCAAGCACGTCGATATGGTCGTCTATCTCAACTGAAGCCTTCAGCACACCGCCACCCGTACCATTACGGGTGGCATAAAAACTGACATGCTTTGGCTGAAAAGTGATGCCTGCCTTCGGACGTAGAGAAAACTCTATTGAGCCGTCGTTGGTATATTCGGTCTGATTGCTTATCAATGGCTGGAACATTGTGCCTGTGACATCTACCGGTTTGCCTGTACCTGCAACTTTCAGGTCTTTTCCTACAGCATAAGTTGTGAAGGAAAACGCCGCGCTGGAAGTTTCGGCAGAGATGGGATTGTCTACACCTTTATCAAGAGGCCAAGCCAGCGATACTTCTGTCGCATTGTTGGCTACATAGCCCTCGATTGTGACATCAGAAAGACATATCGTTCCGTTCTGTTGAGCATCGGTAGTCCAAGGGTATACACGCAGGCGTAGTGTCTTACCCTCTGATACATTAAGAAGAAGGTCTGTGGAGACTGTATTCATCTCGCCGGCTTTCATCTCAAGGGGAGAGTAGAAAGTGGTAGGATTTCCAAACCCTTCCTCTGCCGACCAGCTTACATGGCACTGCATGGCATCTGTATCCATGCCGCCAACTTTCATCTTAAGCTTATTGACAGTCAGAATCTTTCCTTCAGGAACCCTCAAGCCAAACTCGACATAGCGTGTTGGAGACTCGTCAATGTCGCCTGCAGGCCATCCGGCTGACGGAGCAATACGAAGACCATTGTCGTAGCCCTTCACCTCAAGGCCCTCAAGCTGCATATCTACCGGTATCACTTCGCCGCTGACGTCATAATCATCATCTTCTTCAAGACGCCAGCCGAGTGAAAACTGACCTGTACCCGGGATTGCCTCCCCGATTGCTACCAAATCCAATGTCGTGATGGCGCCATCATTAGCCACAGTCAGGACTCCTGTAGCTTCCCCAGCCTTATCAATGGTGGTACGAGCATAGAATGAATTGATCAGAGTGCCTCCTTCATAAGGGATATTAATAGAGGTGTTCCACTCTGACTTATTAAGCGATAATTCAAATCCGTCTGTCACGCTGACAGCCACACTTCCTTTTTCAGGAGTAAGGCCAAAGCCGGTGACAGTGAATTCTTTTGTCAGGATATTGCCGACGTATGCAGTGCCAAAATTGCCATCCGTAGTGAAATTGATGGCAGCATCCCCAAGTTGGATATATTCGGAAAGGATATTGTTTTCTTCCATCAATCCGGCTGCACGGCGTGCGATAAGCGCAGCGCCTGCCACACTGAGATGAGTTGAGCCTGCTCCATCAGAGAGAATGCTGTGGGTGCGTGCATCGCCATACATGCAGAAAAGTTCCCTTGTGTCTTGCGTCATGTCGATATACTGCACATCCTTCTCCTCGGCCAATTTGATCATCTGATAGGGATAATCCATAGTGTGGTCGTCGGCAGGAATCTTATTGCCTGTAGTCGGGCCGTCGGGAGTGAGAAGGCTAAAGCTATCTCCAAGGTCGTGACGTCCGGCACGACGGATATCTCCATTGGTGAAATTCATGCGGCAAATTGGAGTTGCAAGGATTGGAATTGCACCCACTTCACGAACTTCATCTACAAGTTTGGAAAAGGTCTCAACATAAGACCCACTCGGTTCGGTGCCTCGGGTGTCGACCGCTGCGGCCGCCTCTTTGTCGCCTATCGACTCATAATAAGCCTTGAGCTTACGCCCATCCATGCCACCGTTTTTTTCATCGTTGTGGCCAAACTGCATAAGGACATAATCGCCCGGCTGCAATTTTGCCTTGATTGCAGGCCAATAGCTTGCACTGGTGTAGAAGTTCAGTACATCCATTCCTCCTTTGCCGTAATTGATCACGTCAATGTCGGGAGTGAAAAATGTACCGAAATACTGTCCCCAGCCTCTGGTAGGTGTAGAACCGTCAGTTGCATAGTTGGCCATAGTGCTGTCGCCGCATATATAGAGCGTTGTCTTGGCATCAAGACCAACCAACGGATACGCAGCCATAGCTACAGCCATAAGCATCTTGCACAGCTTTTTCATAATTCGGTTAGTATTTTAGTTAAATGATTAAACAAACTAATTGAATAGTCTCATCAGATAAATTTCGTCAATGATTCAATGATAAATAATTTTGTATAATGATTTGCAAAAGCTTGGGGGAAGCCAATTAAACATTATGAATTATGCATTATCATAATCCTCCTTGCTTCCCAAGCGAACCATACTCATTCACTGCACGTACCTTGAGAGCGGTATTTACTTTAGGCACATTGCATGATGGTTGTGATGTAGTGGCAATTATATCTTGCCCATCATAGACGACATATCCTGAAGCATCTTTCACCGGCTCCCATGTCAGCACACCTCCTTCATACGAGAATCCTCTTGGAGCGTCAAGTCTTACCATCATCTTTCGCGGATCCCAACCATCGTCGGAGAGAATCATATTTTCATAATTATATTTCTCAGCCTCTTCTTTATTGATTGTGCTGGGACAACTCCCACTAAATTCCTCTCCTGTCTGACGGTTGCGATGCTTAAAAATTGATTTACGCTTGCTTAAGTCAACCGGATTCCCATGTTGATCATGCGTATTGTATTCGGCAAATAGAGCTGGAATAGTGCCCATATCAGTCCAGCCCTCATCTGATATAGGTATTAGCGCGGTAGTATTGATAAATACACTCTTTGGATTGTTATGCCAAGGGCGACCTAATTTCAGTTTGCCGTCTGCAGCTTCAGGAGTGCCATCGATGGTGCAATTTAAAAATGCGTAGCCATATTTGGCATTATCATGGCATGGGGCTACTATGACAGAACCACTACGGACATTATAGAAAGTACAGTTTTCTGCCAACACATCCCCTCCGCCATAGAAATAATCTACAGCACCTTCTATGAAGCAGTCCTTTACATAATGTCGCGCACTGTCGGCACTTGCAGTATACCATGTATCCTGATATGAACGGAAGATACAATCGTTAAAAGCTCCGCAGTCTGCATTGCTGCGCATTGCCAAAGCCTGCGGTCCATTACTTGATTCCACTCCCCAATCATTTATGTAAGATATTCCTTCCGTATAGAAATGTGGAGCCTCCACCACAACTACTGCAAATCCCTTAGCCCCATTCTTTGCCTCAGGATTATGCACAGAATAATCCCAGTATGCGGTCTTTCCAGGTTTCTCCGAGCCATTAGGTTTCCCTCCTACGTTTTGTTTCATCCTTATGGCTGTATTATGCTTATCTTGCCCTATTAGATGAATATAAGGTTTTGAGGCTGGAATCGTGACATGCTCACAATAATCGCCATTCTTGACAAGGATAAGCCATGGCGTGTCGCGCCCCTCCGGTGCATTGGAAATGGCTTCTCCCACTGTCTTGTAATCACCGGTGCCATCGGCTGCTACTATTGCATTAAACGGGCCTTCCGCTGATACCGGAAGGTTTGCCCACAAAATAGCGGTCGTAATAACTACAGTTTTTTTTAGTTTCATAATTTTGTGAAAGTTTTCCACAAAATTAATTATCTACAACCACTTGACATTATTAAAAATTATCATTAGTTGGTCATGATGTCAGATAGGACTCCTTTTTTCGCTAAAAAATTATCCTTTTTCTTCTGCATCACGTTTGAGTTTGCGATATTCTGATGGGGTCATGCCGGTCTCTTTCTTGAAACATTTGGTGAAGTATTTCGGATCTGAGAATCCGATGCTGAACGCCACTTGAGAAAAAGTGAGATTGCTGCGTATGATAAGTTCCTCAGCTCGCTGCATTCTCAGAGTACGCAGGAAGTCGCTCGGAGCCATACCTGTTATGGCCTTAATTTTTCCATAAAACACTGTGCGCCCCAAGCCTGCAGCATCAGCCATGTCATCAATCTTAAGATTCTCATCCCCGATACGCTCCTCTATGAATTTCATCAATTTTTCCATCATAAGATGGTCTTCCTCTATTATCTCAGGCGCACTGAGACGATATTCTTGTCGGTCAGCGGCTACCTCAGTCACTGCATCTGTCGCCTCATGTAAAGGGGTTTGTGTCGTAGCATCATTTTCGATCTCTTTATCTACCGATTGACTCATCCTGCTTCCAAGTCTTTCCATAAAGGATCGCTGAAGCATGGCACGCTGAGCAATGATATTGGCAATACGCTGTCGCAGATAGGTGGCACTGAAGGGCTTTGAGATATAGTCGTCTATACCTGAACGCAGACCCTCCATCTTGTCTGTCATTGATGTTTTAGCTGAAAGCACTATTATCGGGATATGGCTAAGCTCCTTATGGCTCTTTATTTTCTTGACCATTGTCAGGCCATCCATTTCAGGCATCGTAACATCAGTCAGGATAAAGTCAGGCTGCCCTGACTCTGCAATCTCAAGACCCTCCTTCCCGTTTGAAGCAGTGAGTATCTTATATCTACTTTGGAGGATATCGCGCAGGAAACCTCTCAAATCATCATTATCTTCCACTATAAGAATTGTGACATCCTGCCTCTGCCCTTCTTCTGCAGTGTCTTTTGCTTCCAGCCAATTCTCTGAGGTCATATATGATGGATGATCTTTCAGATCTACCTGCACCGTATTTGCACCGGATGTCTCGGGCTCATAAAGTCCCGACGATTTGAATTCCTTCTCGAGCATCGAATTGAGCACATTCAGCATATTCTTGGCATTACGGCGCACACGCTCCAAATGTTCTCTTGCCACTTCCGAAAGAGTCTCTGTCTTCAGCACCTCATAGACCGGAGAGCCGATCAGCGACAATGGAGTGCGTAGCTGATGGCTGGCATTGACATAGAAATCATGCTCACGTTGGCGCATCATATTCATAAGGCGATTACGACGCTGAGAAGTATAGATCCATACCACTGCTCCAATCATGAGCAATATCAGCAATAGCCAGAGCAGTTTGGCCCAAAGACTCTCGCTGAATCTGGGTTTGACCTCTATGTCGATATACTCCTCATTATCACACCATGTGCCGTCTGCATCGGTGCTCTTTATATAAAGCCGGTGAGTGCCGGGTGAAAGGCCCGAGATGTGCAATGTGTTATCTGTGCCTATATAGTTCCATTGTCCATCCTCTCCGAATCTATAAGCATATTCTGTATGCCCTACTCCCATATAGTCGACTGATGTGAACGACAAGGAGAAATTGCGATTGTCAGGCTCAATGACAATTTTTTCCGAAGGAATCAATATCCTTTCCTGACCTTTCTCCGGAGTCTGCATGCTGGTAAATATGATGGAGGGAGTGGAAGCCTCTTTAGAGATGTTCTGCGGGTCAAGCTTCACTACTCCACCCAACGCACAGAAATATAGATTGCCCTCCTTATCTACAGCAGGCATACCTTCTGAAAACTCATAGTCCTCGCCCAAGACCCCGCTCCCAAGAATATTGATTGTACTGTCAGATGGAGAATACCTTACTATATCTGTATCCCTAACAAAGTAAAAATTCCCTGCAGAATCCTCTATCATCGACTGCACATTTCCTCTCGACAAAACCCTTGACAATTCTTCTGATGCCGGTTTTTTGAATTTCATTTTCCCTTCCATAAGATCTTCATTGTCGATACGCTGCACCTCGCCACCCATTGGAGAGACCAAGGCATAACCATTCTTAGTAAACAGAGTCTGCATCACATTGGCAGTGCTCAGACTTTCCTTATCGGTAAAGTCTGGACACAACGTCGTAAATCTTATCTCTGAAGGAGTCTTAAAATCATCCTTAACCATAAGCATTCCTGCATTAGTCGACATCGCTATCAAGCCTTCATCATTATGTGTGATGCGTCGCACTTGCTTGAATCCTTCTTCTTTAGGGAATCCGGGCAAGTCGGATAGAGCCGTAAAAGAAGCCGTACCGTCCGGATTCATCGAGGCTATATATGGGCCTTTGTCATAGCTGCCAATCCATAATCTTCCTTTGGCATCCGTATCAAAACCATAGAATACATTGCTGTCTATATGATACTGTCCGGAATTATTTGGACTATAATGCACCACTCTTCCTTCGGGAGAGATGGTATAAAGACCGGAATCCTTCGTTCCTACCCAGAGATTGCCCTGAATGTCTTCATGCAGGGCATAGATTCTATTGGAAAATGTCTTATATTCGGGACTTATGAGGAGGTTTCCACCTGCATCTCCGATGGGAGTATGCGAAAGATAGCCTATCAACTTACCATCCTGATTATACTTCGCAAGCACTCCGTTGACCGAGCCTGCAAGCAGCGTTCCATCCCGGGTGGCAAGAACAGATCGGGTCTCATTGTTCGCCTCTAATGGAAGATTCTTGAAATTATGATAAGTAAAGTTGACAAACGACAATCCACTCGTCGAAATAAGCCACAGATCTCCATTATGATCTACGAAGTATTTCTCCACCATCGGCAATGCTTCGTATTTCAACTTTGGAACTATTACAGGAGTGGGGACAATTTTCTTTTTCGTCTCGTCATAATACCCCAATTGCCTGTTTTCCTGAGCAAGCCATACTGTGCCATAGCGGTCTTCATAAATCATGGGGGTTAAGAATGCGGTGCCCTGTGTCAAGCTGGGTTCAGACGGAACAGCAATGGGGGATGCGACTCCTGAACTCATCCATACTTCACCATTTTCACCAAACATCCATATATGGTTGTTGCTGTCGCCGAAAATTTTAATAATCCCTCCTTTTATATCATATTTCTGCCACTTTCTGGTCTTCAAGTTGTAGACGGCATACCCTTGGGTGGTAGACACCCCTATGTTGGTATCATTAATCTTGACTACACCCGTGATCTTGCCAAAATCATTAAGTGATGTCTCTTCCTTAAGTTGATGCCCTTGCAGCGAGGTCATGTCTCCTCGCTCAGTCACAAGATAACTTTTCCCATCTGATTCTGCAATGCCTATCACGTTGCCGGATATGGCAAGATTCGTGCCTTCAAGAAATGTCTTTTCGTCGGTCACTATCCAACTCTCTCCGTCAACAACGCTTAACACTTCTTTAAATTTAGTCGAACCCGGCATAAGATCCGAGGTAGAGAGTAGTTCTACGGCATATTCGTCTGGAGAACCAAGGACGTATGTAATTTTCACTACACTCTTCTTATCAGAAGATGCCACCCATATTCCATTCTTCGTCCGATATAGATCCTGCAGAGGAGGAAGCTCTGTCCCTTCCGGAAGGAATTCCGAAATAGATATAAATCGACCTTTGTCTTTGTCGAGCATATTTAGTTTTCTGTCGTAGGTCAGAAACCATACATTTTCAAGGCTATCGGGCATCAACGAATGGATGCGGTTGGTCGACAGCCTACCTTTGATATCATCGCTTCGGAAGGTATAGAAATGCTCCCCGTTGAAAAACGCCAGTCCATTCCATGTGCCTATCCAGATAAGGCCATTGTCGTCTTGGCGCACTTGCGAAATATTGATTGATGGAAGTCCATCTTTGATGTCGAAAGTCTTTGCCTTGTTGCCGGGGCTGGCATAAGCACCTACTACTGTCAGCAGGCAACTCAATATCCAATTAGAAATGCGATATATTTTATTGGTCATAATGTCTTATTTTTAATTCAACATCCTCCTTCGAATGCCGACAAATAATAATCTCAAAATTAATAAAATTATTAATTATTACCAAATATTATCTTTAAATTTCAAAAAAAATCATATTTTTATCCCACTTACGATAATTTTTCAATCCCAAATATCGCTTTGAATATATAACTTTGCAAAGTGAAAAACACTCTCAAATATGAAAAAATGTAAGTTAGGTTAATTAAATTAAAGGTTATCTACCATGAAAAATGCATTCTATCCCAAAAGATTGGCCTAATCTTTTGGGATATTTTCTATTTACGATATTTCCGATAAATTTTCTCCCTAATATATTGCGGTATGTGATAATTTTGCAGTGAATTATTATTAACTATTAACTATCATGAAAAAACTTAACAAAGTAGTGATGGGTCTGGCTGCTTTTGCACTCGCTGTAGGCGGGGCTTATGCTGCTTCCGGACTCACCTCACTGATTAGGGCCGCAGCCGACAACGAGAACACCGTCTCGGCTACTTGGCATCTCGGAGAGAAAGTTTTTAGCGACGTGGCCGCAGATATAAGCGACCCAACTGTCTTCTCATCGTCTAACCTTTCCTTTGAAGGAGGTATCACTTCCAACAGAGTGCGCACCGCCAAACCCACTTCCGGCGAAATCCAATTCACCACATGGAACACCTCAGTATCCGCTACTCCCGTTGAGTCGGATTTCGTCAAGTTTACCATCAACACTGAGGTGCCTTTCATCCCGACCTCTCTCAAGCTCAACGCCGCCGCTATCAAGACCGGCAACGCACGCTTAGACATAGTAGTTCAAATCGGCGATGCTTCCTACACCATTGCAGAAAAAGCCATCCCTGCCCGCACCAACGAGAGCGATACCGACGATGCGGATATTGACTACTCCCTTTCCTACGACATCAATGATATCCCCGCAATCAAAGGTGAACTCGCTCTGAAATTCTATCTTTATGGCGATGCTGGCAAGGCACGTGAAATTGGGCTCAGCGAAGTATGCATCTCAGGCAATTATACGGCTGGCTCCGGCAATATAGTTGAGGAAGATACTTATTATTTCCACATCCCCGGAATGCTTGGAACCGTACCTGACACTCAGGATGAAGAAAACTATATCTGGGAAGGCAATATGGGTGTAGAAGGGAATGACGGAGATAAGAATTTCTGCAACGCCTTTGAAGGCTCCACTCTTACATTCAAGAATGTACATGTGCATCAAGCCGGCACCTACAAAGCCGTAGTGCCTCTTGATTGGGCCACTGGCAATGGTGCTATGCTGAAGATCGAGGTGATGGATGCCGAGACAAACGTTGTGGAAGCTTCGTGCAACACCGTGGCTCCCACCAATAGCTACAAATGGCAACCGTTTGACTTCCCTCTTGATGGCACGATCTCGGAAGGAGTGAAAAACATCAAGTTTTCTTTCACTCCCGGAGAAGGACGTGACTGGGCATTCAACTTCAAAACTCCCGAATT
The DNA here is from genome assembly GCA_964634905.1 of uncultured Sangeribacter sp. Taxonomy (GTDB): domain Bacteria; phylum Bacteroidota; class Bacteroidia; order Bacteroidales; family Muribaculaceae; genus Lepagella. The sequence goes on from CAZWJO010000004.1 coordinate 16,016, forward strand.
CGTATGCATTGACGGAGGTGCCACTACAGAACCCGAAGATCCCTCAGAGGTTCCGGAAGGATGGATGACAATCCCTGGCGTGATTGACATAGATCATCCTTGTTGGACATACAACGGCCTTCGTATCGAAGGGGATGGTGCCAACATTGGATATGCCCAAAATGGATGTAGCGCTACTGGTGAGGTATTCGTGCTTGAGGCTGGTGTCTACAGTATGAATATCAACTTCAACTGGTTCCAAAATACCGGTGAATTCCAGATTGAGATCATCGACAAGGCTACAAATAAGAAGGAAGTAGACACCTACTATCCTATCCCCGGCATACATGTAGCCGACATTCTCCTTGAAGGATTCCTTACACCTGGCAAAAAGACTATTAAATATACATTCCACAGCCAGGCAAGTGGCTATATAGCCAACTATATTGACCATACTATCACAAAGGTGGGCGACACATTCGCATGCCTAAAAGATATCTCTATCGAAGGAATTGACCCAATCGAATATGAAGGCTATGACTATACCTTCAATATTCCCATGGAATATTGCGAGCCTACACTTAAAGTGAAGGCGGAATTCTTAGGGGCTTCCCTTAAGGCGACCTTAGGCGACCAACTGCTTCCAGTATCGGAAGATGGCACAATCGAGATTCCGACTCCGGCGTTAGGTGAATCTTCTGAACTTATACTCAATCTTATCGTAGATGAAGGCACTGCATCATCAAAGACTGAATACAAGGTACGTCTTTATCATATCGGCGGAATCGTACTCACCCGTCTTACTTTCGACGGATTGGAAGCCGACGAGGACTACATCAAGACCTTCAACACTGAAAAGAATGGGGTCAATGTCGAAGGCTATGTATTCACTTCTCTTCCGGATGTAATCGCCACATTCGTAGATGGAAGCTCAGTGAAGGCTACCGGAGAAATGACTGCCGACCACACCGCTACTTACTCATTCGTAGGAAAAGCCGGCTCACTCGAACAGGAATTCAGCTTCAATATCTCAGACATTTTTATCTATGAGCCCTCCGAAAACGACATGAAGGATGTTCTGAAGTACGACAGCGGATACAACGGCTCTGATGGCATCTGGAACAATGGCCAATATTCAATCAATGCGAACGATGGTTGGACCGGAACCCAGTTCAAGATGAAGAATAATGTGCCAATCGTCCTCACTCCACCTTCTGACATGAAAGTGAAGCAATTCGTAATGGCAGCACTCTATGACAATTACACCCCGGGAAGGGTTGCCTCCATCACAAGCGAAGGGGCCACTCTGCGAGTTCCTTCTGCTCGCAATTTCCAGACTGGTGTCGACAACGACCATGCGCTCTGTCTCGTAGTAAATGTAGAGAATCACGTGCCTGGCACTCCTTTTGTGATCACATTCGAAGGTGGTGGACAACCTGTGGCTTGGTTCGAGTTTGTATATGAAATTGTGGTGCCCAACACTGCCCCTGAATTGGTGAAGACCTCTGCCACAAATGTCGAAGACCGCAACCACGCTGTCGTGACATTCCAGTTCAACCGCGCTATGACTGAGACTACTATCACAGTCAACGGAACTGAAGTCAAGGCTGAGGGTGGAAGCTCATCGCTCAATTTCCCGATTTGGGATCTTCCTTACAATACCGACGTAGCAGTGACTATCCCTGCCGGAGCAGCCACTGACACTTACGGAAATGCAACCGACAAGGATATTACCCACATTCTGAAAGTCGGCTCTCCTGCAGTTGCAACTCCGATCGCAGCTGAAAGATTTATGGTAGTTTCCAATGTTGAGGAATTGCGGGCTGCCGTAGCTGCCATCAAGAACACCAACAGCAAGCGCGATGACCTGCAAAGCATCATCTTCCTAAAGAATGGCGACTACGACCTCGGTGGAACTGCATTGGAAATCAGCAAGGTCTACAACGTGGCAATGATTGGTGAAAGCCAAAATGGCGTACTCATCCATGGCGTTCAGACAGGCATCTCCTATCCTGTGGTTTCAACCCGCAGTTCAGCCAATATCTTCATGGAAAACCTCACTATCCGCAATGACCTTGACTTCGGGAAGGCCGAACGCGTAGGTGTAGGCGTGGCTCACTACGGCGGTGAACTCGATATCTTCAAGAATGTCACTCTTCAGTCTATCCAGGATACAGAGGTCAGCGGCGATCGTGGCTACTGGTACAATGTCACAATCCACGGCAACGTCGACTATATCTGTGGCGGTGGCGACCACTTCTTCGATCATTGTACGCTCATGCACGAGATAGGTGGAGGCTATATCGTGGCTCCCGCTACTTCTCCTGCCAACAAGTACGGCTACGTATTCCAGCACTGTACTATTGACGGTGTAGGTCCCTACGATCTTGGACGTCCTTGGCAGAACGAACCCCGTGCTTTCTATCTCAACACTATCATGAAAGCTCTTCCGAGTGCCGGCGGTTGGGGACGCATGAGCGATGTCCCGACCTACTTCTTTGAATACAACTCAATGGATGCCGATGGCAATCCTCTCGACCTGAGCACACGTGTCAACTCTCCATCAAGCACCAACTCATACTCCCCAATCCTTCCCGAGGAATATGCCGATCACTTCACGGTGCGCAACGTGCTTGGAGGTCTCAACTCATGGGATGCAGCAGCTATGGTAGCTGAGTGCGAGGCTCCGGATGCCAAGCTTGACGACAAAGGCAATATCGTGTGGGATGACGTGGAAGGAGCTGCCGGATATATCGTATACTACGATGGCAAGTTCGCTGGATATACTCCGGCTACAAGCTTTACAACGGATGCTTCTGATAATTTGCAGCTTTATTCAATAGCTTCCATCAATCCAAATGGATGCCTTGGAAAGGTTGCCAAATCCATTTCCGCCGGATTAGACAATATGGCAGCCGAATCAAGCCATGCTGAATACTACAATCTACAGGGCGTACGTGTAAACGATGCTTCAAAGGGAGTAGTAATCAAAGTCACCCGCAATGCCGACGGAACTGCCAAGCACGAAAAGATTGTAAACAAATAAGCAGACCCCATATAATCTATCCTCAAGCTCCGGAGCGTCAAGCCCCGGAGCTTTTTCTATAACTTTGCAGTTTGCCCTTCGCCGTAGGTGTTTTCGGTTGGGTGGCGAGACCAAGGCTCTCGCAAAAGTAGGGTACATTTCTATCATCCGTACAATTTTATACCGTCGCAGAGTAATTTTCCGATAATTTTTTTACCCTCCAAGATGCTTGAAAGATATAACTTTGCGACAGAAAAAAACGAGACATAATGAAAAAAAATCTACATCACACTTTTGCACTGCTTGCTTTGGGAGCATCCTTGATCGGAAGCACCGCTATGATGGCAGCAGAGAAGGTCCTGGCATTCCCCGGTGCAGAGGGTTTTGGCAGATATACTACCGGCGGACGCGGTGGCAATGTATATCACGTCACAAATCTCAAAGACAACAATGCCAAAGGCTCACTTCGTTGGGCTCTTTCGCAGCCGGGTCCCCGTACTATAGTGTTTGATGTCTCAGGTACTATACATCTCAACAGTGCCATTACTATAACCGACAATACCACATTGGCCGGACAGACAGCCCCGGGCGATGGCATCTGTGTTGCTGATTATCCGGTATATGTCGGATCAAACACCATTATAAGATATACAAGATTCAGACTCGGCAACAAGAATGTAAAAGCAAACGGAGCCGACGGCTGGGATGGCCTTGGAGGCAACGACGGCCATGACATCATCATCGACCATTGCTCAGTAAGCTGGAGCATTGACGAAGCCTGCTCTATTTATGGAAATGTAAATTCTACTGTCCAGTGGACCATCATCAGCCAAAGCCTCGTAAATGCGGGCCACTCCAAGGGGAACCATGGATATGGAGGCATTGTAGGAGGTTCGGGAGCATCCTTCCATCATAACCTTCTCGTGCATCATTCAAGCCGCACACCACGCTTGGGAGCTCGTCCTACCACACAGACCGACGAAAGAGTGGATATGCGAAATTGCGTCATGTATAACTATGGCGGCAACGGTTGCTACGGTGGGGAAGGTATGAATGTCAACATAGTCAATAATTACTATAAGCCGGGTCCCGCTACCCCTACCGGCAGCAAGGGGCGACGCATAGCCGGCATTGGAATCCGGACAAAGTCTTACTGCACGACTTATCCTGCATATAGTCCTATGCTCGATGTTTGGGGCACTTTCTATGTCGACGGAAATGTCAATACCAAATATGCGGATGTGACCAAGGACAATTGGAACTATGGTATGTATAACCAGATCGACACGTCTTCCTCCGCAACTGACGGCACATGGAATGATCAGGTGAAGAAAGATATCCGCCTCGCTGAACCTATCGATTTCGTCTACACCACAACCCATACCGCTGAAGAAGCCTACGAAAAAGTGCTCGACTACGCCGGAGCTTCACTCAGCCGCGACAGTCACGATGCCCTGATGGTGAGCGATGTGCGTGATGGAGTTGCAACTTATACCGGGAAGGGCAACAGCAAGGGGTTCATCAATTCTCAAGATGACAACAAACCCTCCGATGCTCCCTCTGGATGGAGCGCATGGCCCACTCTCAACAGCACCGAAGCTCCTCTTGACACTGATGGCGACGGCATGCCTGATGAATGGGAAATAGCCAATGGTCTCAATCCAAACGATGCGGCCGACAGGAACATCACTACCGAAGAAGGCTTCACTATGCTTGAAGTCTATATGGCAAGTATCGTGGAAGAGATCACAAACGCCCAGAATGAAGGCGGAGAGGTATTGGGTGGAATTTATGAATACGATCCCGTACGGGAGTCATACGAAATAAGCAATGTCACACGTGAGGGAAATTCCTGGTCATTTGGCAATGGAGTTTCAATATCCAACAGTGTCGGTGGTGGCTACACTACCAAGGGGGAATATATGGGTATGGGACGCGACCAGCAGCATATCATCACCCTGCCTGCCGGAGCTGAGATCAACTGGATCAGAATACAAGGCTTTGCACGCTACGATTTGGATAATTACTCTGATGCCAGTCTGATAGAACTCAATGGAAAGGCCTTCGAAGAAGGTAAGTATCTACTTCCCAAGGGCACCGAAGAAGTCACAATCGACATCCCAATCGAAAACGGAGTCAAGAACAATCTGACCATGACCTGGACCGGCAACAATCCCTGGTGTAAGATTTTCCTCTACACTTCCGACAATGGAATCAACGCAGTAGAAGAGATCCCGGCCGGAGAGATGTCGTCTGGCGACGATGGATGGTACAACATTCAGGGCATCCGCGTCCAGGGACACAAGCTTCCCGGAATCTATATCCACAACGGCAAAAAGATAATCATCAAATAATTTACTAATTTCTTTAAAACCTTTTTTACATGAGATCAACTTTTCTCTTTGGTCTTGCAGCAGTTGCCTTGGCAGCCAGCGCACAGACAGTACAGGACATTCCAAACACGGAACCTCTGAAAATCGATGGCGAATACTCTGTAGTGACTATCGCCACTATGCCAGGTGACGGCTCTGAGCCCAAAGCACGCTTCAAAGAAGACGGCGGCTTGATTCAGTTCGACAACATGTGCAACGACGACTACGCCGAATTAAAGCTCAACAACACTGTCACTTCCCCCTACATCCTCAGCTTTCAGGAAGCTTGTAAGATTGACGGCACTTCCGTTGAGTTCAGTCTTACCAACAAAGACGGTGATGTAGCTTGGAGCACAACATACGAAGTTGCCAACAACAATAAGGGCTGGCAAAATTTCGTTCCCGTATCCCTTTTCATCGAGGATCCTCTCGAAGCAGGTGAATATACTTTTGGCATCCGCTTCCTCAATGAACATGGTGGCACAGCCAGCACAGTCAACCTACGTGAATTCGTATTCGAGGCACGCGAAAGCATCGTGACATACTCTCTCTACACTATTGTCGATCCGGGCGATGAGGCAGGCACTATCGTTTGCAGTCCAAAACAGGACATGTATCTTGAAGGATCTGAGGTAACTCTTACTGCTGCTGCTTTCTCCGGCTATAAATTTTCTAACTGGGAAATCGATGGTGAGATCTATGAGGAAAATCCCTATACCCTTATCGTGACAGCATCTACCGACGTCATCGCTTACTTCGATGAGCTTAAGATGGATAACGACGTTCCCGGTTGGGTTGATCTTTTCACTCGCCTCGGCAGCCAAGGCGCTATTGAGCAGAAGGCAAATTGTAAGGTTGACGGAGAGTTGATCAATGACGGTGCAGATACCGATATGCTCGGCAACTACCGCGCCGGAAATTCTGAGTCTTTCGAACTTAATGTGACTCAAGATGGCAACTATCAGATGGTCGTTCCTTATTCTTGCAACCTCAAGGAGGATAATCAGCCCAATATCCAATTCGACATCTACGACAAGGATGCGTATGAAGCTGACTCTGCAGCAGCTGAAGCTGAATGGAGCTACAATTTAGTTTGCGAACTGACCGGCAGCTGGAATAATTTCGTAACTGCCACTATGGACAATGTAAAGCTCACTAAGGGTAGCAAAATCCTGAAGGTTACATTCCAAGAGCCTGTAGGAAACGGCTATACTGAAAATATCCTCAAGATCGGCTTCAGCCTCGACGGCAGCTTCGGCAGCGGCGTTGAAAACGTAATGATCCAGGATGCACCAGCTAAGGCTTACAACATACTCGGCGTTGAAGTTGATTCCAACTACAAGGGCCTCATCATCCTCAGCAATGGCAAGAAGATGATCCAGAAGTAATTCCACACGCTATATATACACTATTTTCTTGTAGGTTAATACGTTAAGTTTATCAAGAAATTTGATAACATTTTAGGTTAATTGGTAGGGCCGTATTTGATAGATAAATACGGCCCTTTTTTAGAAAAATTTCCATAATATCATGAACATAAAGCACCTTGCAGTCTGCATAACTCTCTTCTCATCTCTTTCGCTCTATTCCGAGATTCCGGCCTACAAAGACGCCTCACTTAGTCCTGAAGAACGTGCCGCCGATTTGTGTTCGAGACTGACCTTGGAGGAGAAAACTAAACTTATGATGAATTCCTCGCCTGCCATCCCGCGTCTTGATATCCCTGCGTTTGAATGGTGGAGCGAAGGACTACACGGAGTAGCCCGAAACGGTATGAGCACCGTATTCCCAAGCTGCATAGGCATGGCAGCCTCTTTCGATGATGATCTCATTGGCAACGTCTTTACGGCTGTCAGTGACGAAATGAGGGCAAAAAACAATCTTGCCCGAGCAGAAGGGAAAACAGGCAAATACAAAGGTGTCAGCGTATGGACACCGACAGTCAATATATTCCGCGACCCTCGCTGGGGACGAGGACAAGAATCATACGGAGAGGATCCATACATGAATGGCCGTATGGGTCTTAGGGTGGTGAAAGCTCTCCAAGGCGAACCGGACGAACATGGTTTCATTAAGCTGTTGGCGTGTGCCAAGCATTTCGCTATCCATAGTGGCCCGGAATATCAGCGCCACTCAATGAATCTGACAGATCTTAGCCAACGTGATATATGGGAGACTTATATGCCCGCTTTTGAAACCCTTGTAGATGGTGGAGTGCGCGAGGTGATGTGTGCCTATCATCGCAATGACGGTGAGCCATGCTGCGGTTCCGACAATCTACTCCAACAGATACTCCGCAACCAGTGGGGTTTTGATGGCATAGTGGTGAGCGACTGCGGCGCTATCAACGACTTCTTCCGCAAAGGTGCCCACGGTGTCAGTGAAGATGCTCCCCAGGCATCTGCCCTCGCCGTAAAGTCAGGAACCGACGTGGAGTGCGGCCAAATCTACAAGACTATCCCCAAGGCAGTCAGAAGTGGTCATCTCTCTGAAAAGGATGTCGACAAGAGCATCTGCCGTCTCCTTGCAGAGCGTTTCCGTCTCGGCGACTTTGATGCCGACAGCATAGTCTCTTGGCGCTCAATCGGCAAAGAGGTGATAGCTTCTCCAAAGCATCGCAAGCTCGCCCTCGATATGGCTCGCGAACAGTGCGTGCTTCTTAAAAATGACGGCATCCTCCCGCTACGTAAGACCGATAAGGTGATGGTGATCGGCCCTAACGCAGCCGACTCAACTATGCAGTGGGGTATTTATTATGGGCAACCGACACATACTGTGACCATCCTTGATGGTCTGCGTGATGTCTGCTGCCATGATCTTCCCTACCGCAAGGGTTGCACCCACACCGCCATGACTGAAGATGAGAGCATCATGGACAAGTTCGTGGCTCCAGACGGCCACGCCGGCCTGCAGGGCATCTATTGGAACAATACCAAGATGGAAGGAACTCCGGCAGCTCAGGAATACTATGCTTCGGCCATAAAACTCGATAATGGAGGCAACACTGCCTTCACCGGTGGAGTCAACCTTACCGACTTCACTCTTCAGCTGAAAGGCTCTTTCGTGGCTGACAAAGAAGAGGTCCTCGACCTCGTATTCCACAACGACGACGGACTACGTATCATCATTAACGGTGACACTGTCCACAACCGCTGGAAGACTGACCCTCTCGGTTTCCGCTCACACAATATGAAGGTGGAGGCTGGAAAGAAATATGACGTGCAGATCGACTACATGCAGCTTGCCGACGACGCTACACTCAACATCGACCTTCTTCGCTCCAAACCTACAGACATGCAGTCACTTCTCGCAGAGGCTAAGGATGCGGACGCTGTCCTCTTCGTGGGGGGCATTTCTCCTGCTCTTGAAAGAGAACAAGCTTCCGTCAATGAGCCCGGTTTCAAGGGTGGCGACCGCACAAGCATTGAGCTTCCTGAATGTCAGCGAAAGATAATCGCTGCCCTTCACGATGCCGGCATTAAGGTGGTACTGGTCAACTGCAGTGGAAGCGCGGTAGCTCTTTCTCCTGAAAACGAAATCTGCAACGCCATCCTCCAGGCATGGTATCCCGGCGAACAGGGTGGCACAGCTGTAGCAGAGATTGTATATGGAGATGTCAATCCTTCAGGAAAACTCCCCATCACTTTTTATAACGGTGATAATCAGCTTCCTGACTATAACGACTACTCCATGGCAGGACGCACCTACCGCTATCTGAAAGAGGAACCTCTCTACCCCTTCGGATATGGCCTCGGCTATACAACTTTTGCTTACGACAATGTGAATTACGATGGCGATTCAGTGAAAGTGGTAGTGTCTAACAAAGGCAATCGCTGCGGAACTGAGACTGTAGAACTCTATATCAAACGCCCTGAAGATGTGGAGGGTCCATCAAAATCACTACGTGGCTATGCCCGTGTTGAGTTGGAAGCCGGAGAGTCTAAGGAAGTTGAGATTCCACTCCCACTCGACCTCTTCGAGACATGGGATGAGGCAAGCGGCTTAATGAATGTCATTCCCGGAAATTATGAAATCCTCGTTGGCGGCTCCAGCAATGACGCCGACCTCAAAAAAATCACCGTACAGATATGAAATTAACTTGTTTAGCAACTACGCTACTTATTTCATCGTCAATGTGGGCTACCTCAGTAGCCCACTTTTCAAATTTTGAATATGTGGGTAACGACGAATTCTACAATACCCACCGTCTAAATGGACCGGAAGAATTCTTTAATCCTGTGATTCCCGGATGGAATTCCGATCCAAGCATTGTGCGCGTTGGCAATGACTACTGGTTGGTCGTTTCCACATTTGGATATTTCCCCGGAGTGCCGGTGTATCATAGCACAGATCTAGCTCATTGGGAATTAGTGAGAAATATATTGGATCGTCCTTCTCAATTAGAGGGGCTGCCGGGTCAAAGTCTTGATAAAGGTGGAATATATGCACCCCATATAAGCTATAATAAGGATAATGGACTCTACTACATGGTGACTACCGATGTAGGCAGAAAGCAGGGACATTTCTACGTCACTGCTTCAAATCCCGCCGGAGACTGGAGCGACCCTGTATTCCTCAATGGTATCGATGGTATAGACCCTTCTTTCTTTTTCGACGATGACGGCAAAGCATACGTGGTCTATAAGGAAGATGTCACGGGATTGCCTAAATGGAGTCCTTATCGATGCATCAGGTTTATTGAATTTGATGTAGAGAAAGGGCAGACTTCAGGTGAATCTTGGCCCCTTTATGAGCCTGATGTAGCTCCCGACGAGCGCTTGGACCGTGCCGAAGGTCCGCATCTATATAAAGTCAATGGCAACTATTACCTTCTAACAGCCGAAGGAGGGACTGGTGATCAACATTCCGCCAATATCTATCGCTCACCTGCTATTCGCGGACCTTGGACTCGTTCGTGGCGTAATCCCATCCTTACACAGAGAAATCTTAAACCCAACAGAACCAATCCAGTGACATGTGCAGGCCACGCCGACCTCGTGCAGACCCCGGAAGGAGATTGGTGGGCTGTATTCCTTGCCCAAAGACCGGGACCCGCTGGATTCCAGGCATTGGGCAGAGAGACTTTCCTCATGCCTGTAAAGTGGAGTAAGGATGGTTATCCATATATGACTCAGGCAATAGACACAGTCCCTTGGATTCTCTCACGGCCAGGTTTGAAAACTCCGGAGAATCCCACTTCAGGCAATTTTACTTGGACTGACGGTTTCACTACCGAACGCCTGCGTCCGGAATGGATTGGACTCAGGGGATCTACCGAGAATCTCCACTCTACCGGCGACGGGGCTCTCCACCTTTGCTGTTCTACTGAACCTTCTACCGGAAAAGGAGTGCCCGCATATATAGGGCGCAGGATACAGCATCACGCCTTTTCTGTAAAGACATCCATGAAGTTTGATCCCGAAAAAGCAAATGATATGGCAGGTATACTCATTGTGAAAAATGAAAATGCACAGTTATTTATGGCTTGCGATGGTGGGAAATTGCATCTCATTAAATTTCATAAGGGAAAAGGGGAGACTATTGCTTCATCTGATCTCCCCGTGAAAGATCAGACCACTCCTATTGATCTTATGATCGAATCCGATGGAAGTATGATGAAATTCTGCTATCAATGTGCCGGTTCCGACCAGTGGAAGACACTGGCCGATGGGATTGACGCATCTGTTGTCTCTTGCGACAAAACCGGCGGATTCACTGGAGCTACCGTCGGGATGTATGCAGTCTCATTATAATCGTACAAAAAAACATAACACTTAAACCTTATTATATGAAACATAACTCAAAGTCTGGTATGCTCCTTTTGACGGCCTTATTAGGTTACTCAGCGATTTATGCCGAGACATATCCCTATCAAGACGAATCTTTGTCGCCTATGGAGCGTGCTGCTGACCTCGTCTCACGAATGACTCTTGACGAGAAAATTAACCAAGTCGGCCACGGCACTGATGCCGTGATGCGACTTGGAGTAAAAGACTACAACTATTGGAACGAGGCGCTCCACGGGGTAGCCCGCTCAGGATTAGCTACCTCCTTCCCATCTTCCAAAGCGATGTCTTCCACATGGAATCTCCCTCTGATATTCCAGACAGCTACAGCCATCTCCGATGAGGCACGCATCTATAATAAAGACAAGGGAAAAGGGCTGATCTATTGGTGCCCGACTATAAATATGAGCCGCGACCCGCGCTGGGGACGCGATGAAGAAAACTACGGTGAGGATCCTTTCCTCACGGGAAAGATTGCCGTAGAGTATATCAAAGGCATGCAAGGTGATGACCCTAAGCATTACAAGACTATCGCTACTGTAAAGCATTTCGCTGCCAACAATTATGAGAAGGGTCGACACTCTACATCTTCAGAAGTTGACGACAGGAGTCTGCGCGAATATTATCTCCCAGCCTTTGAAATGTCGGTGAAGGAGGGTAATGTGCGCTCGGTGATGAGTGCTTACAACGCTCTCAATGGTATCCCCTGTGGTGCGAATCATGAACTCTTGATTGATATTCTTCGTGGAGAGTGGGGATTTGATGGTTTTGTGACTTCTGACTGTGGTGCGGTGGATGACGTATTCTCCCGCCATAAGTATGTGGCTACTGGTCCGGAGGCTTCGGCGGTGTCGATGATCAATGGGGAAGACCTGAATTGTGGTGATACTTTCCAACTCTACTGCAAAGCAGCCATAGAGAAAGGTCTTATGACTGAAGCCGACATCGACCGTGCCCTTACCCGCGTGTTTGCTGCCAGATTCTCCGTTGGTGAGTTTGACAACAAAGCTAATGTAAGCTGGAACTCTATTTCTTCTTCCAAACTCAACTGTAAGGAGCATCAGGAGCTTGCCCTCAAGGCAGCCCGCGAATCAATCGTGCTTCTCAAAAATGATAATAATTTCCTACCTCTTGACAAGACTAAGACAGTAGCTGTGATCGGTCCTCTTGCCAATACGGTGACACTCGGAGGTTATTCCGGTTCTCCTACAGAGCTTTCTTCTCCCTTTGAAGGTATTGCGGCAAAACTCAACTATGATGCAACTGACGGCACTGTGCAGTTTGAAGATTGTGACCTACAGAGCACCAAGTCTACCGATCGCCGCCTAAGCCATGAGGCCAATGGTTCGAGCGGCAATCTTGGTTATATCTACAATAATGACTGGGTGGGATTCAGTGAAGTGAACCTCGGAGCTAACTGCACGAAACTTGACGTCTACCATGGTGCACAAAACAATAACCCGACTATCGCCCGCTTCTACTTCGACAAAATCGACGACACACCGGAGGCTGTAGTGACTTGTCCTGTCACCGGCAGCTGGAGCAAATATCAAGTGACTACAGTAGATATCGACCCTGCAGTATGGAATGGGACTCATAAGATATATGTGAAATTCGAAGGGGGCAAGAATGGCGATAAGTATTGTGCCAATATGGATTGGTTTCGTGCTTATAATCCCGACATAGCAAATCCCCTTGAGGAGCAAGGCCCGGTATTTCTCTACAAAGCTTGCGACGTGAACGGCTCATTGTCTGATGCCAACTTTAAGCGTGCCCTCGAGATTGCCGCCAAAGCTGATGTGGTAGTGTTCGCAGGTGGCACTAATCTTGATGTCTCTGACGAAAGTCACGACCGCACAAGCCTCAACTTGCCCGGTCAGCAGCAGAAGCTCCTCGAAGGTATCTATTCAGTAAATCCCAACGTGGTGCTACTCCTCCAGACATGTTCATCTGTGACTATACCTTGGGCTCAGAAAAATGTGCCTGCAATCGTTGAGGCATGGTATGGTGGCCAGGCACAGGGACACGCAATTGCCGACGTGCTTTATGGCGATTACAATCCTTCGGGCAAATTGACTTCTACATGGTATAATTCAGTTTCCGACCTCCCCTCTTCAATGTTGCAATACAATATCCGGAAGGGTGGCTACACTTATATGTACCACAATAAAACCCCGCTATATCCTTTCGGTTTCGGACTAAGTTATACTACTTATGAATACTGCGATTTCACCCTTTCTTCCGACAGACTCGGTAAAGATGAGACGATTGAAGCCTCTGTGACCGTCAAGAACACCGGTGACCGTCAGGGAGCTGAGATAGTGCAACTTTATGCCCGCTGCAATTCGGAGATTGAGCGTCCTAAACTGCAGCTCGTAGGGTTTGCAAAGGTTGAATTGGAACCGGGAGAGGCAAAGACTGTGATAATTCCACTGAAGCATGATCAACTCTCCTATTTCAATGCCGAAACCCAGACATTTGATGTCGAGGAAGGCTCTGTAGAGCTTTATGCAGCCGCTTCTTCTGCCGAACTTCGTCTGCATCAGACTATCAACACCGAAGGCGCAACAGTGAAACTGACCTACAAATCCGACCTCAACGGAGTCGACAAGATCTTCGCCGGCACCCATATCGACCCCAACAAACTCTACAATCTCCAGGGCATCCCTGTAGCCGACGCCGCCAACTTCGACCTCCTCCCCCCAGGCATCTACATCCAAAACGCCAAAAAGCTCATCAAAAAATAAACATGGAGAACCGTCTTCCCAGCCGGACATAAGATACAAATCCTCCCACATCGCAATATTCAAGCCTGCACCGAAGCTCACTCTTCGATGCAGGCTTTTTTTTACCCGTTTGGTAGAGTAACCTTTTCGAAGACCAATACCGATTGTATGGTCTATGGAAAGTTACAAATCCTCCCACATCACAATATTCAAGGCTGCACTGAAACTCACTCTTCGATGCAGGCTTTTTTTTTACCCGTTTGGTAGAGTAACTTTTTCGAAGACCAATACCGATTGCTTAGTCAATGGGAAGGCGGTTTTCAACCGATGCTTACCAACTCGCATGGGCGGCTGGGAAGCCGGCACTCCATTTAAAATTGCGGGGAGGCCGGATGGGCCTCCCCGCTGCATGAAGAGTATTGTGTTTTTATGGTATGTCATTCGATCCAGCGGAGGTCGCCGGCCTGAGTGATGTAGATCAGAGAATTCTTGTCCTTGATAGTGTAGTCGCCGTTGTCCGGATCCTTGAAGATGTCTGTGGCCGCTGCTGGAAGCTGGGTAGCCTTTATCAAGGCTCCCCCCTGCTTATAGTCGGTAGTCACATAGTTGTTGCTGAAGGATGTCTTCGTGCCGGAACCGGTAGCGATCAACTCACCCATCGGAGATGCAATCACGACATTGCGGATGGTCACACTGGCCTTTTCTGTATTTGTGATATCGATAAGACGCTGGTTGACGCAGAAGTCATAGAATGTCACATTCTCGATAGTAAGATTGATCGGGCATGAGCATGTGCTATGATTCATTAGATTACCCCAGCCCCAGGATACGTCTTGCTTGTAGCCTCCACGGCTGAATGTAGTGTTACGAATAGTGAGGGCATCAATCTGGTCGTAGGTCCCGATCTCGCCATTTCCTGATGATCCGAAAGCAAATGTGCCGTAGCAGCCGCTCTGCCAACCACACTGGTCAAACCAGCAGTTGTCTATCTCTATAGACTCGATGTGCTTTCTGTTGGAAGCCTGATGGCGCCAAAATCCACGGTAGATGTTGCGGAATACGCAGTTGGTGAAGCTTACGTTTTCAATTGTGAATGGATTGCCCGAGTTCATGAAATATTGCTGTGCAAGCGCATTTCTGAACTCAACGTTCTCAAATCCGAGGGTGCTGAGATAAGCATCAGTGAAGATATTCCATGTGCCGCTGAGCACTAAGATAGGACGCTGTCCTTCTGTTGGGCCTGCGATAGTGAAGCCTTTCTTGATCGGGAAGGTCTCCAAATTGTAGGTGGTGCCAGCTTCAAGTTCGTAGCGTGTTCCTTCCGGAATATCAGTATCATCATTGTTGGCAAGCAGGATAGCCGAGAAGTCATCGGTGATACCTATCTCCACTATCTTGGCGACAGGGCCCGTAGTGCGGAATGTCACCTCATTATATGGCTTGTCATATTTGCGCGGCTTGGATGTGTCATACAGATTGACTGTGTAGAGGGTAGTGGGAGTAAGACCCTCCACTTTCATCACACCCGATGCCTTTGCCTCTGCCGGAATATAGCCGGTGATGGTAGGAAGCTCAGGATTCAGCTTCGGAACTACACTGAAGGAGTCGGCAGGATTCACGTTGTCCACAACCCAACGGATCATGGCATCGTTGTCGTTGATCTCTGTCTTGCTGACACCCTGAAGTATCTGAGCATAGTCAGGACGTACATCCGTAGTGAAGTCGGTCAGTGCCCACATGGAGCTGTGCACTTCCTCGTGGGCGTTGGTGCGTACTCTCACATAGAATCGCTTGGAGTATGGAAGGTCTTCGATCACTATAAAAGGATCCTCAGTGTCAATTTCCATAAAGAGATTCTGATAGTAGTAGTCCTCAAATAGCTGTACTGTATAAGACTTGGCATCATTCACACCATACCATATCAATGCCATGTCATTGTTGTTCTTCACCGTCACAGCCGGATCTGTAGCAAAACGCGGCTGAAACAGGTCTCCTCTTGATGTGTATTGGACATCGGAGCATCCGGTGGCCATTACGGCCACCAGAGCTGCTGCTCCTAATGCTTTAAATATATTTAATTTCATCTTCTTCAAATTGTTAATTATGACTTGCTTTAGCTTGAGCGAAGCTAATTATGCATTACTGATAACCGTATTGCTGCTTGATTGATCCGCGGTGGGATGTGATGACCTCCACCGGGTAAGGCATGAGATAACGAACAGGGTCGTCTGCTGTGACTGAACCGTAGTTGTTGAAATTGACATAGCCGCGGAAGCTCCATTTCACCTCGTTGTGCACTTCCCACTCTTCGGTCTCCTTATTACGGTCCCACCAGTTTTTCGCGTAATTCCTGTTGATTTTCCAACCCTCGGATGCAGGGTGGTCGCCGATGGCGTCGCCATATTCCTTAAGTCCCTTGAATTCAAGGATTATTCTCGAAGGATGTTCCGGATCGGGAACTTCCCTTATGAAGATTGTGCTTCGCACATTTCCAAGCTCACCCATTCCCTGGGCACGCTTGCCCCAGTCCATGAATGTTTCGTAAAGACGGATAAGTGTCTCGCCATATTTATTCCAACGTGCGAGGTCGTATTTGCGGACACCCTCGCCGCCGAATTCCCATGAGCGCTCATCCATAATAGCCTGGAAGAACTGGTCCTTGTCTGTAAGGGCACTTACATAGTCGTCTACCATCTCGCCTTGATGCTCAGGGGCAAATGCACGGCGGCGTACGGTCTTCAATGCCTCTTTTGCTTCATTTGTGGGGCCACTCAGCTCGTTGATTACCTCGGCATACATCAGAAGCACATCGGCGTAGCGCATACGGATGGCATTGATACCTGTATTGCCACCTGTGCCGGTCATGACTGTCTTCATGTTCATCTTGTTCCACTTACCTACGTTCCAGCCAGATACGTTGCTGTATTTAAAATTCTCTGTCTGGTTGAGGTATTCGTCATACCCGTAGGGCACGCAAGTGACGTCAAGACGAAGGTCGCGGACATCGAAAGTAAACGGATACAGACCGCTGTAGCTTGTATAGTTTGATGCCGATCCAAAATTGTGCGACGGGTGATCCTCATTATAGCCGATTGGCACTCCCACACGGTAGCCTAAGGAGCCGGAATATTCCTTAAGCATCGGGATCTCGAAGATCACATCGCCGTTTTTCAGTACTATCCAGTTGCATTCGTTGATCCACATATCTTCGAAGCTCTCATGGCTGAGGCTGTGACGCCCTTCTGAGATCACCTTGCCGAGATATTCCTTAGCTATCTGATAGTAGTCAAGATAGTCGTCTGCACGCTTCATTTTGCCTGTTGTTCCTTCGGGACGCAGTGAATAACCACCGCGGTAGAGTGCAAGCTGCCCGATGAGTGCCTGGCAATATTCGCGTGATGCACGCTCCACTCCTTCTTGCATCTGGGATGCATACTTCATGTAGTGTTCCACCCCACGGAGGTCTTCAATAAGGTTGGTGTAGATGTCGTTGCGATCTGTCACCCCTTCATTGTAAAGCGACTCAGAAGCCTCGGTAGGCTTTGTGCGGAATACTACGTCGCCCCATGTGCGGATAAGATCGAAATAGAGGAGCGCGCGTATACATTTCACCTCTCCATACATCTGCTGAGCCTCTGTGGGTCCATCTTCACCAACCTCGCGGCTGAAAAGAGGCGACCCCTCCATATTTTCTATAAAGTCGTTGCAATAGTTGATGGCTTGGTAGGCGTCATTCCATGTGCTCCTGAGCGATCCCCATATTGAGCGCACGTCGAAGCAGTTCACTTCGTCGCCGTTGCCCGAGGTGGAAATCTGGTTGCCGTTTGATTTCATTTCCACATCTGTGTTGGTATTGAAGGTATACGGCAGTGCCAAGCCATAGAGGTTTCCGCTCGTTAGCTTTGAATAGATGGAGGCGAGCATAGCCTTGGTTTCCGTCTGGTCGGAGAATATCTCATCGGCCGTGAAGGAAGAGTTCGGATTTGTGTCGAGATAATCATCACATGACGTGAAGGTCAGCCCGGTGCTTGCGAGAAGCACAGCCACAGATATTTTGTTTATAAATCGATTTTTCATCTGATAGGTAGTTTTGAGGATTAAAACGTTAGCTGCATTCCGAAAGTGTATGTGCGGCTACGCGGATAGAGATTGTAGTCAATGTTTGGAGTCAGGCCCTGGCCGATGTTCACCTCCGGATCATATCCGCTGTATTTAGTGATGGTGAAAAGATTGTAGCCGGTGGCATAGATTCTGAACTTCGACATTCCAAGTGCCTTCAGCACTGACTTCGGAAGTGAGTAGCCGAGAGTCAGGGTTTGCAGACGCATGAAGGAGCCGTCTTCGACACCGTAGGTTGAGATGTAGCTCTTGGTGATGTTGCGGGGGTTCCAAATTGTGGCGTTCTTATTCATCTCTCCCCACTTCTCAGGATCATAAAACATATCGTTGCCCATCTCGTCGAAGCGATAATACATGTTGGAGAATTCTTTCGAGAAGTTGCGGTGGAGGCTATTGTTGCCCGATGCCATGGCGAGGTTGATCTTGTTGAGGTTGATCACATCGAAGTCAAGCATAAAGTTGAAGAAGGCGTTAAGGTCGAAGCCCTTCCAGGTGGCGTTGACGCCGAAACCGCCTGATGTCTTAGGAGTGGTCTTACCGATGATCTTGCGGTCGTCGGCGGTAAGCACGTAACGGTTAGGATCGTTGGGATCTTCGTTCACTTTCTTGAATTTCGGGTAGCCCGGGCTGAGATCGCCGGTGAGAAGCGAGCAGTCTACGATGCCCGGCTTCAATGTGTATGTGCGTGCCACTTCATCATAGGTGAAGTCTTCCACACGGTAGAAGCCATCGTTGATATAGCCCATGATTGTGCCCATCGTCTGGCCTACGTTATACCAATATACATCGGAGTTAATATCTACATTGCCTGCCGCAGCGTAGAATGACTGTTCGTTGCCTGCGAGCTTGTCGATCTTGCCTTTGTTGAAGCCGATGTTGAAGTTCAATCCCAAGGTGAAGTCAGGACGTTCGATGATGTAAGCGTTCAGGTTGAGCTCGATACCCTTGTTTGAGGTCTGGCCGATGTTGGTCATCATGTTGGTGAAGCCGGTGTCGCCCGGAATCTGGGTGGCGAGAAGAAGGTCTTTGGTGGTGTTCCAGTAGAACTCGAGTGTACCGTTCAGGCGCTCGTTGAACATACCGAAGTCAAGACCGATGTTTCGGGTGATTGTTGTCTCCCATTTCACCTTCGGGTTGATAGGATATCTGAGGTTGAAGTCGTAGAAGTAAGTCTGCTGTTCGCCCCAGCCCGGTGACTTGGAAGTGTCGCCTACCTTATAAAGCTTCAGGAAGAGGTCGGAGTCGATACGGTCGTTGCCCGCGTGTCCGTAAGAAAGACGGAGCTTGAGATTGGAGAGCCATGTTACGTCTTGGAGGAATTTCTCATTCGACATTCTCCATGCCACTGCTGCTGCAGGGAAGAAGCCCCAGCGGTTGCCGCGTGAGAACTTGGAGCTTCCGTCGGCACGCATTGTCAGCGTTGCGAGGTAGCGGTCGGCGAAGCTATAGTTGACACGTCCGAAGAATGAAGAGATTCTTACTGCGGAGGGTGACCCGGAAGTAGGATTGTTGAGCGGGGTTCCAAGGGCAAAGTTGTCGAATGCCTTGTCTGCTGTGATGTTTTCAGGGAAGCGTGCTATAGATACCCTGGTGAAGTGGGTGCTCTCGTGCTTCATTTCCTGGCCGAGCATGATCTGGAACTCATTGTCTTCGTTGATGTCGAAGTTGTAGTTGAGCGTATTGGTGATCTGCCACTTCGTGCGCTGGTCTTCTTGTTCCGTGAGGTTCGGGCCGTAGGTCTTTGAGGTGCTGTTGGAGTTTGAGCCATTAAACTGACGGTCGTCCTGATAGAATTTCTCCCATGTGAATTCGTTGCGAAGTGTAAGGCCTTTGGCTATGGTCCATGTCAAGGAGCCGCCTGTATTGAGCATCCATGAATAGCGGTTGCGGTAGTAGCGGCGGTTGTTCTCAAGTGGATCGTAGTGGTAGAAGTCCACGAGGGAATCCTCATCTACGAGTTCGTTGTTTTCAGGAGCAGTAGTGAAGTCCTGGAGGCCATTGGTAGGCTGCTCCTGGAGTGATGAGAGAAGACCTACACCTTCAGTGCCGCGGCCTGTAAGTGTCTTGTTAAGATAGCGCAGACGGAATTCTGTGTTCAGGAAGCTGAAGAGCTTAAGGTTGAGATTGGCATTGAGGTTGTTCTGGGTGAGACCATTGTCGGGCATCACTGAAGGTTGGTCCTGATGCATGAAGCTCAGTTTGTATTTTGCCATGTCGTTGCCGCCTGTGAGCGAGGCGTCTGTTGCCCAGCTCACCGGGTGGGTGCCGAAGATCTTATCTTGCCAGTCGTTGCCCTTATAGCCTTCATAGATATACCATTCGTAGGGCTGGCCGAAGGTATTTGTATAGCCTGTAGCTACCCCCTTCGGTCTGATACGCTCGTAGTTGGCGCGGATGAAGGAATACGGGTCAAGCACATCGATCTTGTTGGAGAGCTCCTTGGTCTGCACGTATGCATTGAGATTGACCACAGCACGGCCCTGACTCGGATGCTTTGTTGTGACGAGTACTACACCGTTGGCACCTCGTGCACCATAGATTGCAGTTGAGGCCGCATCCTTGAGCACCTGGATATTGTCTACATCAGTGGCAGGAATATCGTTGAGCGAACCTTCAAAACCATCGATAAGCACGAGAGGTTCGTTGCTCTGGGTGATAGAGCCGCCACCACGTATTCTTACACTTACCTCTGCGTCCGGGGAGCCGTCGGGGGTTGTCACCTGTACACCTGGCATACGGCCTACGATTGCCTCGCCGACGTTGGTCACCGGGATGCGCTCTATGGCCTTTGCTTCTACTGAAGACATTGCACCGGTAAGGTTTCCTCTTTTCTGCACACCATAGCCGATAACGACCATCTCATCGAGCATGTTGGAGTCTTCGGACATCATTACCTCGATGCCCTCCGTCCTTCCTTTGAGGGGAACTTCCTGGGTCTTATATCCTACGTATGAGACTACAAGCACGCCGTCTTTTGCATTGACGCCTTCAAGCTTGAAGTTACCGTCAAAATCGGTAGCCGTGCCTATTTTCGTATTTTTAACTATCACGGTTGCGCCGATCACGGCCCCGTCTTTGTCAAGCACTGTACCGGTGACGGTCGAAGTGCCCTGTGCCGCCGCTGTAAAGACAGCGGCAAGCATCAGGATGACTGATAATATGTTCTTTATTGGTTTCATGAAGATTTAGATTACAAGTTGAGTTGTGAGAGGATTTCTTCGTAGGTCTGGGATCCTTCCGATGGTGTGTCGACACCCCATGCCTTCATTTCGTAGCCCTTGGCTCTTGTGTTGCCGGTGCTGCTTACGGAAGTAGTGGTGCCTAACTGGAACCATGTGCCAACTCCACTCTTGACACCGGCAACCGTGCTATTGCGTACAGTCACTGAAGTAGATTTTGCAGAAGCACCGTCAATGTCAAAGAAGATGCAGTCAGTGCCTCGCGCATCAATGAAGGTACATCCGTCTACGAGAACTGTGATGTCACAGGTGGTCTTTGACAAGCCTCCAAGGATGGCTGTCTTGGTGCCGAAGTTTCTTCCATGGAAGAGGGTGTTGGTGAATTCCCAATTGTTGATAGGTGCAACCTTGCGGGTGGAGACATTCCAAAGAGGATTGGAAGTGGTGAGGTTGATTAGTTGGCAGCCGTCCATCTTGACGATATCTACTATCTGCACGTTGTCTTTCGACACGTTAGATGTCCAGATTGTACCGCTCCAGTTGTTAATTATGCAGTTTTTGAAAGAAATCTCACCGACATGGAATTCTTCTGATCTAAGGTTGAAGATACGGTCTTTAGCCGGCTTCATCTCTATGTTTTCAAAGCGGATGAAGTCAATATTACCGTTCATGCTGATATTATGGAACGTTACCGTAGCCTCTTTCTGTCCATAATTAGGTGTCTGTCCCTTGATGATGAAGGGCTTGACACATCCTTCAAGCACTTTGTCGGCTATAGTATAGTCTGTGTTCGCCTTAAGGAATATCTGAATCTTGTCGAGGCTTGCATCTGCCATCATCTCTTTGAAGACATCGCCGAGATTTTCTGACGGGTCTACGTAGCGATAGCCTTCGGGAACACTAAGTTTCACACTCGGGAAGATATCGTTTTCGCGCCAATTAAGCTGCCCGATTGTCACTTTATAGTCTACTATCACAGGAGCTTCAGCATCATTGAGCATAAACTCCACATCGGTCTGCTGATTTGGGAGCACGGTAAAGGTCTCATCAAATTCCTTTGAATTAAGCACCGTAGAGTCATTGTCCAAATATTCGATGGTGACTTTGATTTTCTCTGTCTCGCTTCCTATCAAATTGACTTCTTGACTGTAGCCAATGCCTCCGGATGCTTCTTTTACATATTCATAAGAAGTTTGTTCCCCTACTATCGGGGCTGCATCGGCTACACTGTATGAGCTTATAGGAGTCGTGATTCTGGCTCTGACCAACGCATAGCTCTTGTCAGGCTTCACGTCCATGGAGCGGAGACGCAGTTTGCCTGTACGGGTCTTCAACGCAAGTCTGAGAGGACCTCCCGGTTTGTAGACCACCGGATCTGAGATTGCAAATGTCAGCTTCCCTTCAGGATCTTGATTGATTATCTGATCGTTAAGATTAGTGGGAGGAGTGATGTTGTCCGACTCGTTGGTTGCGAAGATGCGGTAAACACCTTCATCGAGCGAGAATCGGTAGCTTGTCGAATAATTTGCAAAAAAAGATCCATCCTCATAGTAAATGAAGAGAGGCATGTTTTTTGTATTATAATAGATGTTCCAGGGTTCTCCATCGAGGGTCATGGTGAAATCTCTTATGACATGGGTATTGTATGCCTCTTCATGTGAGCATGACGCCATGGCTACGACAGCCAATGCGCCCGCAAGGGTTATCTTGAGTAATTTTTTCATGACTGTCGGTTTATAGTGATGTTACGTCGATTGTAAATGATTGGTTGGCCAAGTTTCCGGATCGTGTCCAGGGTGTTTCTACATAGTCATTAGCCAATACAGGCACCGACATATTATAACGGTTATTAGCGGCATACTTCACTCCTGTTTCAAGCATCCCGGCTGATTTATTGACTATAGCACCTCCCTTAAGATACGTGATCTCAAGCATCGAGTTGCTATCCGAAGATATTGTTGTAAATGTATAGAAGCCCCCTTTATACCCCGTGGTGCCATTCACTACCAACTCTTGATCCTTGGTAGTGATAGTTCCATCGCATACTTTGTAGGTATCAGCTGTGTTGGAAAAAGTTAAGTTCAGAGTATCAAAAAGAAGCTGCTCCGAAAGTTCCTGTTCGCTCTCCGCAGGTGCGAACTCAACCCTGGCTACGAGACGCTGAAGAGACACCTCCAGACTCGTGACCGACTTGTCAGAAGTGAATGAAGAGACTTCGGACATCCATACCTGAGATTCCGACTGAGGATTGAGATGGAGCTCCATTGTCTCAAAATCCTCTTTCCCTGTCACTGACGCGACATTGGCTACTGCAAAAATTTTGAAATTGTCTCCTAAAGAGAAGTTGATGGTGACGGAGGTCTGTGATGCGCTCACTTGCTGCTCGCTGTAGAGAGTCTTGTCTGCTTTGGTATTGCGGTAGATGTAGATTGTGTAGTTGTCTACTCCTGCTGCAATGAATTCATCCTGCACTGCTCGGGTCAGCGAGATGTTGACCGCTTGAGTTTCTACCCCCTCCGGTGGTTGAGGTGAATCTTGATTTTGGCTACATCCACAGAGTGCCAAAAACCCAAAGAGAATCGCTTTGTTGAAGATTTTACACATAATTAAAAAATCGTTATTTTGATGTTATTTTTATTTCCACTCCTTTTCGAGTGCAAATTTTGCAATAATCATCAAAACAACAGGCGCAAAATTCATTACAATAAGCGTCACGACAAATTATCCCCCTCTTTCCAACCGATTTTCACCCCTTCCGACAACCCCAAATCAGATTCCACTTTTCAATTGTCAAGTCTTTTGCGATTTCACAAAATATTGATTATAAATCAATCCTCCGACTATCAGCAAGAGCCCGACGTATGTAGCCGGAGCAATAGTCTCTCCAAGCACCATCGCTATCAAGAACAGCGATAAGAACGGAGAAAGATAGCACATCTGATTGACCAGCGCCGGATTCTGAGTCAGTTTCAATGCCATGCCAAAAGTCAGGAACGGTATCCCCATCTCAAAACATCCTATATATATCCCTGAAAGAAGTCCATCCATAGAATCAACGTCAATCCCCACTAAACATCCTGCAAGCAACAGCACCACACTCCCTGCAAAAAATCCCAAGAATAACGAAACTGTAGTGTCCAGCTTGGCAGCGATCCTATTATTAAGCATCCAATACGAGGCCCAAAGCACCGCACTCAGCAAAGCCATCAGCACACCACCGACCGACACTCCCCCTTCAATACCTCCACCTCCAAGCGAAATGCAAGCCACACCTGCTACAGAAATTGCCATACCGATATACTTTCGACCGGGAATCGCCTCATGGTTGAAGACAGCAAGCATAATGAGCAGGAAAATCGGCCAAGCATAATTCACCGGTTGCGCCACTTGTGCCGGAAGCATATCATAAGCTTTGAAAAGCACCAAGTAATAAAGCACAGGATTCAGCACTCCAAGACCAAGAGAGCCCCAAGCTGCTTTCCAAGGCAATTCCCGAAGGCTTCCCCATTTCTTCTCTACGGTCATCATGACTCCAAAGATCACCATCGCCGTCACTGTGGACACCAACAGCATATCAAATACCGACAGACTCCGCAACGCAATTTTAAACGCCGTAGCAACTGTCGACCAACTCAACACAGCCACACCGGCCAACACTATCGACTTCGTATTCCTCGTCATTTTTCTTCTAATAACATTAATGCCGTTAAAGCCCCTAAAGCCCCTAAAGCCCTTAAAGCCCTTAAAAGCCCTTAAATCCCTTAAAGCCTTTAAAGCCCTTAAAGCCCTTATTCCATTTTTCAGTTTGCAAAATTACTAAATATT
>CAZWJO010000004.1:41126-57212 GCA_964634905.1 uncultured Sangeribacter sp.
TTAAAGCCCTTAAAGCCCTTATTCCATTTTTCAGTTTGCAAAATTACTAAATATTTTGTTCTATAAGTATAAGCAAACAAAAAAATTTACAAATATGATAGATAAGAAAGAACTCCAAGCCTTCGTAGAAGACCAGCTTAAGGATACCGAATACTTCCTCACAGACCTTAAAGTATCCCCCTCAAATGAAATAACAGTAGAAATCGACTCCCTCACCCCGGGAGACATCGAAGAATGTGTCAAACTGACTCGCGCCATAGAAGAAGCTTTCGATCGTGACGTAGAAGACTATGAACTTGAAGTAGGCACAGCAGGCCTCACCTCCCCCCTAAAGGTAAAACGCCAATACGAAAAATACCTCGGTCAAGACCTCGAGGTCCTCACCTCCGACGGACGCAAACTCCACGGCATGCTACACAAAGTCGATGATAACGGAATTATCCTATCCATACAACAGAAAGTAAAAAAAGAAGGCTCCAAGAAACCAGTCGTTGAAACCCTCGATATTGATCTTCCCTTCTCACTAATCAAACGCGCCGTCTACGACCTCAAATTCTAACATTTCCTTTCACCGAAAATCCCTTTTACTGAGGTCTGCTTTAGCCATACATCAGGTCGGAGACCTGAAATCATGTCAAAACCCCAGGCTTCAGCCTGGGGTATTTTAATCTTATAATCAGTAGCCTCGGAGAGGCGCTTTATTGTAGTCTATTTTATTTTTATCGAGTCTCCTTTCAAAAGTGGCGACCGGACCTCAACAGTCACCGGTCCCTCGCCGGTAGAGCGCAAATACCCCAACAGCTTCCCTCGATAGACGCGTTGCCGATTATCCCGATAATTTCCCATGTCATAATTATCCCCTGATTCCAACGCTATCAGCTCAGCCGGTCCCGTAACCCTCACAGTGACCTCATTGTCGGCCAACTTAACGGGCACTCCATTCTCATCCTCTATCTCTATAAAGAGATGCGCCAAATCACCGGGGTTCTCAAACGAATCCCTGTCTGCCGAAATCTTAATAGAGTATGGGCGCCCGGAAGTGGCTATCTCGTATGAAGATTCTACATTACCATCCTTTCCTATACCCTCCGCCACGAGCTTACCGGGAGCAAAAGGCACGTCCCAATATATGATACCCGTGCTGTCATCCATCTCTGTAATATCACCAACGACTTTCCCATCAAGCAGCAGGCGAGCCTTTGGCGAATTTGTATAGCAAACCACCCGGATCTCTTCTCCAGGCTCATAATTCCAACTGTCCCAAGCATCAATCGACAGCCAATCTCCCCGACGAGGCTTAGGATAAGTACCAATATATGTCACCGGAGTGTCGCTCCAAAGCGAAGCTCTGAACATTCCCCTCGGTTTGGGATTACCGGCAAAGTCAAGAAGCCCCGTATAGAGTCCACGTGATGGCCACGCTCCCGACTCCCCAAGATAGTCAATACCGGTCCAAATGAACTGTCCGAATATGAAATCCTTGTCACGGACTGCCTTCCAAGCATCATAATCCGAACGGTTTTCACTCCCATAGATCACACGGTCGGGATAAGTCGCATGGTCAAGGTCGTATCTATCCTCAGTATAATTGTATCCCACGATATCCACAGCTTCAGGATAAGCGGTTTCATTAGACATCACCACTCCTGCAAGAGCACCTGTAGTAGGACGAGAAGTGTCGATCCCCTTCACTACTTTCGTAAGTCTCTTCGCAATCTCCCCTATTCTCATTGCATCCGGAGCATCCGGATTATATCCTCCATACATAGGCTGTGAGATGGCTGAGTTGTTCCCATCAAGAACAGGATGGGAATAAGGGTCGTTGGGATAATCCACCTCATTTCCAATGCTCCAAAGGAAAACAGACGGATGGTTTCTGTCACGACGTACCATATCCGCTACATCCCTGTCGATCCATTCCTCAAAGAAGTCAAAGCTACCATCATATCCCGGTTCTCCTTTATTCCATCCCTTTATCCACTTGCGTTTAGGGAATTCCCATTCATCGCTCGCCTCATCCATTATCAAAAGCCCTAAACGGTCAGCCAAATCATAGACTACCGGTGCCTGCGGATTATGGCTCATCCGAAGAGCATTCACCCCAAGTTTCTTTAGATTGCGCAAACGTCGCTCCCAGACTTCCTCCGGCACCACAGCACCCAAGGCTCCGGCATCATGATGTATGCACACACCTTTCACCTTCATATTCTTACCATTAAGTGCAAATCCAGTGTTAGCATCAAATGAAAGAGTACGAATCCCGACAGGAGTATCAGTGGAATCTATCACTTTCCCATCCCTCAAGAGCTCCGTCCGAAGCGTATAAAGGTAAGGCGACTCCAAGCTCCAAAGCCTCACATCCGGCACATCCATCGTCATGTTTAGTAGCGAGCACGCTCCGCGTGCGTCATCTCGAGTATTTACTATCTGTTTCGAGCTTTTGGCAATGACCTTTCCTTCCGCATTCAAAAGCGAAGTCCTTACCGACAATCCCTTCACGGGATTATCAATGGCTACCCCGACCTTCACTTTAGCCTTCTTCCCCTTCACAGACTCAGTCTCAAAACCTATCCCCCATTGAGCGATATGCGTAGCCGGGGCCTTAACCAAATAAACATCCCGATAAATGCCAGATCCGGTATAATAACGCGAATCGGCATATCGACTATGATCCACACGCACGGATATCACATTATCCCCTTCCTTAAGATAAGGAGTCAGATCATACATAAACGAGGCATATCCGTTCGGTCGATGTCCAAGATGATGACCATTTACATACACATCGCTCCTATTGTATACCCCTTCAAAATAAATGTAAGTTTTTTCATCTCCATCTCCCTCTTTATGGTCGAAGTGCTTCCGATACCATCCTATTCCTCCCGGCAGATACCCTGTGCCGCTCGCAAGATCGGGAGAATAAGTCCCCTCTATGCTCCAATCATGAGGTAAAGAAAGTTGCCTCCAAGCAGAATCCGCATATTCCGGCATGAAGGCATCTTTTTCATCACCAAGATGGAATTTCCATCCATCCTCGAACTTCTCCGAACGTCCGAACCCGACCTGCCCATAGACATCAATCCCAAGCAGAGCCATAAATACTATCAATCCTCCAATCAAAAACTTCTTCATAACCTCATTTCTTTCTATTCAACTTTCGCATTTAAGATTAATCGAGGATAAAATAACCTCTTAACCGTATTAACCTTTTTAACCTTCAACTTGAGCCTGCGAAAGTTGAGTTTAATAAGAGTTTCCACAAAGTTAATCATAATTTTTGATTAGTGCAAATTATGGATATAACATTTCCGATGGTTGGGAAGCCATCGGCTCCATAGGGCAGACACAATTATTTCGGAATAACAAAATGGAGTATCCCATCAGCAAAACTTCCCTTGTCGTAGGGTTGATAACTGAACGCCACACCATTCTTTACAAGCGCAGGACGCGGATAGACATATCCGTTATAATTCTCATACCAGATACCTTCCGAAGCTTCTTCATCACCTACTCTCCCAAGATCTGCGGTATGGTTTGTCTCTCGCCCATCTTCAGCCAAATATTTAATATTTATTTTCTTTCCTAATCTCGTCATCACTTTCTTGAACTCCGATCCTTCATAAATGTCCTCAATGCCCAGTATGCGCCCCGATTCCGTATCAAAGGTAAGATAATACTCATACATCATCCCATGTGCTCCACCGCCATAATTATATGTATAAAATCTATAGGTTGAAAGCTTGCCATCTTCGCTCGTCCACTCCGGAGTCACTTCCATCATATATTCATACATAGGTCCCCAACCTTCCTCCTCGCCAAACTCCTTCTTGTAAAGGCGTTCAAATCTCCTGGAAAAATACCTCCCTATTTCCTTAGGAGATGCTGTAGAAATATCAAGCCCCTTATATACCTTTGGATTCGAATTTACCCTCTTATACTCTTCAATGTAGGTTCTCTTCGGTTCAAAATCGTTGAATATCATATCAACATCTGTATTCAAGACGGCTGCGATATAATTATTGAGCCATCCTGGAATGCTGTCGGGCAGATATCCATCGAATCTGAACTTGGCCTTAATCCCGGATTTATCAAGACTGAAATTATTCTTGACATTATAATTCTTGACTCCTTTGGGTAGCAGATCCAAAATAGGACTAATAGTCTTAGGCAATTTCGTGATATTGTATCTGACCGTATCGATTCCGATTGCCACTTTTAGTGTCTTTCCATTAGTTGTGAACCATCCTGTTCCTAATTTTACGATGCATGAATCTAATGCTATGCTATCCTTGTAGGCGGTGATCTTGGCATCCGATATTATCTCAACTTCATTTTCATCATAGCTACTCGTATACATGTAGGTCTTATCCCCAACGATGCACAATGTGTCGCCATAATCAACAGACGGGTACTCTTCTTCCGGCTCGCTCTCCACACTGTTTTGCATTAACTTAACTTGCGAGAGCGGAATAAGTTGCTCCTGTTCATTCTGCCGCTGATTGGCATTTTTGCTCCCACAGGAAGCAAAAACGCCAATCATTGCCAAAATACCTAATGTTTTCAAATGATGTCTCATATCTCTTCATCATCTGCCTTGAAATAATCATCTGCCATTTCCTCTCTTTCGACATGTCTCGACAGGCGACTGAAGAAGCGATGACGCGACTTTGCCTCTTTTGCAAACATTTGGCTCGTGCCTTCCGGGTTTGCAGAAAAAGACAATGTGTTAGTGATAGAGATCGTTGAAGCTACTTTCTCCACATCCTGGTTGGCACCAATGTAAGTAAAAATCCAACCCTTCGCTTTCAATGACTCCACGAGTGCCTTGATTGAAGCACCATTATATTCACGCGATGCATTTTCATATCCATCGGTGATAATTGTCACCAACACTGCATCGTCTTCCGCAACGCTTTTCTTAAGTTTAGTCAGAGCATTTCCCATTGCGTCATAGAGTGGAGTCGCGCAACTCGGCTGATACTGCCGGTCGCTCAGTTCCTCTATTCTATCAGCATTTGCCTTGTCGTAGATGGTCTTGATTTCATCTGAATTGAAGGCGACCAGAGTCACATAATGTTCCTGATCCTCATGCTTCTTTTGGGCTGCAATGATAGTTTGCACTGTCTCGTTCACTCCGTCGATAGCCTCCTTCTTGATGCTGCTCATCGATCCGCTCTCATCCAATATGATGAGGTTAAATACTCTCTGCTTCATAATAATTCTATTTTATAATTAATTAAACTCCAATTTTTCCTCTAAAGCCCTTAAAGCCTTTAATGCCCTCTAAAGCCCTTCATCTCCTATGCTATCCGCCTCTAAAGTGGAATCCTCAAGTTGCGACATCAGCTTTATCTCTTCCTCTATTTCCGGATATCTGCTAAGGAAGCGTCTTTTTGCAGTCACTATGCTCTTGAGTCCCATTTCGAGCATATATTCCATATCCTCTTCACTCCTATAGAAAAACTCAGAGCTGATAGTAAGTTTGTTTTCCTTGTTAATGAAAAGCTTCACGTGCAGAAGGTTGGCTGTCAGTTCATTGCATGTCTTGATAGCAGCCTCCATTTTCTCCTCAGTGTCTGCAGTGAATACACCCTCCAGATTGAGCGCGACGGCATCTGAATCATCATTTCCGTATGAGCTTCCTTGGATATAACTTATTTGGTAGCGAAACACTACTCCCGTCTCATTCTCAGCCAACACTGGGAATTTCCATTTCTCCAGCACTTCCTTGATCAGTTCCTTTCCCGATTTTTTCATCTTTTTTCCTTTATTAGTTCAAAAAATCCCAAATCCAAACTATCCCCTCCTTAACCATCCTACCCACCAAACCATCTCACCCCCCTTACTCTCAACTTTCGTCCACGAAAGTTGAATTAATAATAAAGTGGAATTTCATCGCAGCATAGCTCAGCACAGTGATGATATGCTCTATAAGTTCCGGTGTCACTTTACTATCTCCTACAAAGTGGACATAATTCAGCCAGACTCTGTCGTCGCCTACGATATACGACTGTACATACTTCACTTCGCTTCCGAGCTGAACAAGTGCATAATAGACTATCGACTTGTTTTCTTCTGTAATTTCGAATACATTCGGCATCACGAAGTTGACACTCTCTGTATCCTCGACATCCGCATAGAGAATCCCTTGCCCCTCATACACTATCTGGTAGCCGAATTCTTCCAATTCCTTAGGCCTAAACCCCAGAACACTCAAAGCGTCCAACACATCTTCTTTTATCATATCTTCTTCCCTTTAAAATTATATTTTCATTTTACTCCACTTTCGCAAGCTCAAGTTGAAGGTTATATGGTTATTGGGTTAAAAGGTTATGATTTGACTGATAAATTATGATATTTTTATGCCTTTACAACTGGTAGGGTTAACCCCTTAACCTCTTAACCTATAACCCTTAAGTGGAGCTTGCGAAACTTAAATCATTTTATTTATCATCGTATTGTAGGGACACACAGCTCATGCGTCAGCCTTAAATGCATTTTTCCGTGTTGTGCAGACGGACTGTGCGCCCTACTTTGTTGGCTACACTGCAAACCCCACTCTTTTCCGATTCACTTCTATTTGCTTATTCTCCATCTTGGCTTTCATCTCAAGAAATTCCTTAAGTTGCTCATCTGAGACCGATGGAATCGTATCTTTGGCTACCTGCAGCAACATTTCTTGCGTCATCTTTATGGGATCTGAAAGCTTATTATCGAGTGTTTCCTCAAAGCAAACCCTCGCAGTTTCATCCACTATGTATGTTATGTCGCTGCATGTATATTTTTCTGTGACAGTGGCGAGTTGCTCGAAATCGATTGTCTCATCTACAGGACGCCCCTCAAGGGTAAGGCGGAATAATTCTTTGCGAGCCTCGAAATCAGGAAGTGATACATATATCGACCTGTCGATGCGTCCCTTCCTCATTACAGCCGGATCGATTTTATCGGGCCGGTTGGTCGTACATAGGCAATATATCCCCCTTTCGGAACAGTTATTGAGTTGTGTCAATATTTCGTTGACTTCTGTGGCCTGGCTATCGTTAATATCGGCATTGCGTTTCGGGACCAATGCATCAAACTCATCGAATATGAGGATTATGGGACCCTCTTTCTGTGCTTCATCAAAGGTTTCTGCTATTTTTCCTTGGGCACCATGGATATAGATCGATCCTAAATCAGAAGGCTTGACAATTTTATATTTCAACCCGGATTCCTGGGCAGCCTTTTCTGCTATATATGTCTTTCCGCATCCTTGCGGTCCATAGAGCAGGGTGCAATTGCTTGGCCTGATTCCGTATGCACTTGCTATTTGGGGGTTCTTCACGATACTGATGAAGTCGCGCCTGAAAAGCTTTTTCAACTCCTCCATGCCTGCTACTGAGTCAAATCCCTTATTTTGCGTGGTTGGCTCGTAGTCATGTGCTGTCATATCTCCGGGTACCTCCTTTTTATTCAAATTTTCTTCTTTATTAGCCTCCGACTCCACCCTTTGCTGCTCATGCCTGCGGTAGCATTTTGCTATGAAATACATAAATTTTGCCATAGAGTTAAACCGTTCGGCCGGATAAATAGAGGTAGCCTTTTTCAATATAGTCCTAAATGCCCTCGAAAGACTCCCATCTCTTTTCTTCCACATCGCATTGTGGATATCGACAGCGGGGATTTTTTCCATATTGATTTCCGCATCCTCTAAATTATAGCAAGATTCTCCGCTTTCAATTATTTCAGGATACCCTGTTGCGGCAACAAGCAATACCATTCCTAAAGAATAGATGTCGCTCTTTATGTTAAAAATTCCCTTCGATGCCTCCGGTGCCCGGAATCGCTTGTCAAGACATTTGATTTCTATAGGAGTTTTACCTGAATATGATTGTCCTATGTTGGAAAAGCCTATAAGATGCACACTCGTAAGCTCATCATCTTCTATACTGACGAGGATATGCTCAGGGGAGATATTATAGTGCCCTCCTCCTTCGGTGAAGGTTACAATCTTTTCGATGATAGCTCCCACTTTTTTCCCAATTGCAGCGCAATCTTTTCCCTTTATGACTTCATTCAGTTCGATTATCGACTGAATGCTGGGATCCTCCAGATACTCCTGGACTATCCATGCATATACATGCCCGTCGTAGGCATCCACTCCATAATCAAGTACTTCTGCGATTCCCTCCAAATCTTTGTTCTCCCTCAGAAACCGGATTTCTGCTATGGAGTTTAGTATCTCGTTTTTGGAGACACTGTCAAAAGCATATCTCTCACATCTGATGTCGAACAATGTCAACACCGCTACCTGCCACCCATCATACCATATTTGATAGACTTCCCTTTCCCCATCATGATGGGTGCTGAGTTTTGTGATGACTTGGTAGCCTTTAAACTCTGATGATTCGCTTAATATTTGTTTCATCTCCATACTCCTTTCTGTTTTTAATGCAGGCAAAAAAGAAAATCTCGACCTTTCACAATGCAAAGATCGAGATTTATTTTCATCTGCTAAAATTCGTTTGGCGTGCCTTCTATTACCTTTAGTAAATTACTGATTTACTTCCGTCTATAATTTCTATGTTCGCCAAATTCTGTGGCAGTGAAATTTTTTCGGGTGGCACTTGGAGATATCTGCCGAAGCCTACCTTAAATGGTATGCTGTGCACTTCGTCCATCATCGACTCCAGGGTATTGTGGATATCTTTGATGTATTCTCCATATCTTCCTTCTCGCAGATTGCCGTTCTTTGTGGTCCGGCTTATCATTCCTTTGAATAAATCCTCGATTTTTTTATCTTCCTCATATATGAGGGTCTGATACACTTTCTTAAACTTATCCCCCATCGTCTTTATGGAGAGATCCGTGACTTCTTCTTTCCGATGATAACGGTCTACCATATACATCACATAGATGCAATATGATGGATTGTGTTTGAAGAGTATAGGAGTCTCGTTCCCCTTCGTATCTTTAAGAAACAGATAATAACGGTAGTTGCTCCTTTTCTTGATGGTCTTGCTATATTTGATGTCCCATGGGTGGAAGATGAGTTCATATTTTGTCACTCCTTGCAGCGACGTATCGTAGGCGTTTTTATATAGATTTCTGTATCTCTTCCCAAGCTCTCTCAGTAATGCTCGCATCTCATCTGCGCTATATGAGGCGAACGTGTCGTCTACGATTGCGGCATACGCAGCGTTGTCTTTCATGAAAGCCTCTGAGAGTCTTTCTGGGAGATTGGAGAAGGCTGTGTTCCTGTCTCTCGCAGTCACTTTGCCCATTCCAATATTCCCAAGCGGAGCAGAAGAGGCGGTGCGACCTATCGCAGCCTCATGATCATAACAGATGCTACACTCGCTGTCAGATTGGTCGTTGTCGGGATAGTCATATAATCCAACTCCTATATTTGGAAAATATACGAAGTCATCTGAGTCGTCATCGTCTTCCAACACTTCCTTCACTGCCTTCTTGAATCCTTCAGGATCCTTGATGGCAACCTTGAGTAGGCCCTCCTCTATGAATTTACGCGATTCCGTCTCTGCCTCATTGATGACAGCTGAGACTGCCATATCCATGTCTTCATTATTTTCATAGAGAGCAGTGATATAGAGGCGTGTGCCGCTTGCGATGTCTTCTATCGGACAAATGATGTTCCAGCCAAATTCCTCTTTGAAGTCTTCCGGTTGCTGCTCTGCTTTTATCACATAGTCGTTGTATATGTTTGATCGGTCGAGTCCCCAAATGAAACTCCCCCCTATATCATCGAGTTTTTTGGGGAGATCAGGATCATTGCCAACCACATGAATCATCCCATCAGATTCCATATCGAATGGAACCCCTTCAATATTTGTCCTTATCCTTATGTCAAATAGTTCATTCATTGCGTTCTTTTTGTTGGTTGGTTTGCTTTTGTTCTTGTGTTCTCCGATATTTCAGGATGGCTTGTTTAAGTAGGTTGCTGTCGGGCAAGTCCATTATGTCCAATTCTTTTTTTGGAGCTGGTGGAGGAGTCGTAGCATATCTATATAACGCTTCATTCAATTGTTTTGAATATTCACAAAGGAATTTATTTATGCCCGTAAGTACGATTTCCGCCTTTGGCCGTATGCCGCGCTTGTAGAGCCATTCCGAAAAGTCAAAACCTGCCTTCACTGCTTTGGCTCTGAATTCCCCCGGAGGATGAGTATCAGAAGCCGCCATACTCCCTACTGCATACTTATATTTTCCCGATGCTATTCCATTTGCAGAGCATCTGACTCCGACTATAAAATCGCATGCAAGCTCCACACTCCAGCTTCTGTTCCTGCAGAAGTTGAATTTATATCTTGCAAGATACTGATGCGACAACTCGTGAGTTATCAAGGCTTCAAATGCATCGACATTATTGATTCCGATGGCTTCAAGTTTCTCCAGATCGTATCTGATTTCACTCCCATACTCTGTATGGCTGGCGAATGAAATTTTAGCCAGGCAATCCGAACTCTTCAAAATAGTAGGTAAAGGAAGATCGAAAAATAGAGCTGCATTCTTGACTCTATCCTCTATATCTTTTTCTGTAATCACTTCCTTATCCTTAAACATCGCATTGAAGACATTTGCCTCATGCCTCCTCATCTTCTTATAGAAAGCCCGGGCCTCCGGGCTTCCTATATACCCCTTAGCTCTCTCTTGATTACTTTCCTTTGAATTCTTATCTTCTTCCTCCACCATATCGTCAAATAATTTAAAATCAGCAATAACGAATTATGACTTGCTTTAGCTTAAGCGAAGCTAATTATGCATTATGAATTATGAATTATGCATTAATAATTATGCACCCTTATTCCAATTCTGCATGAATTCTTCCACGTATGATTCATTTACGATCCCGATATCCTCATGCCCCTCCTTCAACCAACTACCAACAATTGCTCCATCAGCAATCTCAGCGGTTTCACGGGCTGTGCCGGCTGTCACTCCAGCTCCCACGATCACAGGAAAATTTCCTACAACGCTCTTGAATTCCTCTACCTTAGCAAATGGAGTACTCTTCCCGGTGCCTTCCCCGGTGCAGACGATCGCATCACAACGCTCCATACCTAACAGCAAATCCTCCCGGACACTTCTTCCGGATCTTACCTGCTGATATTTGAACCGCACACCTCCGAACACCAAAACTTCCGGATAATTCTTCCTGAGATACTGGAGATTCTCTGCATATTGTTCATCACGATTTGGTGTCAGATGGCCGCACACTGAGTCAATCTGAATGAATTTTGCTCCATACTTCCCAGCCAACTCAAAAGCCAAATTATAATCCCCCAGGATATTAAGTCCGTAGATAGTATCGGAATGTTCAGAATGAATCCACTTCAGGACCTCTTCACAATCTTCATCGCTCCCGAAATAATTCTCTATGAGAGGATAAATCCCATGCCGAAGATAGATATCAATCTCCATCTTAGCCAACTCCAACATCCCCATATCATTCGAATCCCCGGTATGTATCATCCCAAATACCGGTTTCCTTCCAAAAGCTTTCTCAAATTCCATAACAAATCTTTATTTAAGTTTCTCAAGCTCAACTTAAGGATTAAGAGGTTAAGGGATTAAGGGGTTAAACCTACCAGTTGTAAAGGCATAAAAATATCATAATTTATCAGTCAAATCATAACCTTTTAACCCAACAACCTTATAACCTTCAACTTGAGCTTGCGAAAGTTGAATTCTTTATAAATAAAACAGACGAGAATAATTGAAATCATTCAAAGCGGAACGCTCAAATCCGCTATCTCTCATCGCCTCCGGAATCTCTCTTAGAGGAATCCCTTCATCCAACAACTTTCTCAATCTCCCCACGAACATAGGTATTTCCCTATCCAATTCCTCCTCCGAAGTCGGTATCGAATATTCCTCAGCCTCTTTCATCTCAGAAATGATCATTCCCGAAAACAATCCATGCAATCCCTCCTTTCGTCCAAACAAATCAGCATTACACCATATCGCAACGATATTGCTTCGCCCTCTAAGATAGAACGCATGGGGATGCCCAACTATGATTCTATTAAACCCGGCTCCATCTGCCTCCCGAGAAAACAACCCTACGTCCGAACCATGTCCAAGCATTATCAGACGTTCCCACTTCGGAAGCCTGTGAAGTGCACTCCGGATTTCCCTATTCGTTGCCTCATCCGTCAACACCCTAACACCCTCTTCATTCTGATAAAGCCCATCCAGAACCTTAGTCGTAATATCCTTTGGATGTATCACCAACATACGCCAAAACTTCTTCTGTAATAACCCTTAAGTTGAGCTTGGTAAAATTAAATTATTACTTAGTCTTCACTAATGAGGAAAACATTAGCGTCTCCTTTTATTGCCCTATCAAACATTTCCTTCTTAATATTATTCAGAAACTCAGAGTCAGGGTAATATTTATCAAGTAAAGACATACATTCTTCAAAGTTGGCACCTTCCCTATAGAGTTCTGCAATCAAAAGCACATCATTCGAATCATTTTCATCCAATAAAGCAATCAAAGCTCTGAGATTTGCATGATGCAGCTTGATGTCTTCTTCTCCATGATCAAAACTTCCATCCTCTAAACTTTTTTCATAATTCTCCCCTTCAAATTCTCTGAAAGCATCATTATACCTGTGTAGGAATTCAAGCCTTATGCTCATCTCGGCATCTTTGGATAGAGTAGAATCTTCTAAAAGCCGTAGCGCCTCCTTCATTTCTTTGTAGGTAAGCCGACCTGTTTCAAAAGAGTAACCCAAATCCTCCTCATCCTCCGCATAACGGCTTTCGGCATTTGAGAGCAGATAATAACCACCACATTTCTTGCACTTCTGTACAGGAGATAACCTGGGCAACATCGGTGCATACTGATACATGTCCGACCATTGTGATGCTCCAAACGTATTGCCGGAAATTATAGACATCATGGCTTTCTCATCCCCACACTTAGGGCAGCTGAGCAATAAAGTTGGTCCCGGTATCATACTATTTACTGTCTGAATAAAAGCCAACAACATTATGGCTATGCATAAAATTTTCTTCATTGTTTTTCTTGTGTTTCTGTAGGTTGTGTTAATTTACTACCATCCATAAAATCTTTCTTGAAAATTATCCGGCCAAAATCGGCTACTTTCGGCGCCCCTATGTCGAGCCCCCACCGTAGACCGATATATTTTGATAAATAAATGCCCTTTAAAAGCAAGTCGATCGTTCCTCGACTTCCCGGGAAAGCTGTATCCAATCGCATTACGGGAATATCCGATGGCAGTTCCGACAATATGTTTTCTGCTATATCCTTCGATTCCGGCGTAACCAAGGCTATGATAGCTGTTTGACCTTTTCGTTGGTGAAACCAATTGAACCTTCCATGCGCAAAATTGCGGTAATCGGATATTTGCAGACAACCGACCGACCCCTCTGAAAAACGAGATTCAAGGTCGTATGCGATTGGTAGCGAGTCGGGAGAATACAACACATAAAATCGGTCTGTCTCTCGAGCTTCATAAAGGGCTGCGTCGTGTTCGTTCCAATCATCAGTGGGAATAGTGTACGTATTGCCGATAAAATCCTTGAGACTCTCATTTATCTCAGATGTAAAACTCCAATCCTCCACGCTGATAGTCTCGTCTCTATAGATTCTGAAAAGGAGTGAATAGAACGCAAGTAGGGAATTAGTGGAGAGAAAACCATCGCCATTACGTAGGTTGAAAATAAACCTGTTCGGCTCTTTATCTTCCATCATGATTGTCTCCAAGGTGCTGCCTGATGACATCAGCATTACGCCAACTTGTTGTACCGGACATGAACGGGCTGTTTTATATGAATTGACTGCATCAACATTTCTTCCACCGGCGCTTATCACAACAATCTTCGCCGGAAGTTTACTCCATGCGCTGAATATGTACTGATAAGGCGTCATGGCGACAGCCACTATTCCTCGCTCCACTGAAAGTTGTGAGGCAAGATGAGCCGCCGATAAGGATCCCCCAGAGCCGAGGAATATACGAGGCAGTCCATCGTCGCTCAGCAGAAAATCTCTTGCCGCTGTTACATCCTGCTCAGCACTCCATTCAAGTGTGTCAGGCAGCTTTGAAAGCACCTTGTCGTATCTTAATTTCCTTTTTTTCATTGGTCCTCTTCCTCTTTGCGAAGGCGCTTCACTTCGTCGACCCCTTCGATTGCCGAGATATGGTTGATAATAGTTTTCAGGTCTGAATTTGAATGTATACCGAGTCGGATTTTACAAGTCACAATATTATGAGCCGTCTTTGTATTAAACGATTCCATCGATAGATTTAATGTATTCGTAATACAATCAGTTATGTCGATGAATAGATGGTGACGGTCGACTGAGCGCACCGACAAAGTGACAGGATAGAGCGTGTCATCAGCATTGAAGTCTACCGACACCACATTGTCTCCGTAGGAGGATGCCATTGAAATTGCCTGGGAACAGTCACGTCTATGTATGGTCACCCTATCAGGCATTGCAAGATCTTTGATACCGATCACTTCCTCTCCTGGAATGGGATTGCACTCCTTGCAACGGCAATAAGCCGAACGCGGGATAGACTCACGGTAGCGCCTGATTGCCTTGCGTGATTTATAGGTATGAGCGTATGAATCCCAATCATCTGCTGGATGAGAAGCGGCGTCGGTGAATATCTCAACCACGTCTCCGCGCCGTAGAGTAGTAGTCACCGGCTCCAGCCGACCATTTATCCGGACATATTTGGCATGGTCGCCAAGCTTGGTGTGCACCTCATAGGCAAAATCGATGGCAGTTGCATTCAGCGGCAGGATGATGCGCTTTCCTTTTGGCGTGAATACTTGTATATCATCGTTGTAGAAAGTAGCGCGAATCTCCTCCATGTATCTTTCGTTGCGTGTGGCATTGCCCATCACATCGTGAAGCACCTTACGAAACTTCTCAATCCAGTTGTGGATATTCTCTTCCGAGCGTTCTGCCACACATCCTAACTGCGACTGACGCGTCATACGCACGCTGCTGATATGAACTTCCTGCCAGCGGCCAAAATCGGGCAACAACTTCACATGGATGCTCTGATATCCGTTCTCTTTTGGAGAATCGATATAATTGCTCATTCCTCCATGCTTCTCCTTGAAGCGGTCGGTAAGAATGCAATAAATCTTCATTGCCAGTTCCTTTTCAGAAAGATCCTGTTGGTTGTCAGCATACACAATCTCAATGAAATGTCGATATTTCAAATGCGTAAAGTCCTCGCCATACTTCTGCATTTTGCGCCATAGACCAAACGGACGTCGATAGTCAACCTTCACCTTTGCCACAATACCGGCCTCAGAAAGAGTTTTCTCTATCTGACTCCTGAAGGTCTCGAGATTGTCACGGTTAGCCTCCACATGCTTGGCTATAAGAGCTGAAATCTCATCATACTCATCCGGACAGCGGAAACGGAAGGAGAGATTTTCCAATTCGGTCTTGATGTTATATAAGCCCAGACGATTTGCAAGCGGAGCATAGAAATAGTCGGTCTCCCCGGCTATCTTCATCTGCTTCTCAGGTTTCATCGATGCCAGAGTCCGCATATTGTGCAGACGGTCGGCAAGTTTCAAAAGCACCGCACGTATGTCATACTGCACGGAGTTGAGGATCTGGCGATAGTTATCAAGCTGTTTGGAGTATTCATAATTATGGTCCGGGCTTTTAGTGACCACTTTGACCAAAAAAGCAATATCCTCACCGAAGAGTTGACGAATCTCCTCAATAGTATAGCGGGTATCCTCCACCACATCATGGAGAAAAGCGGCGCAGACCGGGTTTGTTCCGAGTTGCATCTCTTCTGCCACTATAGTCGCAACTGCAATAGGATGAAGAATATACGGTTCGCCGCTCTTGCGTTTCTGGTCGGCATGAGCTTTGCGGGCAAGTTCAAAAGCCCCCTTCATAATATTGATCTCTTTTGCAGAGACACGCTTCGACATGACCTCAAACACGTGGTCTGCCCGCTCTTGAATGATATTATCGTAATTCTTATCCATAAGCAATTCAAAAAAATATCCAAATTAATATCCCAAACCCCTAATGCCCCTAATGCCCTTAATGCCCTTAAAGTCCTTAATGCC
>CAZWJO010000005.1:0-56276 GCA_964634905.1 uncultured Sangeribacter sp.
TCCTCGACGACTGGGATAACGCTGTCAAAGACTTCATCCAGGTGATGCCGACAGAGTTTAAGGGTTTGAGGGTTCGAAATGTTTAAATGTTTAATCGTTTAAATTTTAAGAGTCTAATAATTTAAATGTTCGAAAGATTATATGGGCATCCGGCAAATTTGTCGGGTGTCCATTTGGATTATTGGGGGATTATGGTTAACTTTGTGATTGAAATGACCAACTATAATCAATCATGAAGAGAAAATTTGCTGTGTTTGCCTTAGGAATTCCTTTGCTTATGGCAGGGCAATCATATTTCAGGCAGTTTGACCATAACTCATTGGATAGAAATGCTGAAAGAGTGATGCAGTATACTCCTACTTCGGGTGGCTATATCTATAGAAAAAATGGCGAGAATCTATATACCCGAGCTTTATATGGAGGAAACACTGCATTTCGAATAGAAACCAGCGACCGTCCTATTTTCGGAGCTTTCCACGGAAAAGATAACCGCAATGTGCATTTCATTGTCACTGTAAACAGACATTCTATGCGTCTTGATTCTGTAGCGGAATGTCGGTCTTATTATAGAGGAGGGGAAAGACGTTATGAACTGTATGACCCCTCATGGCGTGATGGCCACATAACTATAATAACGCTTGCTCCTCGTCATTACGAAGGTGCACTTTGGAAGATAGAGGCCTCAGATATGCCAAAGGATGCTGAGATAAAAGGTATATGTATTCCTACAGTAAAAGTCAAGCTGAGCAGAAACGGAGATATGGGTGCCGATCCTGCAAATGCTTTTGCCCCTGATCCTGAAAGTATCGCAATTATTACTCCCGAAATTCCGATAGGTGGTGATAGGTCTACTATTTTCTTTGGATATGAGGATAAAAAACTGGATGCGTCTGACCAAAAACGTCTTGCAGAAGAATTCGCTAAAGCCGAATCGCAGCGAGAAGAACTTGCCGAAATTCTTGAGATAGATACGCCTGACCCATACTTCAATGTCTTGGGTTCAATAATCTCCCACGCTGCCGACGGCGCATGGGATGGGAAGACTTGGCTTCACGGAGCAATTGGTTGGCGCTCGCCACTTGCAGGTTGGCGAGGGGCATATAACGGAGATTTCTTAGGTTGGCACGAGAGGGCGCGTTCACACTTCGATGCCTACGCTAAGTCGCAGGTTGACAGTATTCCCCCGACAATTCCACATCCATCGCAAGATACTGACAAAAATCTTGCAAGAGCAGAAAAGAAGTGGGGTACTCAAATGTATAGCAACGGATACATCTGTCGCAATCCGGAACGTAAGGATCAGATGCATCATTATGATATGAACCTTTGCTATATAGATGAACTCCTATGGCATCTGAAATGGACCGGCGACCTTGACTATGCAAGAAAGATGTGGCCTACAATCAAAGCGAGCCTTGAATGGGAACAACGAAACTTCGATCCTGATGATGACGGCCTTTATGATGCTTACTGTTGCATTTGGGCAAGCGACGCATTATATTATAATAGTGGGGCAGTTACTCACTCAACGGCTTATAATTACCGAGCTAATAAGATAGCGGCGGAAATAGCCGAAAAGATAGGGGAGGACCCCACTCCATACAAAAATGAGGCTGATAAGATACTAAATGCTCTTAATTCAACTCTATGGATGGAAGATAAAGGCGTATGGGCTGAGTTCAAAGACTTTATGGGTAATAGGCGCCTTCATGATCATCCTGCTCTATGGACAGTTTATCATGCTATTGACAGTGATGTAGCTGATTACTTCATGGCATACAGTGCAACGCGCTATATCGACAATAACATTCCTC
The DNA here is from genome assembly GCA_964634905.1 of uncultured Sangeribacter sp. Lineage (GTDB taxonomy): Bacteria > Bacteroidota > Bacteroidia > Bacteroidales > Muribaculaceae > Lepagella. The sequence continues at coordinate 1,815 of CAZWJO010000005.1, forward strand.
ATATTCCAGTGTCAGCTGTGGGACTTGAAGACGGATATGCAACTATCTCGACAACAGATTGGCTTCCATACGCATGGAGCATAAATAATGTGGCTTTTGCGGAAGTATTTCATACAGCTCTCGCTTATTGGCAAGCGGGAAGGGCAGAGGAAGCAGCGAAATTGCTCAAGAGCGCCATACTTGACGGAATGTTTCTCGGGAATAGTCCCGGAAATATCGGTCAGATCAGTTTCTATGATGCAGCAAGGGGTGAGTGCTACAGAGATTTTGCTGATCCATCTGCCATGATGTCTCGAGCCGTTGTTCAAGGTTTGTTTGGTTTTAATCCGGATGCTTTGAACAATAAAGTTACTATCCGACCTGGCTTACCCTCTGACTGGGACCATGCTTCCATCAAACATCAGGATTTTTCACTAAACTTCAAGAGAGATGGAAAAAAAGAAAAATATGAAATAAGTGTTGGACTTGACTCTTTGAAAACGGCTGAACTTATCCTTCCTGCTTTGACTGACAAAGTGAAATATGTGAAGATAAATGGCAAGAAAGCACAATGGTCTTTAATCCCATCTGCTGTAGGTCGTCCTCTCATTAAGATTGAAGCTACATTGAAAGGAAAAGTCTCGCTGGATATAGTGTGGAAAGAGAAACCAATCTCTGAATCGACTCCAATGGCAACAGGGAATGTCAAAGAAAGATTCAGGGAAGTTAAATCCGGAGATTTTACATGGTGGGAGGAAACAGAATCCTTCAAGCATCAGACTCCCAATGTTGACGAACTTGGATTGGATCTGAAAGTGGATGTATCAGATAAGTATGAACCAATTGACCTCACATCTCATTATAATGCCAATATAACCGATATATTCCGTAACAGATATGAATCGCCAAGATCTCCATATACTACGCTTCAGATACCGGTGCAAGGAATAGGCGAATGGTGTCATCCAGAAGATACAGCACACATCGATGATTCCGGACTTCGCAAAGCTATTGAGGCAAATGGAATTATTAAGACATATGTAGGCATACCATTTGCATCTGTGAGTGCAGGAAACAATGTCGTTTATACATCTTTGTTTGACAATTACCCGAATAGTGTTGCGATTCCATTGAATGGAAAAGCAAAAGGAATCCAACTGTTGTTGGCAGGAAGCACCAACCACATGCAGTGCTATATGGAGAATGGAGTAATAAGAGTCAAATATACAGATGAATCAGAAGAAACCCTTCCACTGATAGCTCCATACAACTGGTGCCCGATCGAACAAGACTATTTCGTAGATGGAAAAGCATTCCGAATCGAAACGCCACGTCCATATCGTATGATATTCAAAGATGGCACAGTCACAAATGATGTAGAAAAAGCTCTTGACATTAAGGGTGTATATGGTAGGCGCATTGATGGGGGAGCAGGAGTCTTGCTCAGATTAGATCTAAATCCGGAAAAGGAATTGAAAGAAATAATCCTCGATGCGTTATCTAACGATGTTATCATCGGAATAGTTGGAGCAACCTACGTTAGATAAATGGAATGTAATCCATAGAAATGTGTTAGTGGGCGTATGACTTAAAATTTAGTCGTACGTCCACATTTTAATAGTCTTACTTCTCCAAGTGTCTGATAAAAGAAGATATCCCAAAAATAAGTGATGGAGTTTTAACCGTTTTTGGAAATTTTTAGGAGTTGTTCTTCGTTGATGATCTTAATTTTTCTTCCATCTACGAGAATCAACTTCTCAGAAACGAAAGTCGCAAGTGTGCGAATAGCATTGGCGGTAGTCATATTACTGAGGCTTGCGAGATCTTCACGACTCATATAAATCTTTAAGGTGGCTCCATCGTCTTCAAGACCATAGTTATCTCTTAGAAGAAGCAACGCATCTGCAAGACGGCCGCGAATATGCTTTTGAGTGAGATTGACAATTTTAGTATCCGAACCTCCAAGATTGCGCGACAATTCATGAATGAAAAACATTGCGAGATTGATATTGCCACGTATAAGTTTTTCAACAATTTTCATAGGGACACGCCCAAGAACAGATTCTTCTACAGCGGCAACGGAAGAGACGTATGGTTCTTGAGCAAAATACGCCCTATACCCAAAATATTGTACAGGGCTATAAAGGCGAAGAATTTGCACGCGGTCGCCAATCCCGGCTTTATACATCTTAACTTTGCCCTTCAAAAGACACCAAAGAAATTCGGGTTCTTCATTTTCAGCATATATAATCTGATTCTTCCTGTAAGTTGAAATAATAAAATTATCGGTTACTATACGCTTTTCTTCCGGGAGAAGTGCGTTCCACATCTCCGACATGTCATTACTAATGATATGTTCAAGTGTACTCTTCTTTAACATTATTTTATCGTCAATTTAACGAGCTACCTGTTTGAAACCTATAGATAAAAAAATGCAGAGCATGGCCTGCCTGAGAAACTCACATTTATTGAGTGTGCAAAGTTACGAAAAAAAAATGATTTAAAGAAATTTTTTAAAGAAATTAAAAATAATGCAAACAAAAAGACTATAACATTCTATCAAAGAAATAAATTTTTTCTTGTTGAACCACTTGGGGAAGGATTATATATATCAAATCATACAATTATAATATAAAATACAATTAAAATATAAAAGGGAAGACCTGATAAAGTGTCTTCCCTTTTTGTAATTTATTTCTTAATGAACTTATGAGTTTCTTTTGAAGTCTTTTTATCTATCACAAGAATATAAATACCTTTTTCAAGATTATTTGTAATTCCTTTACCGGCTTCTCCCTTTGCTGTCGCTACTACTCTTCCCGACAATGCATCGATCACGCTAAATTCAGAATTGCCACTAACTGCAATAATTTCTTCAACAGCTGATGGAGAGAGGCGATCATAGTTAGCTTTTACATCTTCAGCTGAGAGTACAAATGGATAGATAGTGAACTCGTCGATTGAGCCATTGAAAGTTCTATTTTCACGACCAGCGGTCGGTTCGTCATCTCCTCCTATAAACATCAATTCGCGCTTATCAAAATTGATTGCACCAGTTCCAACATTATTAGAGGTGATATTGTGCTTACCGTCGATATATATTGAAGTTGACTTAGCTTCCGCATTGCGAACACACACTATCTGATGCCATTCGCCATCAAAATACATACTTGGCGTCAGAGCGTAGCAATCAGTTTTTGTCACATCATCATCTATAGCGAAGCTAAGGCGGTCGGTAGATTCATTCTTGAGACGCTCAAGTCCTACCCAATTACCAGTACCCCCTTCGATATTTGTCTTGTTGTGAGTACCGATACAGAAAAGATATCCGTCAGCGTCTGTAGATTTCATCCATAGTTCAATGGAAAAGTCATTGTTGCCGAACATAAGTTCATCATACAATGGCTGAGTGAGATATCCATTTCCGTCGAAAGTGATAGCACCGTTACTTACCCCTTCAGTTGCTCCTACAGATCCAACGATGTTTGCCATTGTGCCGCTTTTATAATCATTGGCTACAGTAGAAGCACCTATGGAATCAAAAGAGAAATGTGCTGAACGTCCGCTCTTATCAGTGAATGTCACTCTAATCGTTCCAGTAATAGAAATGTCATCGCCGTCTTCTGCGCCTGTAGTGGTTATTGTAAAAGTCCAGTCACCATTCTCTATCGGAGATCCAGATATAAATCCTTTCCTTAAATCAGAGTCAAAATAGAATTCAACACCTTCCGGAAGACCTGAAACTTCTGCTCCATTTGCCCGTAAGACAGAGAATTCTATTGACTCCATAGCATCTCCGAGCGACATTACTTGCTGTAGACTTCCACTGTTGAGTATAATCCGAGCACGAGTATCATATTGCGCTTCAAGATTATAGCTAAGGTGAGGAGGCTGATTATAGGCCACATTTTGCCAAGCAATGGCCTCTCGATACTGACGGTCGGTCATCAGACATGGCACTTTGTATTCACTGGGTATTGTAGTGGTGAAAATAATAAGATCCGACTCGGTTTCACTGTCATGAAGGATGACTTCCTCACGCCAGTCTCCGAAAATATCAGCCTGAAGGTTAGGAGTGGCTTTAGTGGTATTGCATGAAGCAGCATGAGAAGTGCCAGCAAATTCTTTTAAGTTTGAAACTGAAGTAAGAGCTTCATTAGGTTTTGTCACAGAAGTACCGTCGAGGAGTTCGTCAAGTAGATCGCCATCCCAGAATATTCGGAAGTTGACAGAAGGGCGTTTAGAACCTACCACTTGCCCTGCGTTCATAACATTGCCATCAAGTGTCGACCAGTATTCGTATCCAGAGAATTTGGAAGATACGTTAGCAATAAGGCCTCGACCTATATCTTTCCCGGGATTGGCTTGAGAGAAGAGAATCTTACCGGTTTTTCCATCACGCAAGGAAGTAGCAAACTTACCTGATTTATCTTCGTGAGGCATAAATATTTCGAGACCGTCATTTTCAAGGACAAAGTCGCCAACGTGGAGAGCATCGCCGTGTCCTCCCCCGGTAGAATGTAGGAAAGTTCCATCATGATCCAAAGCACCCGAACCCATAATAATTTCATCGAAACCGTCAGCATCCAAATCAGCTATAGAGAGTGAATGGGTACCTTGTCCAAAGATGCCCTGTCCGGATTTTTCCGATTTGTGAAGCCAAACTTCTTTAAGCTCTTTGCCATCGAAATTGACTGCCCAAACGTAGGATGCCGTATAATATCCTCTAACGAAGATTGCACTTGGTTTGACACCGTCAAGATAAGCAACCCCGGCAAGATATCGCTCGCAACGGTTACCGTAATTGTCTCCCCACCCGGAGCTGGATTTGTCGTGCTTACGAATGTCTCTTGGCGGATTATATGCTATAGTGTTGATTTCAGCCCCGGTCTCTCCATTGAAAACAGTGAGATACTCAGGACCACTCATGACAGTGCCATCGCTTTTACGAAAGTCGTCGGTCATTTTGTCATTGCCCATAAGAACTGCTTTACCGGTTCCGTCAATTGTTCCGGGAGCGGTCTTGCATATTAATTCGGATTTTCCATCACCATCGAAGTCATAGACCATGAATTGAGTATAATGATTTCCGGATCGTATATTGTGACCTAAATCAATTCTCCATAGTTTTGTACCGTCAAGTTTATAGCAGTCTAAGATTGTATTGCCTGTGTAGCGAGTGTGTGAGTTATCGGCAGCATTAGTCGGAAACCATTTAACGATGAATTCGAATTCACCATCTCCGTCAACATCACCAACAGACACATCGTCGGGAGTATAATTATAATTGCGATCTTCTTTTGCTCCGCCAGCCGGGGATACTCCCGCTTCCGGACGATCAAGATGAATCTTCATGAAGTCGGAACCCCAAACATTTTTAGCTTCAGTAGATTCTTTTTCTTCACCATTAAGAATAGCTTTTATGGTATATTTTGCATCGACTGTTCCTTCGAGGTCCGTGAAGTTAGTCATTTTTGTAAGAGGCATTTCGTTAATTTTAATGCCATCCCTGTAAATGTCGAATGCAAGTTGGGCATCATCAGTTGGGAGCGATCGCCACGAAACGAAAATCCCATTATCAGCTTTGACTGCTAACACACCACGACCAAGATTGTCGACATTGATCGTATGGGAATACTGAGCCCAGGAAGCTGAGGAAGCGGCAAGCATAAGAGCCGCCATAGCGGTTTTTCTCATTTGTTTGTTAGGTTTTGTTATTAGATATAAATATTTTACAAAATTAACACATTTTGTTATAAGATAAAATTTTTTTACCATAAATTTTGTTAAGGTCTTATTTTTTAGTGTTGAAATAATAAAATTGTCACTCAATACTTTGAAATATCGGAAAAATTTGATAATTTTGCAAGGATTCTAACGTATAAAGAAAAGCTCATCATGCAATCTGAAAAAGACTTACCCGAAGCCGACCAGATAACTGACAGGAAGTCAGGATTCAAAATTTATGTAGAAAATCTTGATACCGATGGATTGTCGGATATACTTGTTTCCAGGGCACTCCCATCTATGCTTGCATCAATGCGACGTCATGGAATATTTGAATTTACAAATATAGCGGTTAGATTATGGGCTGTGGATATGCTTCTTGATGGCATGAAAGGGAGTACAGTCAAGCGATATATTGGAGCAGTTCATACGCTATATAAAGAGTGGATGGATGAGACAGAACAAAAATCAAATGAAGACCCTTTTTCTATTTCTCTATCCGGTTTTAATTCAGAGAAAGCAATAAAACGGCTTAAGGAAATCGAGAGCAATCTTGATGCAGCTGAAAGGTTTACCAAGATAACAGTAAAGCAAGATTCCCCAGCATTTGTATATAACAAAGCGTTTCAATACCTTCTTTTTAATCCGTTTGCAACTCTTCGAGATGTCATCTCATTAAAATACGTGGATACGAGGCCCGATAGTCTTCATATTGAAGACATAGTCACCTCAATGCGCCATACGCCCCAAGCAAAATATGTATTCCCATTGCAACAAGGGAAACGAAGAGAACCCGCGATTATTAAAGATCTAATAATTGAACTTCATGCTACAGCTCAGCGCGCGGGAATGAAGTTTGAAGGATCGTTTTCAAGAGACTCTATCACATCCTTGTGGATAGCTGCCGCAATCAGAGAAGATATTCCGTACGCTGAAATACGCGGAATCATCTCTCAGCTACCGGAAGCGTATTCATTCCTTTCTCTAATAGAGCCAATGGAGGTGACAGAAAATCGCAAAAATGAACTTCTAAACATAGTGGCGTTTTCCATCACTAACAAAAATCCAGGATGGTTTGTGCTTAGAATGAGAAGTAGCGTAACTCCTGAAAAAATCAAGGAGCGCCTTAAAGAGAAGGAGAGTCCTTTGCAGCTTCAGATTCAATATTATTATCCGATGCGTGTGGTCAAGAAACTGGAGAAGAAAAAAGTTGTGACGATTGAGACTCCTGTCATCCCTGGGCTTCTATTCGTTAGGCTTCCATACGATAGAGTTGGTCCGTTGATCGGAATCATTGGAGATTTGGCATGGTGCTATAGGACTACTGCAAATCCTACCAGTCCATATTCTGTGATCCCGCAGGCTGAAATGAAGATATTCCAGAGAAGTGTAGGTGCATTTACTGAAGATGTGGAAATGGATATCATTTCTGAATTGCCACCATTGAATGTTGGTGATGAAGTAGTGATAGAAAATGGGTCGCATCTTGATGGGCAAACGGCTACGATAAGAGCTGTTCGAAGCGTTGATGGCACAATGACATTCACTCTTCGATTATCTGACACGGCATTCATAAAGTGGCAGGATGTTGATCTTCCTGCATCACATCTATCAAAAGTGAATAAATGAGAATATAAAAATCGGGCAACTTTCAAGTTTCCCGATTTAATTTTTTGTAATTCAGTATTATAAAAAATTATAATTTATATACTTCTACTCCTGCAAGGAGGAAACATCCAGTGCCGTAGTCGTCAAAGTCTGGAACTGAATCGTATGCCACAGGTTGACCATCTTTGGGTTCCTTACCTGTACCTTGAACATATCCAAGATAACCGTTTTCATGCACAGCGTCGTTGACCAAAGCATTCCAAGCTTTTGTGATGACAGGCATATACTTGGCTTTGTCTAATATACCGTTACGAACACCCCAAGCCATTCCATAGACAAATAGAGCAGTTCCGGTAAGTTCTTTTCCTCCGTAGTTATCCGGATCATGGAGAGAAACATTCCAAAATCCGTCGGGACGCTGACATTTCACGAGGGCCGAACACATATCCTGAAGATCTTTCACATATACTGCACGATGAGGATCATCTTCAGGCGTATCTTCGAGCACACGCACAAGGGCTGCTACAACCCAACCATTTCCTCTGCTCCAATAACAATTTTTTCCATTTGGTTCTTTGTAGGGAGGCACAAAGTCGGCGTCCCGCCACCAAAGACCTTCTTTTTGATTGAATAGTCCCCCGGCAAGAGTGTTACGGCTCCAATTATACATATCCCAAGCCTTTTCACTATACTTTTTGTCGCCAGTGACTGCACTCAGTTTAGTCAGCACAGGCATACCCATTTGTATAGCATCGATCCAAGTCCAGTCGTCGACTTGCGGAGTATTAACGAGCATATTGCAGAGTGCTATGGTCTGTGTGAGCATCTCAGGATTCGGAGTAAGTTTGTAAAGGTCGATATATGTCTGGCTGCATGCATAATTATCGGCATTGCGAGTCGTAGTGTCGTCGCGACGCATACCCCATTTGAATCCTTCAGCCCAATCAGTTGCATATTGCCAGTATTTCTTGTCGGGATATATAGAATGTAGAGCCATAAGACCCTCGAAATATATAGAACGAGTCCAGATATTGGCTTCGTAAACTTTCTTGCGAGAGTAATAAGGTATACCAAGCAGTGGATCTGGATGTTTGCGCATATAAAGGTCGTTGACCTTTATTAGTGTTTTGAGCGTTTCCTGACGAGGGGGAAGCTCATCGTTGGCTTTCATAGCAGGAAATGCCATGAGTATGACCAATAGACTTAATAAGAGTTTTTTCATTTTATGTTAGTTATTTAAAGTTGTTGTGAAGGCTTCATGGTTTGAGGAAGAGAGGGGTCAGGATTACTTTGGAGTTTAGTCCTGATGGTACAGTTTCCCAATCAGAATAGTCGATAGTTTTTTTGCCAATAACACTTGCAATATTGGCATCCTTGAATATTTTCCATTTTTTGCCCTTCCTATCATAATCCGCAATACGGTTTGCAGGAAGGTTGGTCACTTCGATTTCGAGTGTATTATTGCCTTGCTGAAGGAATTTACCAATTTCAATCGTGAACGGCACACTCCAGACTTTGCCTACAGCCTTTCCATTAACTTTGACAGAAGCACTTTCACGGAGATCTCCGAGATCAAGAAGCCATTCATCTGCATCTATTTCAACTGGAAGTTGGAATTTGGTCGTGTAGCGAGCCGTGCCAGCATTGATTTTTGCATCTTCAATTGGAAGATTAGTCCAAGCTGTCACTGTATCAGTAAGGAAAGTCTCATTTATAGGGGGAGCACTTTCCAGAAAAGTAATACTCCAACCTTTATTTATTTCAATAGGATTGCCTTGGTCATAGTAAACCCAATCATCAGCTTCTATGTCATTTGGGAACGTCTTGAGAAGAAGTGATTGACCCGGATTAACTTGAAGAAAAATTTCAGTGGTTTCATTTGGTCCTTTTCTTGTACGGGCTTTTCCTTTTTTCCCCGTAAGTGGATCGAAAATCATTACGCTTTCCGCCGGCACAGCAAGTGTCTCCCATCCATTAAGACTATTATCATCAAGCAGAGCAAGGAAATAATTATTGCCTCCTACTTCATTTGCTCTACGCAATAATGATACACCTTTTGTACGCAAAGGTTCCGGAGTAGCTCCAGTCAATCGGATTGCATCTTGAATATCTTTTGCAGTAGCACCCATATCACTTTTCAAAGATTCAAGCTCTGATCTTCTCTCTTCAAGATTACTAAGACCTGGAACATCATTTGGAAGGTGCTCAGTAAATATTACATTTCCACCTTTAGCTTTGAGTTCCTTAAGAGCCTTCAATGTCTCTACAGACATGAAATTGACCGGAGGGACAATAATTGATTTATACTTGTTACCTCCTTTTGAAATGATATAACCTTCCGGAGATACACTTAAATCATTTATAAGTGCATCAGAAAGGTAATCCGGATCTAAACCTGCTTTGACTAATTGACTGACCAGAGCTTTAACATCTGGCATCTTTTTATCCATACTGTGGATATCAAACATCATGTAGATTCCGTCTTGACGTTGCCAGATGTCGTCAATGGGGAAATAGATAAGCACATCAGAATCTGGATAGCCGTTGGTCAAGAATGATTGGCAACGAGATATATATTTAAATAAAGCATCCGCATCTTTCCAAATAGTATTTGTAGGCGACATATTTACCGAGGCATAGAATAACCATCCCGGGAATTCCACACCTTTTGGAGAATATGTCGCTCCATGGAAGAAAATATGGTTGACACCTGATGCTAGCATCTGGTCTATTTCAGGCTTTGCTACTGACAGCGATGTATGAAAATGCTCCGTCAGCCATGTCAGAGTCTCTGCTGATACGAGAGGTTTTCCAGCTATATGAGCAGCTGACGAAGCAAACTTCAGCACCGCAGGATCAGCGTCACTATGTCGGGAATCGCCAGTCGGATGAAGTCCCGGAATATTTAACTCCGAACGACCGAAAGATTCACATTCCGGAATATCTACGATAGCATATAGATCGATGATATTGGCCGGGCTTCCATGACTTTGGTTGCGTATCTTTGCTCCATGGCTGTGAGCCCAACGAGTCCAAACGTCGGTAAAGTTATCTCGGAGAACACGGGCAAGGGTGTATCTGTAATCTCTAACAATCCTCCCTCTGAGTTCAGTTTGATTCTCCAGATCGGTAAATTCAGGGAGGTATTGCTCAAGTCGGTATCCATGATCTTTTACAAATTCATCCAAGAGACCTACTGTCCAGTCTGAACCATAGACTTCATACGAATCGTTAAACATAACTTTTGGAAATATATCCTCTTTGCCGGCAAAGGCCCGGTCGAAACGTTCAAGATATTTCTTAACAGATGTGCTGTCATAATGATTTACCACATACCCTTCGCCTCCGGGGGCAGCACGTTTCACCTTTTGGAATGTCCTTCCAGCAAAAAGAGCATAAACTTCCCAGTTTCCTTTCTTAGGAGCAGTCCAATTAAGGATTCCGTCTTTTCTTAGTTTGGCGGTTATATCAATACGAGTCTCCCCGTCGACAGCCATGATTTTTTCGACAGTTGAGAAGGGTCGTTGCTTTTCGTCTTGTGGCTCAATTTTCACATTGAGTTTCTTACCGGGAGCAACGTTCCATTTTTCTATAATAAGTTTCTGAGCACTTTCAGCTTCTGTAACTCCAGGACCACCAAAAGGCCACCCCGTCCCATTGTTCATTTCCGGTTGAAGACCTAAGCGTTGACTTTCTTCGGTGACATGGCGAAGCATATCCATCCATTCATCGGATAGATAAGATATATCGTTTGACTCATTGCCCTGTACTCCATAAATTGGAGTGATCTCAAAACCTCCCATACCTTGTCGAGCAAATTCTTCGAGGTTAAAAGTCAGACCTTCCGGATCAACAGCACTTCCATGCCACCACCATCTGACGAAAGGCTTATTGACAGTGGTCTCAGCATACCAATCTGTAGATTTGTCGTCGGCATGTGTAAAGAAGATTGCAGAGCCAAGGAGGCAAAGAGTAGTAATTTTTTTACATTTTAGATTCATGTGTTAAGGGTTTTAAAGGCATAACGGTTTTAAGGGCATTAAGGGCTTTAAAGTTGTAAAAGCTGACTTAATTGCAGTAATGAGAATTGTGGGATATGAAGCTTATCAGGCTTCACATCCCTAAGAAGATTAGGGGAGTGGTTTTATTCCTTCCCAACGGACATCCCAAGTCCCATCTTTAGGGAATCCGGGATTATCAATTTCGCATCCATCCCAACCGGCAGTCATAAGAGCTACAGCAGTCAGAAGGCCGCCATTGCCCGGGAGATAGCAACGAAGGCGATTATCTTGGTAATTATGCCCATTTGGTAAATATGTGTTAGTGCGTTTATCCATCAAGAGTGCATTGATTGCTTTTTCGGGTTCTCCAATTCGCACAGCACACATAGCCGTTGTAGGATAATCCCAACCCCATGTCTTGTCCCAATTCCAGTTCTTGTATACCCAGTCGAAAGTATTGTTGAGAATCTGAGGATCTGCAAGAGGGGAAGCTGGAAGAATACCAAGAGATCCAAGTACAGCCATGTGGTCGGAAGTAAATCGGATATCATTATAGGTCTGAGGAGCGGTCTCAGCTGCAAGATAAAGGGAATCTTTAGCTGCAAGGTGTGAAAGATTGTTTGCGATCTTATCCCATTCCGGATTTCTTTCAAGACCCATTCGTTCTCTCCACTTTTGGGCTGTATTGAGACCAAAGTACCAATATGAAAGTTCAAATGGAGGATTGATAGTTTCAGCAGCCTTTAGAGTTTCTTGGGCTGGAATGATACCTTTTAGAATATATCTATTGTTTTCTTTGTCCCAATCGACAAAAGAAGCCATGAATTCAGCTGTTTTATCGATAAGGGGATAATACTTATTAAGTATGGCAGTGTCTGGATTTGCTCTGTATAGCAGTTCTGCAAGATAAATAATATGAGGCTGCTGCCAAATAAGGAAAGATCCCACTCCGGAAGGAGCCTCAATGGAAGAAGGATCAGTCATCTTCATCCATCGAATCCCTTTGAAACCTTGACGCTCAGCAATAGACTTTGCATTAGCCTCAGCCTTTTCATACCAAGGGAGAGTTCTGGCAAGAAGATCTTCGTGTCCGTAAAGTGCAAACTGAGCTTGATGCCACCAGATCATTTCAAGATGGTATTTTCCAAACCAAGAATTATAAGTTAACCCGGTTTCCTGAGGAGGAGTAGTTCCTGCGCAGTTTGTGGCAAGAAGGTATTGAGATAGCACAACACGTCGTTCAAGTTCCTTAGCCCTTGGATCAGTACAATGACTGAAGTCGACTATGCCACCATCATTCCAGAATTTTTGCCAATATTCGCTTGCGTCTTCTATGACTTTTGATGCGGATGTATTATTACCATCGGACAATTCTTCAGTAAACTGAGCAGTAACGCTCCATTTGTCACGGTCAGGTGTGATGATTACAGTATTGGCAGAATGTTTTTCAGCTTCAGTTTTGCCGTCCCAATTGAGTGTAATAAAATAAGACATTGAGTCAAGAGAATGCTTAATGACAGCTTTCCCAGGTTCCGACATTACTATTTGAGTCGTATGAAGAGAGTCAGCATTCCAATCGCATGCATCATCACTATGTTTACCCGTAGGATAAGGGAGTCGCAAAGCGAGTGAATGTAGTCCCTCATCCTTGATTGTGGCAGCTACTAAGTCAAGTTCCGGGTCTACCGCAGTCATCACCTCTATTTTTTTCCCGGAAGAAGTAAATTTAGAGTTAATCAACCCGTTCCACATATCAAGAGTTTGGTCGATATCAGAAAGAGATTCAGCATCCATATTATGAAATCCGAGTGCTCCTAAGTGGAGTCTATGGGGATTTACACGGAAATAGTTTGCAGCTTCTTTATTTCTGCCATCTTCTTTGAATTGAACGGAATAAAGCTCAGTCCTTCCTCTTCCGAAATCATATCCTTTGAGAGTTTCTGCAAATTTATAGTCCTCAGTATTAGGAAAGCTATGCCAACCCCAGTCGCTCATAGTGCCAAGGGGCACTCCCTGTGAGTATATTTCCGGGAATGTCTGAAGTCCAGTCACGTCGGCAGTGAAAGCAAAGCCACCGTTTCCCACAGTAAGGGAAGCCAGAGTATCGATAGTGGAGACGTGAGGATTATTACGGTAGACAAGAGCAAAACGGTCAATTTTATCATTGTTAGAGCTGCATCCTGACATAATTGCCGCCGCGACGAAAAGATTCGCCGCGACGGATGTCTTTGAGCATATAGAGCAGAAAAATCTGCTTTGGGAGTTCATTATTTTTTACTTTTCAATTTGTCATATTCAAGACCGGCGAGGATGAATGGGCCCACGCCCTTTGCATCATTGTCGCGGATCGGCTCACTGATATAATATTCGAAAGTGCCATTACGACGTTGGTCATTTCCTCCTCCAAGTCCGGCAACAGCACAGCAGTTGGTCAGAGAAATTGTTCCGTCTTCATTTTCCTTAATGAATGTCTCTACTATTCCTTCATAGCCTTTCTTGGCCGGAGCAAGATAAGACTCATCGAGGAGACCAAGGCGAACAGCACGGAGAAGGTTGTAGACAAACATCGAAGATGCTGTAGCTTCAAGATAGTTGCCCTTACGATTAGGAGCGTCCATCACTTGATACCATACGCCTGAATTAGGATCTTGATATTTCACTACTCCGTCGGCAACACTCTTCAAAAGTTTGAGCATTTCAGGACGTTTAGGATGATCTTGAGGCATCTTTTCAAGCACGTCAGTAATGGCCCAAATATACCAACCCATAGCGCGACCCCAAGCATGTTCAGATTGACCGGTGCGTCGATCTGCCCAGAATTGCTTTTTCTTCTCGTCCCAAGCGTGACGATAGAGACCTGTAGCCGGGTCATAAGTCTTCTTTCCAACGGTCAGCAATTGATTTGCAATATCATTCCAAAGTTTTGGATCAGAATTGAGATAACGATTGACGTATTCAGCATAGAAAGGCTGACCCATGTAGAGACCGTCGAGCCAAGCTTGCCACGGATAAATTTGCTTATGCCAGAAATTCTTTGACTTGGTTCTTGGTTGAGAGAGCAGTTGTTCATAGATATTATCAGCAGCTTTCTTGTATTTTGGATCACCTGTGATGTCAAGAGCCTCAAGAATTTCAATGCCACCCTTTACATTGTCGATGTTGTAAGCGTCCTTCTTGAAAGCCTTGATAGTTCCGTCAGGGTTAACGAAGAAGTCTGTGTAGTTAAGGAAGTAGTCAAGCATAGCTTGGTCGTTGTAAGCACGAGCTGCTGCGAGGATGCCTTCGAGTTCGACTGCAGCAGCGTAGCTCCATTTCACGCCATTGACATCAATAGTCTCGCTCTTTGGATTTCGGATCATCTCAGATTTGGCCATCTTATAAGCGAGCGTACCTCCATATATAGCTTCAACACCATTGATCTTTAGATTGTCGAAAGCAACGTCTTTAACTTGTCCGGTTATCTTATTGCCATCAGCCACTCCATTGAAGTCGCAGTCTTTGAGTTCAATGTCATAAACATTGCATTTGTCGGAGAGACCAACGATATATACACCATACTTACTCTTTTGGCAGGTTACATTTTCAAGATAAACGTTGCGGACTGTCGGAGGATAAGCACGTTTGCATTTTTCGTTTGGCTCATAATCAAGATTGATTTTAAGAACAGCTTCATCGCATTGACCTACTTCCACATTTCGCACATAGATGTCTTCAATGACTCCACCGCGGCAAGTATTAGTCTTGATTCGGATGACACGTTCAAGGTCAGGGCTATCCATCTTGCAGTTTTCAACGAAGAGAGTTTTGTAGCCACCTGAGATCTCACTACCAACTACGACACCACCATGGCCGTTTTTCATTTGGCAGTTGCGAACGATTATATTCTCACTTGGAATAGCTCTTTCCCGACCGTCGCGGTTACGTCCACTTTTGATAGCGATGCAGTCATCGCCAGTGTCAAAATAACAATTTTCAATAAGGACATCCTTACAAGATTCAGGGTCGCAACCGTCGCCGTTAGGACCATCGTTCTGAACATGTACGCCACGCACTGTCACATTCTGGCACATCAGAGGATGCATCACCCAGAACGCAGAGCGGAGCATAGTCACGTCTTCGATAAGCACATTTTTACACTCAACGGGGTTAACAAGCTGAGGGCGCATACCCCAGTTGGAACCAAGACGACGTTCGAAAAGATTTACTCCTGATTCATTCCAATCTTGAAGGATGATTCTACCTGAACGCTGAGAAAGCATTCCCTTTTTCCAACCCCATTTTTCATTACCTACCATCGACCACCAATTTTCTCGGCTCGCACCGCCATCGATAGTTCCTTTACCTGTGATTGCGATGTTTTCTTGCTGGTAAGCATAAATCATTGGGCTCCAGTTCCAGCAGTTCATTCCTTCCCAGGCTGTAAGCACAAGAGGATAATACTGATGTGGGTCGTCAGTAAAAAGGAGAGTGGCATCTTCTTCAAGATAAAGGTTGACGTTGCTAAGTAGTTTGACAGGCCCTGTGAGCCAAGTACCTGAAGGAACAATCACTCTACCTCCACCTTGGGCACTACACTTGGCAATTGCACTATTGATTACATTTGTGTAGAGATCTTTTCCATGTTTGTCTTTCGGAAGAGCAGATGATTTCTTTCCTTTTGGCGTTTTGGGAATGAAATCACGGATATTGTAATCCTTGTCTTTGAAAGTGGGAGCTTTAATACGTGCCTCCACCTGTGGATACACGTCTTTCCATGCTTTCTCGGCTCTTTCAGCGAGACCTTCAGCCATAGCTGAACCGAAGCAAAGAAGCACGGATGCTAATGCAATTAAAGTTTTCTTCATTGTTATTATAGTTTGTCGTATTCGTTTTCTTCAGGGAGATCGAGTCTTTCAGCATTAGGATTAAATGTCTTGCCATTCATAGTTACATTGTCAAACTTAACTTCAGGATAAGCGACAACTGTGATGGAAGGATCCTTAGCCTCAACCTTAACATTTTCAAAAAGAATGTTTGAAACCATGTCATCGGGATTGCCTTGGATATGACAAAGAGTATTGCAGTTGACATCAACATTTTTGATGTTTATGTTGCGAACTATGCCGTATGGTTTCTCATTACTTCCTTCGAGTGTGAAGAACTGCTTCCAAGGTTTCATATCCATAACTGTACCGCAAGTTCCGGTAATATTCTCGATAACAATGTTTTCGTAAATCTGATAAGTATCAGGGCGCATCTTCAAGCGTAGAATAGCAGCATTGATATCAACTTTACAGTTGCGCACAGCCACATTCTTAGCATGAATACATTCACTTCCAAGAGTTAGAACACCATGAAGGTTTCTTCCAAACTCACAGTTTTCTACGAGAATATCTTCGCAGATACCATTGTCCATGGTTCTGTTGGCGAATACTCCTTTTCCTCCTTTCAGGCATACTCCATCGTCATCACAGTTGAGGTAACAATTTCTAACTACAACTCTACGACAAGCATCAAGGTCAAGGGCATCGCTGCTTGGAGCGCGTACTTCACCACGTGGCGCAGTGATTCGGCAATTCTCAATCAGGACATCGTCACACATATAAAGGTGAGTGGTCCAGAAAGGGGAGTTCTGAAGATTAACTCCTGAAATCTTCAGGTCGTTGCAACCCCAAAGGAAAACCAGACGTGGGCGGTGAGCTTCAAGATTGGTCCAACTACGCTTTGCAGCCACTGCCCGGTCACGGTTGTTCCAGAAATCCATCCAATAATTGTATCCATTGCCATCTATAGTTCCTTCGCCAGTAATCTCAAATCCTTTCACGAAGTATGCGTTGATCAGGGCTGCATAGTAGTAAATACTCTTGCCTTCCATACGTGAAGGTATAAGTGGGAAATTCTTAATATCGTCGGATCCTTTGATCTTTGCTCCGGCTTCAAGGTGAAGACGAGTGCCAGGCTTGAAGAAAAGGGCACCGGTCAGGTAAGTACCGGCTGGGAAAATAATTTTACCTCCTCCATTAGCCTCAGCTATATCAATGATATTTTGAATTGCCTCTGTTTGGAGAGCAGTACTGTCGTTGGAATAGACTCCTAAATCAGTGACAACATAAGTCATTTCCCGAGCATTTTCTTTGGGAATGACGTATTTTGTCAACCCGGGGACTCTCTTTGCAAGAGAGTCAGCTGCAAGGCGAGCCAAAACTGTAGCACCGTAAATATTTAGATGAGTATTGTCGATCTTTCCATTAGGACAGAATTTGTATTTCCCTTCAGGAATCCACATATAGAGAGCTTTAGACTTCTCAGTACCAAGATATTGCACGAGATTGTGAGTAGATGCATTGAAATCAATGAAAGTCACTTTCTGTCTATTGGCGACGTTTCGAGGGCTTATTAGATATTCACCGTGAGTATCAACCAATGTCTTTCCTTCTTCTTTAGGATCTACTTTTGTAGGGTCAGCTTCATGGTCGCTCACATCTTTAGTATTGTCAACCTTATCAGTAGGGAAATTACGGCGAACAATCGAGTTCATCAGAATAGGAGTAGCTCCTTTCTGCTTTACATCCTTCACCATCTTTGTGAGGTTGGCATCGAAAGTGGATCCCGGTGCTGAATATCTTTCAGGACTCTTAATTTTCTCGTCATTGTGTCCGAATTGGATAATCACGTAGTCTCCTTTCTTGACGCCAGCCATCATCTTGTCCCAACGTCCGCTGTCGATGAAGCTTTTGGAGCTTTGTCCGTTGACTGCATGATTGCTAACCTTAATAGGACCTTGAAGAAGCATAGGAAGCATTTGACCCCATCCACGTTCTTGCTTTTCGTCATCGATGGGTTTGTTGGCCATCGTAGAGTCTCCAGCCATCCAAATGGTGATGGTGTCGGTCTGTTCTTGTGAAAGAGCTCGCGTTGGAAGCAAAGCCACCAGCGCGAGTAACAATATTGATAGTTTCTTCATTGTGAGAAATAATGAATTATGCCACTTCGATCTTCTTGTAGCGAGGAACAAGGAGCTTCATAATACACCAACCTACGAGATATGCCACGCCACAGATGCAGAATACGATGAAGTATCCGGCGGGTTTGCCTGTGAAGCTGAAGAGCGACATTTGGACAGCGTCTGCATAGTCGAATAGAATTCCTGAACAGTAGTTGATGAGGAAAGAACCACATCCACCTGCCATACCACCTATACCTATAATGGTAGCGATTGTGCTCTTTGGGAACATATCGCCAACAACAGAATAGATGTTGGCACTCCAGGACTGGTGAGCTGCTCCTGCAATACCGATAATAATGATAGGCATCCACTGAGATACAGAGCTGAGAGGCTGAGCAAGAAGGGCAAGCAATGGGAAAAGGGCGAAGATGAACATAGCCTTCATACGGGCGGCGTATGGATTGACGTTAATACCTTTCTTTGCTGCATTATCAATGAAAATGGAAGGGAGTTTGCCACCATAGATTGAAAGCATAGTGATGAGATAAAGCACAAATATCATCAACATGCCTTGACCCTTTGAAGTAGAAAGACCGAATACGTCGGTGATATATGCGGGAGTCCAGAAAAGGAAGAACCACCACACACCATCAGTCAAGAATTTGCCGAAAAACACAGCCCATGTCTGAGGATACTTGAAGCACTGCCAGAAAGGAATAGTAGCTGTTTCGGAGTCTTCGATTTCCGCCTTTTCTCTTGCAGATTCGTCAGGAGTAGTGTTGTCTTGCTCTATATAAGCGAGCTCAGCATCATTGACACGAGGGTTCTGAGCAGGCTCCTTATAAAGGAATACCCAGAAGCCCATCCAGATGAAACCGAGAGCACCGATAACGATAAATGCCATTTCCCATCCATTTCCCCATCCTATACTCTGGAAAAAAGAAGCAAGAGGACCGATTGAGAAAGGAGCAATGAGCGCACCAACGGCTGATCCAGCATTAAAGATAGACGTAGCGTAAGCACGGTCGCGCTTAGGGAAGTATTCAGCAGTAACTTTGATAGCAGCCGGGAAGTTTCCAGCCTCACCAAGAGCGAGCACTGTACGGGCAGCGAGGAAAAACCAAACGGAGACCGTAGCGATCATCACAGCAATGTCGCCAGATGCTTCAACGAGGGCATGGGCATTTTTCATGTCGATACCCTTGAATACGCTAAGAAATCCTTCAGTGCCAATGCCGCAAAGAGCGTGAGCACAGGCACCGGCTGACCAAACGCCGATTGCCCACAGATAACCTTTCTTAGTGCCCATCCAATCAATGAACCGACCTGCAATAAGGTTGGCTATAGCATAAACGATAGAGAAAACTGCTGTGATGAGACCATAGTTTTTATCAGTCCAGTGAAATTCCGGAGAAATGAATTCCTTCCATGTCAGAGAAAGCACTTGACGGTCCATATAGTTGACCGTAGTTGCGAGGAATAACAACAGACAAATTGTCCAACGGAAGTTGGTCATCTTTTGGTTGGCTGCTGCTAAGGGTGAAGAACTTGCCATAATCAGAACTTGAAGTAGTTTTTAGCGTTGTTATAGCAAATATCTTCAATCATTTGGTTGACACGTTTTTCTTCATATCCTGTGTATGGTAGTTCTCCGTTTTCGATGTCGGTGCCTACAAGATTGCAGAGAGTGCGACGGAAATATTCATGACGCGGATAAGAAAGGAAAGAACGGCTATCGGTCAGCATACCTACAAATCGGCTGAGAAGTCCGAGAAGAGAAAGAGCGTTCATTTGCTTCTGCATACCATCTTTCTGATCAAGGAACCACCAACCGGAACCAAGTTGAATCTTTCCTGCAATGCTGCCATCCTGGAAGTTTCCAAGCATAGTAGCCATCACCTCATTAGCGCAAGGGTTGAGGTTGTAGATTATGGTCTTAGTGAGTTTCCCTGCGGTGTTGAGCTTGTCGAGATATTTGGCACATTTCTTAGCAGTGTTGAATTCGCCGATTGAATCGAAACCAGTGTCAGGACCGAGAAGCTTGAACATCTTGGTGTTGTTATCGCGGATGGCACCGTAATGGAACTGTTGGGTCCAACCGCTATTGTAGTCCATCTCACCAAAGACGATCATCATTGCACTCTTAAACTTATCCACTTCCTCTTGAGTCAATTCCCCCCCATTCATCACCTTAGCGAAGATAGCGTCGATTTCCGGCTGAGTGTAATCCTCTGCGTAAAACTCCTCAATACCATGGTCGGAGAGACGGCATCCCATTTCTTCAAAGAAATCATGACGCTTCTGGAGAGCATCTAAAAGATCATTGAAGGTGCGAATCTCCATACCGGCTGCCTCACCAAGTTTTGCGATGTATTCGCGGTATTCAGCCGGTTTATCTACTGCCATAGCCTTGTCAGGACGCCAAGTTGGGAGCATTTTAATCTCAAAGCCAGAGTCTTTTACTTGTTTATGGTATTCGAGTGAATCAGCAGGGTCATCAGTAGTGCAGACGGTCTCGACATTATATCGGCGCATAAGCCCGCGAGCAGTCATGTTCGGATCGTTGCGGAGTTTATCGTTACATTCGTCGAAAATTTCCTTAGCAGTCTCAGGATTGAGGAGTTTGTCGATACCAAAAGCTGTCTTCAGTTCGAGATGAGTCCAGTGATAAAGAGGATTGCGGAAAGTATATGGCACTGTTTCAGCCCATTTCTGGAATTTTTCCCAGTCTGTAGTATCTTTGCCAGTGCAGAAACGCTCGTCAACGCCGTTGCTTCGCATCGCACGCCATTTATAGTGGTCGCCTCCGAGCCAAAGTTCTGTGATAGAAGAGAACTTGTGGTCGTCAGCTACCATCTTAGGGATTAGATGGCAGTGATAGTCGATGATAGGCATTTTAGCCGCATGCTCGTGATAGAGCTTCTGTGCAGTTTCTGTCTGCAACAGAAAGTTTTCGTCCATGAAGGGTTTCATAAATATGTATCAATTTGCTTTAATGCATAATGCATAATGCATAATGCACAATTAATATTTCCTTTATTCAAATGTTAATTCATCTCAGATCAATGTGATCCTATTTTATTCTAACTTTTTTTATTGAGTAATGCAATAAATCATAAATTTTCATTATGAATTATGCATTATGCATTAATTAGAGGGTTACACCGTTTTTGAAAATGGCTATTTCATGGATGCCTGCTTTTTCAGAGTGTACTTTCTTGCCGCTTGCCACATCAAGAACGAAATCTGCAAATTTTTTAGCGACCTCTTTCATGTCGGCATCTTCAACAAGCACACCGGCATTGAAATCAATCCAATCTGGTTTTCTCTTTGCAAGATTGCTATTAGTGGAGATTTTAACGGTAGGTACAAATGTTCCGAAAGGTGTGCCTCGTCCGGTAGTAAACAGAACTAACTGGCATCCGGAGGCTGCGAGTGCAGTTGAAGCTACGAGATCATTGCCGGGAGCAGAAAGAAGATTCAGTCCGTGATTGTGGATTCGCTCTCCGTATGAGAGCACACCCTTGACTTCGCTCTTTCCACTCTTCTGAGTGCAACCGAGAGCCTTCTCTTCGAGTGTAGAAATACCACCTGCCTTGTTGCCCGGAGAAGGATTTTCACCGACGGGTTCGCCATGGCTGAGGAAGTATTCCTTGAAATCGTTGATGAGAGTGATAGTTTCCCCAAGAAGTTTGTCGTCGGCACATCTTTGCATGAGGATAGTCTCTGCACCAAACATTTCCGGCACCTCGGTAAGCACTGTGGTGCCACCTTGGCAATCGCAGAGGAAATCTGAGAATTCACCGAGCAGAGGATTGGCTGTGATTCCGGAGAAGCCATCGCTGCCACCACACTTCAGACCAATTTTGAGTTTTGAAGCCGGAAGAGGTGTTCTCTTATCCTCTTTTGCCTTTTCATAAAGAGAGCGGAGGATATTGAGGCCATATTCCACCTCGTCCCCTTCTATTTCTTGGCAAACCATAAATTTGACCCGTTCTTTATCGTAGTCGCCACAAAATTGTTCAAACACCTTCGGCTGATTGTTTTCGCAGCCGAGACCCACGACGAGAACACCTCCTGCATTAGGATGAAGCACCATGTCTCGGAGAATTTTCTTAGTGTTCTCATGGTCATCTCCAAGCTGGGAGCAACCGTAGTTGTGAGGGAACGAGAAAATACCATCCACACCTTCCGCTCCTGTCTCAGCATTCAATTTGTCGACAATTTGCTTTGCGATACCATTAACGCAACCAACGGTCGGAATCACCCATATTTCATTGCGTACGCCAGCATCTCCATTTTTTCGAAGGAAACCATCGAAAGTACGTTCGCCACCTTCGCATACACTTTTTTCTACCTGACTACGCTTTATGCCGGAATAATCGAGCTGACCTTCCAAATTAGTCTTTATATCATGGTCATCAAGAAATGATCCAAGGGAAATGTCATGCTTTGCATGACCTATTGGGAAACCATATTTTATAATATTTTCACCCTCCTTGATATCTTTCAGTGCAAACTTATGTCCCGCAGGAATATCTGAAACGAGCTTGAATGTCACTCCGTCGACGGTTACTTCCTGTCCGTTTTGCAAAGCACTGATGGCAACCGCCACATTATCTGAGGGATTTATTTTTATATAGTTTTTCATGTTAATAAAAGTATAGAAAAAAAATAACCTGGTAAAAAAGATGGGTACTCTCTTGGAAAGGTAACCCCTCCGGGGCCGAAAAAGGAGGGCTGCTTTAGTCCCCGAGCTGACGCTCGGAGTTAACAAGATAATCAGCCCTCCGGGCTGAGACTAAGCAAAATTTTACCAACTTATTATAAAGTATATATGCCCGAAAGGTGGAAAGCCTGCCGGGCATAATTATATTATATCAGAGAATAGATTCAACTGTGGCGAGCATTCCTTTGTCTTGAATGCTGTCGAGATATTCCACTACGAGGTCGGTCAGACCTGGGATTTTATTGAGATCGCCATGTTCTTTCCAGATGAGATCATCAGCTGCAAGCACACCTTCAGCCACTTTGCGAGTATCTCCGGTAGCCCAAAGTTCAGTCAGAAGGTCCATGATTTTCTGGTCGTCTTTTGGCTGGATGGGTGCACCGTCTTCACGTTTGCCACCTTTGTAATAAGTGATAATAGCTGCGAGTCCGAGCACTAGACCCTTTGGAAGTTCGCCCTTTCGTTCGAGATAAGTCTTCACTCCGGGAAGGTCGCGAGTCTGATACTTCGGGAACGAGTTGAGCATGATTGAAGTCACCTGATGGTCGACGAACGGATTATTGAAACGCTCAAGGACGCTTTCGCCATAAGCCTGAAGTTCATCCATCGGGAGGTTGAGGGTCTGCATGAGTTCGTCAAACTGTACCTTATGGATATATTTGCCGATAACTGGGTGGTTGCAAGCGTCGCGCACGATATCTACACCGCTAAGATAGCTTACAGGAGAGAGGACGGTGTGAGGACCATTAAGCAGAGTCACCTTTCTCTCGTGGTAAGGAGCTTCCGAATCAGTAATGATAACATTAAGCCCTGCTTTTTCAGCTGGGAATTCAGCACGAAGTTCCTCAATAGTCATATTTTCAGGACGTTCGATGACCCAAACATGGAAAGCTTCACCCTGAACTACGACATTATCCTTGTAGCCAAGTTTTTCTTGAATGTTGCCAATTTCTTTACGGGGGAATCCTGGAACGATACGGTCTACGAGAGTAGCGCAGACGTAGTTGTAAGTATTAAACCAGTTCTTAAATCCTTCGTAGTCATCACCGAGTTGGTCTTTCCAGAGGTCGATATAGTCGTTTACGAACTTCTTGAGATGATGTCCATTCTCGAAGATAAGCTCACAAGGCATGATGATAAGCCCCTTCTTTGGGTCTCCGTTGAAAGCTTTATATCGGGTATATAGAATTTGAGTGAGTTTTGCGGGATAAGATGCTGGAGGAGCATCGTTGAGCTTACATTCTGGATCAAATGCGATACCAGCTTCGGTAGTGTTGGAGATGACAAATCTGATTTCCGGTTGCACGGCCAGACCAAGTATGGCGTCATGTTGTCCCCAAGGAGAAAGACCACGGCTGATGACATCGATTCTCTTGAATGAATTTACGATCTCGCCGTTCAGACGGCCCTGAAGATTAACGTTGTACATATAGTCTTGTGCAGAAAGAAGCTTCATTGCGAAGTTGTCTGGTGTGCCCTGAAGAACTACTACAGATGAATTGAAGTCTGTGGCTTCATTCATATTTTTCACTATCCAGTCAACGAATGCTCGGAGGAAGTTACCTTCTCCAAACTGGATTATTCTCTCTGGAGCCGTAGCTTTCGGTGCGGTCAGTTTGTTAAGAACTTTCATGTGTTTAGATTGATTCTTAGATAGGTTGTTTATACTAAATTGCAAAAATAGCAAAAATTTTGTTAATATGCAAATTAAAACACTAATTTTATGAAAAATCTTTTGTATTAAAAATAAGATAGACTGCGCGACCCGGTTAAATAATCTACATTGAGCTCGGGGTTAACATAATAATCACCTATGTGTTGGTGGAGACGCATCAGATGGAGAAGGTGAGGATTACTCGTTGGTAGAAGTTGAAGTGTGAGGGCGCGAGGTTGAAGTCGAGGGAAGCTTTTAGCGACATGAATTTGCGCTTTAGGAAGATCACTGAGGCTGAAGTGCGGTTGTAGAGAGAAGCGGAGTAGTACGGTTCACCTTGGTCGAGGATGTAATTGTATCTTCCATAAAGTGGATATAATTTTCCTCCGGCGTAGAAAGTATTCTTTAGTTCAAGGAATTTCCAAGCAATATCGAAGTCTGCCCATATTCCCACAGGAGTTTTCCATTCTCCGTCACCACGGTCGCGAGTCATATCTCCGAGAACACCGACACGCAAAGAGCAAGAATCAAGTGGTGAGTTGGAAACTATCTTGTCAATGTCTATACCAACATACGGATTGTAGAGAAGGTTGTCGATGACATGTTGGTCTGGGTTTCCAGATTTGTCGAGTGCGAGATGATTCATCATGGCAAGACCACCCCAAAGAAAATTTCCATCTGCATGGTAACGCTCACCGCTTGCGATTATGTTGAAAGCCTCGCGTCGGGTCTCTGTTTGCATGCCACGCCAATCAAGAAAGGCTTGGAAATAACCATTGTCATTGCGGTAGGCGATTAAGGCACCGCGGATATTGCGTTGTGCATATTTAACGGAATCATTCCAGATGTAATTGGGCATTTCAGCATAGAGTTGGTCTCTTCCAAACATTCCCATTGCGAAGCGTAAACCTTTTGATTGGTAGCGGTAGTAGACAGTTGGGGAAAGTCTGTGACCATCCCACTCACAACCTATAGGTTGGGTATATACGACTCCTGCTGCAATGCGATGTTGATCATTATAAAGACTGATACCAATTTCAGGAGCAAGCTGAGTCTGGAAAAAAGTCTTAGCAGGTGCGTATTTAGTGTCTCCTTCACGGTTGTCGAAAACAGCTGACATGTCTACACACCAATAAAGATCCGGCCTTTGAGCAAAAAGGCCGGATATACATGAAAGAGCGACGAGGGCTCCCATAAAAATTTTCTTGAAAGTCATTTTATCAGATGATATCGGGTTTGCGTAAAGCCATATACATTCTTGGAGCGAAAGTGTATATACTGCTAACAATCACAAGGGCAAGATAACCGAACACGCTTCCGAAAGCAGCTCCGCAGAGGATGTCGGTGGGATAGTGGACACCACAATAAAGACGTGATAAGCTCACTATAATTGCCCAAGCGAATATGAAAGTGGTGAATTTTCTTGATCTCACGACGCAAGAAAGGAGAGTGGCGAGAGCGAATGTATTGGCGGCGTGGCAAGAGGGCCAGCTGTAACCTCCGGGTTGGATACCTTTCACAAGGGTGATAAACTCAAAAATGGGGTTGTCTGGATTGCAAGGACGAAGACGACCGATAATGGGGCGGATCACGCTTGCGCAAATCTGGTCGGTCATCACAATGGCGAGCACAACAGCCACGAGAGTAAGAGCAGCGTATTTAGGTCCTAATTTCCTAAAGAGCATATCGATAAGAAGGAGATAAAACGGAATCCAGAACCATTTCCCAGTGATAAGGGCCATAGCCTCATCCAAGAATGGGGCGTGATTTCCATTGAAAAAGAGAAGTATTTGCTCATCGAGCGAAGTAAGAGTTTCAATCATATTAAAAGTCAGTTCAAAAAATATGTATTATTTTTGTCTATTTTCTTATTTGTCGCAAATTTAGCTCTTTTTTTCGGAAAAACAAAGAGAATTGAGGATTTTTATGAAAATAATTTGGAAATTAACGAAAGAGGTTGGGAGAAAGGGGAATTTTTATAGCATTTGTTGGATTATTTTGCCCTGGAGTAGTTTTCCGTTGGCTTGTTTGCTTCGTTTAATTTCATCTGCGCCCCATTTGCCCCATTGCTTAAATAAGAAATATGCATGTTGTGATTCAGATCTTTAGGATTAAAAAAAGAATCGAAGCATTTTTATTTGCGGGGGTGAGGAAATTTTATTAACTTTGCGGACGGAGTCTTGCCGGGAAGATATCTGGAGAGACGCAGATTTTAAGTCAATATTAATTCAATAATAATATTAAGCTATGAATGCTACAATCTCTATGGATGGACTATGGGCAATCGTAGATTCTTTATCCACTAAAAATAAGAAATGGCTATCAAATAAATTATTGGTATCTTTATCAGCTACCAAGGAAACAAAGGATGAAGAGATCCTTAATGGAATTGTCAGATCAGTAAAGGAAGCTAAATCAGGAGAAACCTTACCATTAGATAGTTTATGGGATCAACTATAGAATTCGATTATACTCCTGAATTTTTAAAGAGTGCAAAAGCATTGGCTAAGCGCTATAGGTCTTTCTCTGATGATTTAAAAGGACTGAGAGATGAAATTTTACAAAATCCTTCGGTTGGCGATGATTTAGGAAATGGAATCAGAAAACTTAGGATGGCTATCAAATCAAAGGGAAAAGGTAAGAGAGCAGGAGCAAGGGTAATAACACTTACAGCTATAATTGAAGATAAAAATTCTTAAGTAACCTTCCTCTATGTCTATGATAAGAGCGACATGGCTAATATAACTGACAATAAAATACAACAAATTCTGTCAGATAATGATCTTTTGTAATATCCAAAACAAAATCATGAATAAAACTTAACTTGCTCGGAAGATCCAGACCTTAGAGGGTTTGAGTAATGAAGAGAAAACTGCATTGCTTGAATTGATATGCGGACATTAAAAATATGGACTCGTTAGGGAAGATAAGCCAGAAGACATTGAAGATCGACTGCGAGAAGATTTACCTGTCTTAGTAGAACACAATGATGAAAAGTCCATCCAATAATCTCAGAAAATCCTGATGCTCCGAATCATCTGATAATTGAGGGTGATAATCTGGCAGCCCTCACAGAACTTTCCTACACGCATGCAGGAAAGATTGATGTCATTTATATAGATCCACTATATAATACAAAGAATATGAGTGACTTCAAGAATAAGGGATTTGATTTTTATGCCAATGCCCAATATCCTCTTATAATGAAGCAGCAGACGATAGACGATAAGGTGATAAAGGATTTGTTTGGAGTGAGTGGTGGGGATCTGCAGGATGTCAGGACTGCGATAGCGGGACTTCAAAAAGGTGAGCTTATCATCAAGGATCAAATGGCGTTTGCACTTGAGATGGGGAAGAAATATAAGAAAATCAATGTGACTTATTTGATTTGATAGGTTGCACTGTTCATAAACCTTTGGGCGGTATGGGGTGTTTGATAAGTATGAAAAACACATAAATGAATTTGAATATGAAGAAGTATTTTCTAATGATCGTGGCGGTTCTGATGGGAGTCTCTGCCGTATTTGCACAGGATAAGTATACTATCAATCGTAATGATCTGCCTAAGGCAGCTCAAGAGTTTCTGACGGAGTTTTTTCCAAAGGCTAAGGTGGGGATGGTGAAAACTGATAAACATCTGCTGAAAAGGACGGATTATGATGTAAAACTGGTAAACGGGACTAAGATAGAGTTTAATAATGCCGGAAAGTGGACTTCTGTGGATTGCAAGACCCGGGAAGTGCCATCGGGGATAATACCCCGAACTATCCGAAATTATGTGAAGAAGAATTTTCCGGATGTAAAGATAGTGAAGATTGAGAAGACATCCTCAAAATATGAGGTCGGTCTTTCGGATGATGTAGAATTGACATTTAATCTTTTAGGGCAGTTTAAAAGCATGAAGATGGACGATTGATTTCGTCCATCTTCTTTATTAGTGCAGTATACCTTAACGTCAATTAGTCATCATTAATGATGACTAATTGAGGGAGTGTCAGGCATCTTGTTTTTTGGGATGTGGATTTGAAATGTAGCGTTCGTAGTAAGCCATAAGGAGAGAGGAAACGGGTAAGGCTATTATCATACCGATGATTCCTAAAAGGCTTCCCCATATTGAGAGGGATAGAAGGATAATGGCGGCGTTCATTCCCATTTCTTTGCCCATGATGTGTGGGGTGAGGATATAGTCGCAGATACACTGGCTTACTACATATACCAGTAAGGATTTGCCAAAAAGACTAAGGAAGGTGACATCTCCACTCAGAGAGTATACAGCGCAAATTATAGCTACGGGAATCAAAGTAACATACTGGAAATAGGGAATCATATAAAGTATTCCTACTAAAATACCCATTGGAATTGCAAGTGGAAGTCCAACTATTGAGAATCCTACAGAATAGAAAACGGCAGCGCAGAGTGCAACAAGCCCTTGTCCGCGGAAGTAATGGTCCATACTTGTCTGAACTTCTTTTACTACAACCATTGCATTTTCCCGATATTTATGAGGGATGATTAATTTGAAACCTCTGACTATCTGCGGATAGTCGATAAGAATGAATAGTACATAAATAAGCGTCAAAGCCCATTCCAAGACACCAAGAATGACGGATATAGATTCGTTGAGTAAGGAGGTGCCTTTGCTGATAAGGGAGCCAATGTGAAGTTCACTTAAATGTGACTTCAATACATCTGGGTTAATGTAGGTTTCTACCCAGTTGACCACGTGGGTATACTCTGCAGGTAACGGACGTTTTCCTGTATTAAAATCATGGATCAAGTTGCTGAGAACATCAAGTTCTCTGATGACATGGGGCATAAAAAGATATACAATACCTACGAATACAGCCAAGACCTCTAAGACTGTCAATATAGAAGAAAGGGCTCTTCCTTTCTCATGGGTCAATTTCTTATTGAGATCGACAAGTGGTTGCAGAATATATGCAACGAAACATGCGACGAAGAAAGGAAGAAGCACTCCTCGTAGATGATTAATAAGCATTATAAGCAGAACTGCAATGGCAATTCCAATAATAAGCTTCATGATTCGGTCGATGTTCCAGAAATGTTGGTTCATATACATTTTTTTTAATTATTCCGTACTTAAAAAGCACCTCTCGGAGGCCGCAGTGCTATTTATTACTATAACCCGGACTGAAATCAGGGGTTACTACATCATATCAGGTCTCCGACCTGAATTTTTATTTCATACGTTTTAGGATGTTGTAGCTGGGTAAGACTCCGAGTTCGCCGGCTCGAGAGAGATCGGCAAAGGCATCGGATTTCTTACCGGAAGAGAGATAGCAGAGACCGCGATTGTAGTATGCAGCTCCAAAGTCGGGGTCTAACTCAATTGCTTTAGTGAAACATTCGGCTGCTTGAGAGTAGTCTCGTTGGGTGTAAAGGATATAACCTTTATTAAACCATCCGTGAATCAAGCGAGGATCCAGACGTGTCGCTGTGTCGAAATCAGCAGCTGCCATAGCTATGCCTTGCATAGCGAGTCTCTGGTCTTCTTGGGTGCGGGCATCCTCATAACGGGCTACTCCTCTTGCTATGTAGGCCACGGTAAAGTCATTATTAGTTTTGAGTACATCATCAAAATCTTCAATAGCTGACTTATAATTCTTCACCATGGAATATGCTACTCCTCGTGCAAGAAGATCGGCGGGACGAACTTTGTTGCCACTGCTTGCTATGACAGACGTATAATTGTCGACCATCTTGAAGAGAGCATCAAAGTCGGATTCCTCAGTGCTGGTTTGGAGAGGAGACAGATAGAGGATGCGAGTGATATACCTACCTCGATTGAAATCGTCGAGTGCTCGGAAATAATTTGTCACTCCTCCCAACGACTTTGATGGAGGATTGAAAGAAATTGTATATAGTGGTTCGGGCTCAGCCATTACATTTCGGTCTTGCACACGACCTTTGATTCTTTCATTATAAGAGAGCTGCGTCTGTGGAATTTCTTGCATCGTCACAAGTTGATTGAAACGATCCATCACTTTATTTTCATCCTCTTCTTCACCATCAGGAGTTCGGTTTGCATTATGCGGAGTTCCGGCTGCGATGGTGGGACGATCGAGAGGATTCGACTCAGGATTTGCCACATATTTCCTAACAAGGCTCTCTGCATAATTTACGTTTGCTCCTACAGCCTTCAAATTACCGAGATTTCTCTCTGCTTCCGCTATTGCATAGTAGACAGGATAGAAGTTAGGATACCTTGCGGCGATACCCTTGAAGTCGGTAAGAGCCTCTCTATATTCTCCAGATTCAAGTTCTACGAGTCCACGGTTATAGAGAGCATGAAAATTTTGAGGATTTAGTTCAAGAACAGTGGAGAAATCTTTTTTTGCGTTGATAAGGTCTTTGACCTCAAAACGTAAGAGTGCCCTATTGAAGAGGGCCGCCATATTATTAGGATCGAGTTGAAGAGCAAAATTATAGTCAGACATTGCCCCGAGATAGTTGTTGGTATTATATCGAACATAAGCACGGTTGATGTAAAATCCCGGTTCGTCAGGATATAGTTTCACCACTTCGTCCATATCTGCAAGAGCTACGTCCCAGTTGCCGCGATTGCTTTCGATGTCAGCTCGAATGAGATAGGGATTTATAAGAGCACGATTCAGTTTCAAAGCCTTATCTGCGTCATCAAGAGCAGCGATAGTGTCTTCACGCTGAAGATTGAGAAGGGCCCGGGCAGCATATCCTTCCTCAAATCGAGGGTAAAGACGAAGAAGATTGTTCAAAGTCTGAAGAGCATCGTCATTTTTCTTCATATTAGTTTGAGCTACCCCTTTATAGAACAGGAAATATTTGTCGGTTGGATCATGTTTGAGTCCCTCATTGTAGTCTTCAATAGCAAGAGAATCCATGCCGAGATGTTGGCGTGCAAAACCTCGGAGTTTGTATGCTTCGGTTTTGTATTTGTTACGTTTAATAGCTTCAGTGCAATCTATTTCAGCACCTTTGTAGTCATCAAGGCTCATTTTAGCAAGTCCACGGAGAAAATAAGGGTCTGCAAGATAAGGTTTTGCTTTGATGGCTTGATTGAAATATTGTATTGCAAGCATATAGTCGTCCATCGAAAGGACGTTTCTTCCGATGGTGATTACCTGCTCAGCATTGATCTGGGCCTTCGGTGACAAGGGCATAAAGAGACACAAGATAAGTGTCAAATATGTGGCTATGCGTTTCATGAAGCAAAATTAGTAAGTTTTTTTGAAATTTGCAAACCTGATAGGCATTGAAAATGTTGTAATTCAAGAAACATAGATAGATTTAATAATATGGATAAACAGACTATCGTCATAATAGGTGGAGGATTTGCAGGGATGAACCTTGCAAAGAGTCTTGACAGAAAGAAATTTGATATAAGAGTGATTGACCGAAACAACTATCATTCATTTCCTCCGCTTTTTTACCAAATAGCATCTTCAGCACTTGATGTGCCAAGTATATCCTTCCCATTCAGAAGAGAATTCAAGAAAACTAAGGGGGAAGTCACATATCACATGGGTCATGTCAAAGATATAAATTTGGGCACAAAAACAGTGACTAGCAGTTATGAGACCTTG
This sequence comes from uncultured Sangeribacter sp., assembly GCA_964634905.1. Classification (GTDB taxonomy): domain Bacteria; phylum Bacteroidota; class Bacteroidia; order Bacteroidales; family Muribaculaceae; genus Lepagella. The sequence continues at coordinate 34,021 of CAZWJO010000005.1, forward strand.
AAATATGATAAACTGGTAATAGCCGCTGGCTCTACCAACAATTATTTTGGCATGAAGGGACTCGAAGAGAGTGTCTTCGGAATAAAGACCTCCGGGGAGGCGAGCCATACACGAGATGAAATCCTTGACCGCCTTGAAAGAGGTTGCATCGAGAAGGACTCAGAACGCAGGAAACAGTTGCTCAGTTTTCTTGTGATAGGAGGTGGCCCTGCAGGAGTTGAGATAGCAGGTGCACTTGGAGAGATGAAACGCGACGTGCTTCCAAGGGAATATCCGGAGCTGGATCCGGACGATATGACCATCACCTTGGTAGAAGGAGCAGACCGACTGCTTTCTGCATTTGACCCTAAACTTAGCCAAAAAGCATACGTCTATTTGAGCCAACTTTTGGTTGATATAAGGCTCAATACCGTTATGAAAGGATATGAAGACAAGATGGTGTCGTTTGCGGATGGTCATAAAGAGTATTGGGAGACTTTGATTTGGACTGCCGGAGTAAAGGGTGAGCCCATGCCAGGTATTCCAAATGAAATGATTGGCAGAGGGGGACGAATCATTGTCGACGAGTTTAATCAAGTGAAGGGTGCAGAGGATATTTATGCAATAGGCGACATAGCATTGATGCAGACTGAGGAATATCCGAATGGTCATCCTCAAGTGGCCCAACCAGCTATACAACAAGCAAAGAATCTTGCTTCAAATCTCAACAAGGGAGAGATGAAGAAAGCATTCAAATATAATGACAAAGGAACAATGGCAACTGTCGGCCGAAATAAAGCGATAGCTCAGATAGGTAAGATGACGTTTTCCGGAAGGTTTGCTTGGTTGCTTTGGATGGCAATCCACTTGATAAGTATTCTTGGAGTCAGAACAAAAGCTACGGTGTTGCTTAACTGGATATGGAATTATTGCACTTATTCTACTTCCTTGCGATTGCTGATGAGGCCTGTAAAGTATCCGTTACGTAAGCATTGGGGAGATTGATTAGTGAATAGACTACAGTGAATAGTGAATAGTAGGGTTGTAGAATTAGGGATTTTATGTTAATTTTGCAGACGCAGCAAAGATTCAGTAGAAGAACGCAAACGAATGAATTAATATAGAAATTTATGAAGTATATAAATTGCAAAATGATTTTAGCTTCTTTGGGGCTGGCAATAACTTTAAATATTACGGGTTGTTCCGTTTTCAAGCCATCAAATGATGGTGAAGGAAGTGGAAAAGGACTTCAGGGATGGGTAGAGACAGGAAAGGAAAATGCTAAAAAGGATGCCAATGCCGTTAAAGATGAAGCCTCGAAAGTAGCAAAGAAAACAAAAAAAGAAGCTGACAATGCTATGGAAATAGTTAATGAAAAACTTCATGAAATAGCGGACGCACAGAAAGAACAAATTTCTGGTGATTGGGCAGTTGTAATCGTACTTGGGAAAAAGGCTGTTGGAGAGATTGCTCCATTCATTAAGTTTGTGCCTAATGAAAGGCGTATTTATGGCAATAATGGCTGTAATGTCTTAAACGGTGCATACAAAACTAATGCCGAAGACAAGACCATTGCTTTCAGCAATCTTGCGACGACTATGAGGCTTTGCGCAGAGACTAATATCACTGATGTTGAGATAGGGCAGGCATTAGGAATGACCGTAAGATATACTGAAGAAGAAGGAGAAAATTCTGAAACTATCTTGAAATTCTATGATGCCAGTGGAAGCGAAGTGATGGAACTTATGCACCGCGATTTCCATTTTCTTGACGGAACTTGGGCAGTAGAAACCATTGATGGAGAAAAAGTTAATATCAAAGGAATGAAAGTTGCTTTAGACGTGGATGAGAAGAAAATGCACGGCAATACAGGATGCAACATAATAAATGGAGAACTTGAGACCGACATGGATGCGGCCAACTCAATATCATTCTCCAAGATTGGTATGACACGAATGGCGTGTCCTGATTCCGGATGGGAGACGAGAATGACTATGGCTTTGGAAGAAGCTGTGACAGCAAAGAAAGTCAGTGCTGATGAGATAGAATTCATAGGAAGTAATGGTAAACAGGTGATGTTACTCAAGAAAACTTCTCCAATAGAAGACTAAGATTGAAAATGGAAGTAAGAATTGATAAATGGCTTTGGGCTATGCGGGTTTTCAAAACCCGCACCATAGCGACAGAAGCTTGTAAGAAAGGACGTGTGACTATGGGTGGACTACCCGTGAAACCTTCACGTCTTATTAAAGAAGGAGACGTAATAGAGGTTCGAAAACCTCCGATCACATATTCATTCAGAGTAAAGGCAACAACACAGAATCGGCTTGGGGCAAAACTCGTTCCCGACTATCTTGAGAATATAACTCCACAGAGTCAATATGATTTGCTTGAGATGACTAAGATTTCAGGATTTGTAGACAGGAGGAAAGGAATGGGCAGACCAACTAAAAGAGAGAGCCGCGAGATGTCGCGATTCAAAGAAGACTCGTATGCCGACACTTATTATCTGGATTGGGAGGATGATGACGACGAAGATATTGAGGATTAATTCATAATTCATAATGAATAATGAATAATTGGCATTAGGCAAACTACGGCAAGTTTTTGGCGCGGTATTTGCTGAAGATAGATATTATGAGTAAACGACAAATTGAAATAAAAGGAGCGAGGGTCAACAATCTTAAGAATGTTGACCTTAATCTGCCTATAGGTGAATTCATTGTGATGACTGGGGTCAGCGGAAGCGGCAAGTCATCTCTTGCCTTTGACACTCTTTATGCAGAAGGCCAGCGCCGATATGTAGAAAGCCTCTCAGCATACGCCCGCCAGTTTCTTGGGAGAATGGCAAAGCCAGAATGTGATTACATCAAGGGCCTTCCACCCGCAATAGCAATCGAGCAGAAAGTCAACACAAGGAATCCAAGAAGCACCGTAGGCACTTCTACAGAAATATACGACTATATGCGTATGCTTTTTGCACGCGCAGGGCATACGTTTTCTCCTGTCACAGGAGAAGAAGTGAAGCGTGAGACTATAGAAGAGATAGTTCGCCAAATTCTTTCTCTTCAAGAAGGTACCAGACTTGCTATCTTAATAGATTTAAAAGTATCTGAAGGAAGAAATATTAAGACTCAACTTGATATTTATCTGAAAGAGGGGTATTCCCGTCTGGAAAAGGATGGGAGATTTGAAGACATTTCTGACATTTTAGAAAAGATTGGAAATGGAACAGTAACAGAGGATGAAGTTTTGAGCTACCATCTTCTGATCGACCGCCTTTCTGTTAGTGGAGAAAAGGATGAAGTGTCTCGCTTGACTGACTCTCTTGAAACAGCTTATTTTGAAGGACGCGACAAATGTATTGTAAAAATATGGAGTGAAGATGGAGTGAAGGAACGTGAATATTCACGTCAATTCACAGCAGATGGTATAGAATTTCGCGAGCCCACTGACTTGATGTTCAATTTCAATAATCCATACGGTGCTTGTCCCACTTGTGAGGGCTTTGGAAAGATACTTGGGATTAGTGAAGACTTAGTAGTGCCTGATAAGACTTTGTCGGTATATCAAGATGCCGTGATGTGTTTCCGAGGAGATAAGATGAGTGAATGGAAAAACTGGCTCATCAAACTCGCTCCTTCAATAGGATTTCCTGTACACAAATCCTATATGGAGCTATCACAAGAAGAGAAAGATATCTTGTGGAAAGGAAAAGGGAGATGGGAAGGCATCGATGGCTTTTTCAAGTGGGTAGATGAAAACCAGTATAAGATCCAATATAGGGTGATGAAAGCTCGCTACCGAGGAAAGACCGCATGTCCTGTATGTCACGGGACAAGGCTTCGCAAGGATGCTGAATATGTGAAAGTTGGAGACAAAAGTATAACCGAACTTGTCAGGATGCCGATTTCCGACCTTCAGATATTTTTTGATGAATTGCAGCTCAATGAGACTGACTATGCTATAGCAAAACGATTGTTGATAGAGATACGAAGCCGTCTTGACTTTATGAATAAGGTTGGACTTGGCTATCTTACTCTCGACCGCCTCTCTTCCTCTTTATCGGGGGGTGAGAGCCAGCGTATCAATCTTGCCACTTCTCTTGGAAGCTCTCTTGTAGGTTCGCTCTATATTCTGGATGAGCCATCAATCGGCCTCCATTCAAGGGATACTGAAAGATTGGTAGGTGTATTGCGTAATCTTCAGAAGATAGGGAATACTGTAGTGGTAGTGGAGCATGATGAAGATATCATGCTTGCCGCTGATGAGATAGTAGATATAGGGAAGGATGCAGGTCTTAATGGAGGTAATGTTGTTTATCAAGGGAATTTACAAAAATCCCTAAAAGAAGGGTATAATGGCGAATCTTATACGCTCGATTATTTATCCGGAAAGAGAAAAATTCCGGTTCCGGATCTTCGTAGACCATGGAAGAGATATGTAGAAGTTATTGGGGCGAGGGAAAACAATCTTAAGGGTATAGATGTGAAGTTCCCTCTTGGAGTTATGACTGTAGTGACTGGAGTGAGCGGCAGCGGAAAGTCTACTTTGGTAAGAGAAATACTTTATAAGGCAATGGTCAGACTTCTTGGGGATCCTTGTGACACACCCGGCGCACACAAAAAGATCGCTGGAGACATAAAGGATGTAGGAGCCATAGAGTTTGTCGACCAGAATCCTATTGGAACTTCTTCCCGATCCAATCCTGCAACTTATTTGAAAGCTTTTGATGAGATACGCAAATTGTTTGCTGAGCAACCATTGGCTAAACAGATGGGGTTCACTCCGGGATTCTTCTCATTTAATTCCGAGGGTGGAAGATGCGAGGAATGCAAGGGTGAGGGGATCATCACGATACCAATGCAGTTTATGGCTGACATTACAGTGGAATGTGAAGAATGTCACGGCAAACGCTTCAAGCAAGATGTTCTTGATGTAGAATATCGAGGTAAGAACATCTTCGATTTCCTTGAAATGACAGTGGATGAGTGCATTGCTTTCTTGAAAGAAGATGAGAAGAATACGCAAGTGAAGAAAATCATCAAGAGACTGATGCCTCTGAAAGAAGTAGGACTTGGATATGTGAAACTTGGACAAAGCAGTTCATCCCTTTCCGGAGGAGAAAGCCAGAGAGTGAAACTTGCATATTTCATCTCCCAAGAAAAGCAACCGAAGACTATGTTCATTTTTGATGAACCGACCACCGGACTTCACTTCCACGATATCTCGACATTGCTGAAGTCTCTCAATCGACTAATAGAAGCAGGACACACAGTCATCATCATTGAGCACAATATGGATGTCATCAAAAGTGCAGACTGGGTGATAGACATCGGTCCGGAAGGAGGAGAGGCCGGAGGAAACTTGGTTAAGACTGGCACTCCCGAAGAGATCGCAGCATGTGAAAAATCATTTACCGGGAAATATCTACAAGCAAAACTTGATAAAAAATGAGGAATACGTTGATAATTGCACTTTTAGCTTTTATATGTGGTTTTGGATGTACTCAAGAAAAGAAGCTTAAGGATAGGAGTGAAGCAACCGATATGTTCAACCGTATCTGTAAATTGACCAAAGAATATGCAGAGAAACTTACCGATGCTCCTGACAGCAGTAGTTGGGCCACGGCATGCTCAGAATATGAGGATAAACTTGACAAAATTAGTTTCAGTTATCCTCCTGATACTGACTTATTGCTTACAGAAGGACAAAATGACACGATTCATTCCTTAATGCTTGAATATATAAAGGCAAGGGATGGAAGAATACATGATATCTTGCATCCGAAAGTGGAAGTTGATTCAATCGTCAGCGTTGACAGTGGAATTGCAATTGAAACTTTATCTGAAGTCAATCGAGAAGATGCATCTCGCAGTCCCGACAATTGAATTCGAGTGTATACGTATCTTTAGCAGATTTAAGAGAGAGTGGTTCGGAATATTGTCCGAGTCCTTTTTCTTTTTTGCATAATCCAAGTTCTCGGAGTATGCAATGTCGGGTTGTCATTACCCTGAAACGCTGTTTGGAAGATCGAGGTTTAGATATCTCCATTGCGGGCTCAATCTTTTCAACACCATGATCGCAATAGAATTTTTCTGCAAGAGAATTTGCAACATTGTCGCGATAGTCGAGATGCTTGGTCATGTATTGTGCTGACAGATCTTCCTTTCGTCTATATTGGAAAGGATATGTAGTGAGATTGGCTTTATTGAGTGATTCGATGGCACGGCGGCGCAATTCTGTGAGATCGGCAGCTGGAATGAAGATTGAAGGGTCAAGTTCAGATTGATATTTCACAAGACGATAAGGAGTGTTTCCGAGTTTAGCAAGAATTGGAGAGAAATCAGGAGTTTTTCTCGCCATGTCTGTTTTGCACTCGAGAGGAATTCTTATGTGGCAATCTCTTTCGTCTTTAGCAGAAATACCGGATTGATCGAGATTGAAAGAAACTCCAATCTTTCTTGAGGAAGTGTTTTTTTGAATTTCCTTATCCCAAAGACGATCATAAGTGCGATGAATCTCAGCTCCTTTAGGAATGTTGACAGGCTTGGAAGTAATGATTTTCTTTCCTTGGATGCCATTTACCATCGCTCCGGTATATTGGCCTTGTGAATCAAAAAAACTTATTCCGTCGCCATTGTTGAGAATTGAGATATCATTTATTGTCTCTCCAAGAGACTTAGGAGTATTAGGGGATATTATGCCTAAAGGTCGGCGCGAGTCAATAAAATAATGGGTAAATCCTCGGTTGAAAGATTTAGATAGCTCCGGGGAGAAAGTGATTTCTGATCGTCCGAAGCTGTTTCTTTTGAAATCTTCAGGATGCAGAGATATGTAACGGTCTAATGCTTGACTATAAGCAGCCACAGTGTTTTTTACGTATGTGGCTTCCTTCAGCCTTCCTTCTATCTTGAAACTTGAAATTCCCGCATCAATGAGTTTGGGAAGAATATCGATAGTATTCAGGTCGCGAAGAGATAGGAGATGTTTGTCTTTGCAGATCACATTGCCTTTTCCGTCCGAAAGAGTGAACGGAAGACGACAAATCTGCGCACATTCGCCTCGATTAGCGCTTCTACCGCAAGAAGCAAAACTTGCGTGGCAACGTCCTGAATAGCTCACACATAAGGCACCATGAACAAAGGATTCCAGTGGAACAGAAACGACCTCCGACACTTTCTTTATTTCCTCTAAGGTCAATTCTCGGGGAAGAACTAATTGACTGAACCCGACATCTTGTAGAAATCTTGCTTTTTCAGGAGTGCGGATATCACATTGTGTGCTTGCATGAAGCTGGATGGGAGGAATATCCATACGCAATATACTCATATCCTGGACTATGATGGCATCAACCCCGACATGATAAAGCTCGTTTATGAGTCTCTCAACCTGGCGAATTTCTTTTTCGTAGACTATAGTATTTACAGTCACATAAACACGGACTCTAAATATGTGGGCAAAGTCGACAACTCTTTTTATATCATCAATTGAGTTTGCCGCCTTGCTTCTTGCGCCATGGCTTGACGCACCCATATATACAGCATCCGCGCCATGGAGGATGGCCTCTATGGCGATGTCAGAATTCCCAGCAGGGGCAAGGAGTTCAAGTTCTCTCAATTTTCGAGTATGGGCCATTAAAGATAATATTCTTACTTTTTCATCATCCTGTCAAGGATTCGTTTATCTTCTCGTTCCTTGATAGCCTGACGCTTATCATATTGCTTCTTACCTCGGGCTACACCGACCACAAGTTTAGCATAGCCTCTCTCGGAAATGAATATTCTTAAAGGAATCAAAGTATAGCCCGGATCAGCAATAGCTTTCTCGATTTTTGAAATTTCCTTTTTAGTCAGAAGAAGTTTACGGTCGCGACGTGCAATATGATTATTGTATGAGCCGTAGAAATATTCAGAAATATTCATACCTTTCACCCAAACTTCTCCATGGTCGATAATGCAATAAGAGTCAGTCAAAGATGCTTTCCCAGCTCGAATGGATTTAATCTCAGTGCCTGTCAATACCATCCCTGCTGTATATGTGTCGCCGATTTCATAGTCGAAAGTGGCACGTCGGTTTTTTATGTTTATGTTTTTGGTTTCCATATTTTATTTAAGTTTCGCTTCGCTCAACTTAAGGGTTAAAAGGTTAAGGGGTTAAGAGTTGAGGGTTATAATAGGATTTTGTTGCTTATCCATAAAAAAATGTATGGAACGACAATTACAGTCAAAACAATAGTGGCCATGCAACGGTTGATAGAATTTTCAGGAAGTTTTAAGAATCTTATCCCTCTTGTGATAATAAAAGCTGTCCAAATTGGAAGGAATACGGTGATGGGCTCCAGAACGGGTAAAATTTCAGCAGGAATCCAAAAAAGAGCGAGGCTTGAAAGGGCGTACTGAACTAAGAGTTTAAAATATGATGTTTCAGTCTTAGATTTAGCAGCCATGGGAAAGAGCCATCTGCATATCACTTGCACTGCAAAATAACTGAAAAAAAATGAAGCGAATACCGAAACAGCGCTAACGAGAGTAGCAGAAAGATTGAATTCTGGAAGGTAGAACCAATCAGAGAACCTACAAACAGAAGCTAAGGCAATAAGAGGATAAAAACATCCTGCAGCAGTCTGTTCAGGTTTCAAACGCGACCGCCGCAAATCTTTCCAACCGGCAGTACCAGTCATGAGGATACTAAAAAGCAACAGGAAAGGACTATATCGCTTTTTTACACTGCCTTTGACATTTTCCTCCTGTGAATCCGGATTGGGATTTATATTGATATCGTCAGATATTTGATCACACATTAAATGGTTTATGGGTTTATAAGTTTTTAAGTTTATGGGTTGAATCTGATTATTCGTCAGCTAAGTCGTCTTCTTCCTCGTAAGTGTCGCGAAGCAGGTTGATAAGCATGACCATACCGTGGGCAGTGGCTTGCTCGATGACATCGTTGCGGCCTCCGGAGAAATGGCGACACTCGCTTACGAGTTTACTTCCATATTTAGCACCAATCCACACGGTACCAACCGGTTTGTATTTCGTACCCCCGTCCGGACCAGCTATACCGGAGGTAGAAATGGCACAATCGCTTCTCATTAGGCGAGTCGCACCCTCAGCCATAGCTTCAACTACTTCTCGACTGACAGCCCCTTTACGGTCGATAAATTCTTGAGGTACTCCGAGGACCTTAGTCTTAACATCGTTGGCATAACTGACAATACTACCGAGGAAATAATTGCTACTTCCCGGCTGCTGAGTGATGCGGTGAGCAATATTGCCCCCTGTGCAACTTTCAGCACAAGAGACTGTAAGTTCCCTTTCTTTCAACAAGGAACCAAGCACTTCAGCAAGAGATTTATCTTCATCAGCGATAACATCTTTTGTGAAGATATCACGAAGATTCTGGTGTAGGCGATTCATCTGGAAAGTCAAGATAACTGCTCCATTGTGCTGACCAGTAAGTGTGATTTTGGAAAGGAGAAGGTTGGCTTCTATAGCCACCTTGATATACTCCGGAAGATGCTTTTCAAAATGCTTCAGGATGCTTGCAAGCTCGTCGCGAGTGTAACCATACACAATGACGTGCCTTTTTTCTATGTTATTGTCTTCGTTCATAAACTTCTTATACTTCAACTTTAGAATATGGTGGCATATCAAGGGAGCAGAACTCACCTTTAAGATATTTATAATAACCTGCAATGGCAACCATGGCTGCATTGTCGGTGGTGAAAGCACGCTTAGGAATCCAAGCCATGATTTTGCGGTGATTGCAAAAATCCTCAACAGCTTTTCTCACACCGGAATTAGCTGAGACTCCACCTCCAATAGCAATAGCATTAACTTTTGTCTCCTTTACTGCTTTTGAAAGTTTATCGATAAGAATATCGATAATTGTCTGCTGCAGCGATGCCGCAAGATCTGCCTTATTTTTCTCTATAAATTGTGAGTCGGTCTTAAGATTGTCGCGAACGGTATAAAGGAAAGAAGTCTTTAGTCCACTAAATGAATAATCGAATCCCGGTATATGTGGCTTTGCAAATTTGAAAGCATTTGGATTTCCTTCCGAAGCAAGGCGGTCGATATGAGGACCTCCAGGATAAGGGAGTCCCATAACTTTTGCGCATTTATCGAAAGCTTCTCCGGCAGCATCATCAATGGTAGAGCCCAGCATATTCATATCGAAAGGAGAACGGACAAGAATAATTTGGGAATTTCCACCAGAAATCAAAAGACATAGATAGGGGAAATCCGGCACTTCTTGATCCACTGACTCTTTGATGAAATGGCTTAACACATGGCCATGAAGATGATTGACGTCGATGGTCGGGATATTAAGTCCGATAGCCATCCCCTTTGCAAAAGAAGTGCCAACGAGTAGCGAACCGAGAAGACCCGGACCACGAGTGAAAGCAATTGCATCCAGGTCAATAGAGGCAATCCCTGCCTGTCGCAAAGCTTCGCTAACCACAGGAAGAATATTTTGCTGATGTGCGCGGCTCGCAAGCTCAGGAACGACACCACCGAATTGCTCGTGGACCTTCTGGCTTGCAATGACATTGCTACGTAGGATTCCATCTGAAATCACCGCAGCAGACGTATCGTCGCAACTTGACTCTATTCCAAGAATTATAGTGCTCATTATTGTTTCTTTTATCTCTTCTCGCTGATCATGTGCGGATGTGTAATGCAAAGTTAATACTATTTTTTGAAAGATGCAAATCTCTTTTTTATGTTTTTAATTAGTGTAGAATCGTGTTTTTTTATTAATTTTGTAGGGAAATGTTGTCACAATGCAGGTTATCCAGCGACTGAGCATTTTCAAATATGAGTATATCTAACTATAAATGAGTCTATTGAAATCTTTATACAAAGTATTCAGGAGCATAATCATGAGCTTGATTGTGCTTCTGGTGATTGTATATTTAGGTTTGTATATAGTTCTCTCGGTGCCTTCTGTTCAAATTAAATTCAAGGATAAAATATGCGAAGAAGCATCAAATTTTCTTGGAGGCAGTCTTGGGATAGAATCTTTGAATATAAGGCCATTCAGTGAAGTGATCCTAACTGACGTAACTCTTGCATCTCCAGAAGGAGAAAAGTGCGTGGAGATAAAGAAAGTAGCTTCTGGAATTGATATTTGGGAATTACTCTTCAACAGAAAGGTAGTGCTTAATTATGCTGAAATAATTGGTTTGGATGTCAATCTTGAGCAGAAGAATGAGGGAGAACCTACCAACATTCAGTTTTTGATTGATGCATTATCCCCTAAGGAGAAGGATAAGCCAGAGACAATATTTGACTTGAGAATAAGAAACATAATAATCCGCGACTCCAAAGCAAGTCTATCACGACCCTGGATGTCAGATTCCTTAGGGATAAAGCGTCAGTTTGCAGATATTGACTTAACAAGACTCAGAATGGATCTTAGCATTCCGGTATTAAAAAATGATAAATTCAAATTTGATATAAGAAATCTGCAATTTGAGATTGCTCCCGGAGTAAATTTACGTGGCTTGACAGCAGAAGTTGAATATTTGAAGAACATAGAAAAAAAAGGGGGCGACCGTGTGGTAGTGAGAGAATTGAAAATTGAGCTTCCAAATTCTTCACTTGCTGTTGGAGATATAGATTTGCATTTAGATTCCATTACAGAAATAAATACAAAGGTAGATGGCATAGTGACACCTTCAGATTTTTCAGCACTCGTGCCGCAGTTGGAATCCTTCGATTCTTCTTGGAATTTAGAAGTGGATGCTCTATATAAGGGTTACGGTATTAATATATCGAAATTCCTTTTGAGCAATGAGGAGACTAATTCAATCCTTGAGGCGAAAGGCTATGCCGCAAATCTTAATAAGAAAGATAGTCTGGATTTGAGCATAAGCAATCTTCAGGCTGTCATTTCCTCAAAATTAATATCTTCAGCGGTTTCATGTTTTTCTAACATCAGTGAAAAAGGAAAGAAAATCATTGAGGAACTCGGAGGAATTGACCTGAAACTTGCAGGGGATTTGAAAAATAGAGACGAAGGGAATGTGACAGGGAAGATTTCGACAGATTGTGGCAACATAGACTTTAATGCAAGTGGGAAAAGAATACTTTCTTCAAAACCTTACATATCTCTAAAGGGGAGAGCTGAAGACATTAAGCTTGACAAGCTGCTAATGTCCAACAAAGCAGGACAAGTGTCGGTTGATATTGATGCGGAGATGACAGGATTAGACCGCAATGCAGATGGTTCATTGTCATTGAAATCGGAAGAATGTGAAATTTTCGGAAATCTTTTTTCAGGATTAGATTTAGAATTGATTAAAACTAAAAATGAGTTTGGCATTATCCTTGACGCTACATCGGATAAAATGGAAATTAATCTTGATGCAGAAGCTTTGCTTGCTGGAAAAGCTACAAAGACTGAAGTTAATATGGATATCAAAGGTTTTTCACCATCCGATTTTGGAATTAAAGGGAAGATGGGTGAATTTATTATGGCTGGAAAAATCTCTGCCAATACTGTTGGTAATAATATCGACAATATCACCGGAAGACTAAAAGCAACCGATGTTGCTATTATGAGGCCAAACAAAAGTAAACTCAATCTTCAGACTCTGACAATAAAAATTGATTCGCTCCAAAATCAGACTGGAGAAGAGGATATTATGATGAGACGTGACATCAAGCTTACATCCGACTGGATAGACGCAGACGTGTCGGGAGAGATTCTTCCAAGCACATTAGGAAAAGAAATAATGGCTTTAATAGGGAAGGTGTTCCCAACTTTTGCTTCTCCTTTGTTGGAAATAACAGAGGGACAACCGGCTTATAATGACTTTACTATTAATGTCAATATAAAGGGAACATCTGTTCCATATACTTTTTTTGACATTCCTGTGCGTCCTCTCACTGATATACCATTGCGTGGTATGGTAGACATGAAACAAGGTAAAGTAAAGGTCAATATTGCTACTCCGTATCTTCAGCAGGGTAAAAATAAGCTCATAAGGGACTTTGAATTTTTATTAGACATTGACTCATTTCTTGGTATGGCAAAACTCAATACAGGTTTAATATTCCCGGCCAAGAAAGGAGATGTTGAGTTAGCAGCAGATCTATATGGAGTGAATGATAAATTGAGAGTAAATTTAGGGTTAAATCCTACGATGGAAAGTATTCTGAAAGGAGGACTGTCACTTGATGCATCTTTTTCACGTCTACCAAATCCATATAGACCGAAAGGGGATTTGGCAGTGAGGATTGATATCCTTCCATCGACCATCACAATAAGAGACATTGCATGGTCCTTGGCAGAAGGAGCGATCGACTATTCAGGAAAACGTATCATTGTTGATAATTTTCTTATAAGCCATGCTGATCAATTTATCAATATAGAAGGAATTGCATCAGAAAAAGATGAAGATTACGTAAAGGTAAGGCTCAATGACATAGACCTTGAATACATTTTCAATACACTCAATATCAATTATGTTACATTTGGAGGAATGGCTACTGGAGAGTTAGTGGGAAGCAGATTGCTCTCAAAGAGCCCTGAAGCACGAACTGAATTTCTTCATGTGAAAGAATTAAGCTATAATGGAGCCGTATTGGGGAATGGAGACTTAGCATCTGAATATGACATTGCAGAACAGAAAGTAGGAATATATGGAGTGATAAGAGACCCCTTGACAAGAGAACGCAGAGCCAGTGTAGATGGAGGAGTGTGGGTGACCAGAGACTCCTTGAGCTTTGGTTTTGATGCCAACAAAATTAATGTAGAAGTAATGAAGCCTTTTGTATCGGCATTCTGTTCGGATTTGAATGGGAAAGCATCGGGGAAATGCAAACTTTTTGGCACATTCTCTGACATTGACCTGGTCGGAGACCTGATAGCAGATACTATATCAATGAAACTTGACTTTACCAACACATGGTATCATGCAGGCAATGACTCCGTATTCTTGCATAAGGGGGTCATTGACATACCACCTTTGACATTGTATGATGATGAAGGACATACGGCGGAATTAAGCGGATGGTTGAAGCATACGTATTTTCATAATCCAGTCTTCAATTTCAGGCTTCGCGATGCTAAATCGTTGCTTTGTTATGATACTAATGAAAAGTTAAATCCTCTTTGGTATGGAACCATCTATGGCTCCGGTCATGCTCAGATAAACGGGTATCCCGGCGTTGTGGATATAGAGATGAATATGACCACGGATGAAGGTTCAAAGTTTTATTACATCATCAGCGATGCAGAGGATGTGGACCAATATTCATTCCTTAGCTTTACCGACAAAAGGAAAGAGAGTCAACAAGTCATAAAAGTGGACACCATACCTGAATATCTGTTGAAATTCAGAAAACAAAAGGAAGAATCAGAAGAGAGATCGAGCAATGTTATACTTTCGCTTAAGGGAACCGTGACCAACGATGCTCTGGTCACTCTGGTGATGGATCCAAAGGCCGGAGATAATATCACGGCAAGAGGTCAAGGAGCATTACAGATGGACTACAATTTGGCAAGCAATGACCTTAGAATGATTGGAACATACGTGCTTGATGAAGGAAACTATAACTTTACTCTTCAGGATATCATCATAAAGAATTTCAATATCAGGAAAGGGAGCTTGATAAAATTTGACGGTGACCCTATGAAAGCAATACTTGACATTACGGCGACTTATAGGGTCAATACAAATTTGACAGATCTTGACAAGAGCTTTTCTACGGATAAAGAGTTGAACAGAACGAATGTGCCTGTAGACGCAGTGTTGCTCGTGGATGGACCTATGACCAATCCTGACATAACCTTTGATATTGAGCTCCCGACTTTGACATCGGATGTTGAGAGAAAGGTAAAAAGCTTGGTATCAACCAACGATATGATGAGCCGCCAAATCATCTATCTTTTGGCATTGAATCGCTTTTACACTCCTGAATATACAGGAGGACAGAGCAATGGATCTGAGTGGTCGAGCATGGCATCGTCGACTATATCTTCGCAACTTAGCAATATATTGAGTCAGATGACCGACAAATTGGATGTGGCTCCATCATTCAGGAGCGATAAGGGTAACTTCACGGATATGGAATTTGATTTGGCTCTATCCTCAAGGTTGCTTAACAATAGATTGCTGATAAATGGCAATTTCGGGTATCGCGACAAAAATACGAGCAACACCCAATTTGTAGGAGATTTCGATATAGAGTATTTGCTCAATAAGAATGGTAATCTTAGGTTGAAGGCCTATAATCATTTTAATGACCAGAATTACTATTTACGTTCAGCACTTACTACTCAAGGAGTGGGAGTTGTCTTCCAGCGGGATTTTGACCGACTGTTCAGGAGGAAGAAAGGTGATGAGGGCCGCACTCTTCGAGATACTTTGACAGTAGGATCAAAGGATCTTGAGAAAGAGTCAATAGTGAATAAAAAAGATACAGTAAAATAAATAAGAAAGAAATAATATATGATTTGGAGTATTGGAGGAATCCTTGAGAAAATAGGGATCACGAACAATTCCATTGGATTTGCATTCAGCGGAGGAGGAGCACGTGGTTTTTCCCATATTGGAGTATTGAAAGCCTTGGAACAGTTTGGAATTTATCCAAATGTATTGTCGGGAGTATCGGCAGGAAGTGTAGCAGCTGTCATGTATGGATCAGGTATGACTCCTGATGATATGCAGCATTGTTTTGAGGATCTATCAAGGATCAGGGAGTTTGTCACTTGGAAAGTTCCTGGCAATTCACTGATGAAGATAGATAAGTTGGGCAAACTTATAGATTCATGGCTTCCAGTCAAAAACTTAGAGGATTTAAAGATACCTACTATAGTTTGTGCCACAGACTTTCAGCATTGTAAGTCGATAGGTTGGGCAAAAGGAGAGCTTGTGCCTCGTGTTCTCGCCTCATGCTCAATTCCAATTGTTTTTGAACCGGTGAAGATCAACGGAAGGGTATATGTCGACGGGGGAGTACTTCGTAATCTTCCGGCTTGGGCTATCAGAAAATATTGCAAGACTCTCTACGGCATAAATTGCTCGCCATTTCATAATATATGGAAAGATCCGACTAAACATAATCTTCTTGACATTGCATTGAGGAGCTATCAAATGATGTCGAAATCGAATATGGTGAATGATGCGAAGATGTGTGACGTGCTTATTAATTTGAGGGGAGCGCATGCCATTGGGACATTTGATGTGGCGAAGTTGCGCCATATTGTTGGATTAGGCTATGAGACAGCTTGTAGGATATTGGAGCTTAAAATGAAATAATACTTAAAAAAATATGGGTAAAGAGAGATTGATTATCTATCAGATGTTTCCGCGTATCTTCAGCAATACGAAAGCGGATCCAAAGCCATGGGGAAAGCTCGAGGAAAATGGCTCTGGAAAGCTAAACGATCTTACTCCGAAGGCTCTTCGCTCGATAAAGGAGTTGGGAGTCAACTGTATATGGCTTACGGGAGTGATCGAACACGCTACGAAGACTGATTTTTCGGAGTATGGGATTGTTCCGGATAATCCAAATGTAGTGAAAGGCGAGGCCGGGAGTCCGTATGCCATCAAAGACTATTATGATATAGATCCGGCGATAGCTGTGGATGTCAAAAACCGAATGACGGAATTTGAATTATGTGTGAAGAGAATTCATAAGGAGGGGCTAAAAGTAATCATCGACTTTGTCCCTAATCATACGGCACGAGTTTATCACAGTGATTCTGCCCCATCCGGAATCAAAGATTTCGGAGCGGATGATGATATAACAATGGGTTTTTCAGAACGAAACAACTACTATTATATACCTTTCCAGCAGTTTTGTCCTGACTTTCCTTTGGATGTGGAAGGGGATAGCCCTTACATTGAGTTCCCAGCCAAAGCTACAGGTAACGATTGCTTTAATGCGTTTTGCAGCAAGAATGACTGGTATGAGACTGTAAAGCTGAATTATGGTCATGATTATGGGGATTGGAGCGACCATTTCTCCCCAATCCCGGATACTTGGATAAAGATGCTTGCTATCCTCAGATTTTGGGCTTCAAAGGGGATAGATGGATTCAGATGTGATATGTGTTTCATGGTGCCGTTGCCATTTTGGCATTGGGCGATACCGCAAGTCAAGAAGAATTATCCAAGCATCAAGTTTATAGGGGAGATTTATGATGTCAGTCAATATAGGCCATTCCTTAACTATGGATGCTTCGATTATCTATACGATAAGGTGAATCTATATGATACTCTGGTTGACATTGAGATCCATCAACATTCTGCGGCTCGACTGACAGGATGCTGGCAGACTGTGGATGGGATAGGGGATTCTATGCTTAATTTCCTTGAAAACCATGATGAAGTAAGATTTGGATCGAAGGCGTATTCTGGTAATCCTGCGAATGTAGTTCCATCGCTTGTTGTAAGTGCGATGATTTCTCGCGGTCCTTTTATGATCTATTATGGTCAAGAATTGGGAGAATCGGCAAAAGACAATGAAGGTTTTGCCGGAGATAACGACAGGACTACAATCTTCGACTATTGGAGCTATGATACCCTTAGGAGATGGTGGAATGGAGGAAGTCCATCCCTTAAGAATCTGACTGCACAGGAAAAATGGCTTAGAGGAATATATCAAAAGGTATTGACTATGTGCAATTCTGAACCGGCTTTGAGAGAAGGACATTTCTTCGATTTGATGTATGTCAATCTGAGACAAGAAGGTTTCAATCCGCACAGTCATTTCGCTTTTATAAGATATACGGAAGATTCAGTATTATTCATAGTCGTCAACTTTGACAATTCTGAATCAGATATCGATGTGATGATACCTCAATTGGCATTCGATATGGCAGGGCTCCCGGAAGGGGAAGTGGAGTCTGACGATCTTCTTTGCGGCAGGAGCCGAATTCTGCCTTTTCATCCGGATCAAACGACCCGAGTACATTTAAAGCCGAAAGATGCAGTGGTATTTCGGATTAAATAAGAGACTCAACTTTTGAAATCTCAAGCTAATGATTGCTTTTGGAAATATATAAATAAACCCCAGACTTAAATCTGGGGTTTATTATATTTTGGGGGTGTCATCCCTTAGGGTTTGAAGAGGTATTGGCTGGAAATTGACTGGTTGTTGTGGATTCGGCGGATGGTATCAGCAAAGAGTTTTGTCACCGTCAGAATGGTGGCCTTTGGATTTTCTTTTCCGTAAGGGATGGAGTCAGTGAATATTATCTCTGTCAGACCACTTTGAAGGATGCGATCGGTTGCAGGGTCGCTCATGACAGGGTGAGTTATGAGTGCACGAACAGAATTAGCCCCTTCCGCAAGCATAAGGTCGGCAGCCTTTGTAATGGTGCCTGCAGTGTCTGCGATATCATCAACAAGAACTACATTCTTCCCCTTGACATCTCCAATAACTTGCATCTTTGCAACAACATTAGCTTTCGCACGCTGCTTATGGCAAAGCACCAGAGGAACGTCGAAATATTTTGCGTATGAGTTAGCGCGCTTTGCGCCTCCAACATCAGGAGATGCGATCACCATATTTTTAAGGTGAAGGCTTTCAATATAAGGGATGAAAACAGACGAAGCATACAGATGGTCGACCGGGACGTTGAAGAAGCCTTGAATCTGATCGGCATGGAGATCCATAGTAATAAGACGGTCAATTCCGGCGACACTAAGAAGATCTGCAACGAGTTTGGCAGCGATTGAAACGCGTGGCTTATCTTTACGATCCTGTCGAGCCCATCCGAAATAGGGAATGACTGCGTTGATACTTGCTGCAGAAGCTCGTTTTGCCGCATCGATCATCAGCAAAAGCTCCATCAGATTGTCGGAGTTAGGGAATGTAGACTGCACGAGATATACTTCGGCGCCACGAATGGATTCGTCGAAGCAAACTTCAAATTCTCCATCGGCGAAATGCTCAATGTTCATTTTGCCGAGTTCAATGCCCAGATCTTTGCAGATTCCTTCGCCAAGATAGTGGCTCTTTGTCCCTGCGAATACTTTGATGGGCGGTAGAGTATTGCTCATATAGCTATATGTTTTTTGCCCCTTACGGGGCGACTCGTTTTTTATTACTGCAAAATTAATCAAAAATTCCGATTAACGCAATAAGAATAAAAAAAAAGTTTATGGAGTTTAGAAAGTTTAAGAGGTTTAGTTTATTGGTAAGGAGATAAATTGAATGAAATCTCTTACCAATAAACTAAACCTCTTAACGATAAAATCCGATAAACAATAATTACCAGATAATGACGCGCTCAGAAGCCGGACGGAACATCATATCTCCATCCTTAATGTCGAATGCTTTAAAGAAGGGTTCGATATTCTTAAGGGTTACGTTTACGCGGTTTTCACCGAGAGAGTGAACGTCGCCACTTGTAAGGTTGCGCATTTCAGCTTCGCGGATATTCTGTGCCCAGAGGTTAGCATAATTCATATAGAATACCTGCGCTGGAGTAAGTCCTTCAATAAGAGCCGCTTCACTTTCCACATCTACACCTTTCTTCTTCTGACTGTCAAGGAAAGCAGTCATTGCCACTCTGAGACCTCCTTGGTCTGCGATGTTTTCGCCAAGAGTGTACTGACCATTTGCAAAGAGGCCGGGAAGAATTTCAACTTTATTGAACTGGTCGGCAAGACCCTGAGTAAGCTGTGCGAAGGCAGCTGCATCTTCCGGCTGCCACCAGTTGAGCATGTTTCCATTGGCATCGAAGTTGCAACCCTGGTCGTCGAAACCGTGAGTCATTTCGTGGCCGATTACTACCCCGATTCCACCATAGTTTTCTGCATCGCTCGCTTCAGGATCAAAGAAAGGAGCTTGGAGAATACCGGCAGGGAAAACGATCTCATTATTAAGAGGATTATAATAAGCATTGATGGTCTGAGGTGTCATACCCCATTCAGTGCGGTCTACCGGTTTGCCCCATTTCTTAAGATATTCTTTTTGAGCCCACATGTTAGCGTTGTGAATGTTCTCAGCATAGCTTAGGTTTGGGTCGATGATGAGTTCTGAATAATCTTTCCATTTGTCAGGGTAGCCAATTTTAACCGTAAACTTATTGAGTTTCTTGAGAGCTTCAACTTTAGTATCATCACTCATCCATTCCAAGTGAATGATATGTTTGCCAAGAGCGTTACGAAGATTCTCGACAAGACCGATCATATAGTCTTTAGAGCTCTGCGGGAAATATTCGTTGACGTAGAGTTCACCTATAGCTTCTCCAAGGTATCCTTCAGTCACGCCGAGAGCTTTTTTCCAGCGTGGACGTTGCTGCTGCACTCCACTCATTACTTTGTTGAATTCAAAACCGGCATCGGCAAAATCATCGCTGAGATATGGGGCATAGCTTTGAACTACTTCCCATGCGTAATAATCTTTTAACTCGCGGTCAGTAAGTTCAGCTGCAAGTTTGTTGGCAGCATTGAGCGAACGAGGTTCTGTGACGATAATAGTCTCCGGAGCCTCGATGTCCATAGTCTCGATGAAGAAACGGTCAAGAGGCAGATTGTTCCATTTAGCCTTTATATCCTCATAGCTGAAAGGATTGTAGAGTGCCGGGATATTTCGGCTTTCCTCTCGTGTTAAGGCAGAGTCAGCAAGTGCAGTCTCAATCTTCATTACACTCTTCACGATTCTCTTTGCATCTTTTTTGGAATAGCCGGCGAGAGTCATGTATTTCTCAATAAGCTTCTGATATGCTTCGCGAACTTCTTTGTTTCTCTGATCATTTAGCAGATAATAGTCTCGGTCGCCAAGTCCAAGGTTGTTGCTCCCAAGATACATGGCATAGACCTGAGAATTAGCAAGGTCTTCCTGAGGGCCACCGCTGAAGAGTGGGCTGCTGTAGTTGCGATGCATCCAAAGGAGAAGGTCGGTCATGCCGTCTTGAGAAGTGTTTTCAATCTTTGAAAGAATTGATTTTACCGGTTCTGCACCAAGTTCATTACGACGGATTGAGTCCATACCCTGCTCATAAAGAGTAGCAACTTTATATGCGTTAGTACCGGGTTGGGGGTTAGTAGCCGCAAGACCGGTCACAATACGACGTACACGATTGTTGCTTGAGTCGTTGAGAATATTGAACGCACCATATCGGGCGTATTCAGGTGTGAGGGGATGAGAATCCATCCATCCTTTGTTGACATGTCTGTAGAAATCTTTAGATGCTGGAGTGTTCGGGTCGATTCCTTTCGGATCAAGGCTCTTCAGGTGTTCGGCATACATGCCTGTGCATACGGCAACCGAAGCGAAAAGCGTGAGAAAATTTCTTAGTCTCATTCTTCTGAAGTTTTTAGTTTATTGATTATTGTTTTAGATTTTAATTCTGTTTCAATCCATTCATCTTCTGGAATAGAAAGAGGTGTGATGCCACCACCGACGAAAATGGCTATTGCATCTTTCGACACTTTAGCAGATCTAAGGTTAACGAAAAAAGCAGTGGTGTCTTTAATGTCATTCGGACCGCAGAATCCACCATACATCTCCCTCGGGAATTTCTCATATCTTCTTATCAGATCCATAGATTGTATACGGTCTGATCCGCATAAAGCCGGTGTCGGAGATAACTCTGTCAGAAGTTGTCGGAGTCTGTTGCTATAGCTTTCCTCGTATTCATCAGCAAGATCTGTTGGAGGCAAAAATGCGGATATAGGAGTGCAAATGTGCTCGATTGGTCCTGCTTTTTTTGTGAATGTCTTTCCTACAGTAACAGTCCCGCAGTGTCTTATGAGGCAGTCTATGATAAATTCGGTGACCATAGCTTGCTCGTCATTGTTTTTTTCTTCCCACTTTTCTTCTGTATCAGAACATGGACGCGTCCCGGCAAGAGCCATAGTAGAGAGGAATTCACCGTCTTTACGAAGCAGTAGTTCAGGGGAAGCTCCAATCCAAGTTCCAGTTTCAGACGTGGAAAAAGCAAAAACAAAGGTATCAGGATAAGCCTGGCAAAGCGAATCGAAAGTAGCGTTTACGTCAATAGAGATGTCAAGTTTGATCACTCTTGCTGCGACAGTCTTTCCGCGTTTGCCATCCAAATTATCTTTTATCGCCTTGATTTCACTATGATAATCAGATTTTGGAGTGGAAAGGGGTAAAGATGAGTTGATGGCCTTTATGCCTTTTGACTCAGGAATGAAGTCAAAGGGAATGGTGAGAAGAGAGGTTTCAGGATTAAAAAACGGAGCGACAGCGAAGCCTTGCCCGAGTCCTTGTATAAGGGTTTGGGACGCTCCGCATACGATATCGGAAGAGTTTGGAAGTCTATATTTAAACCAATTC